>JANQIU010000139.1 GCA_028281985.1 Alphaproteobacteria bacterium | reverse complement strand
CAGCCGGCAGCCGTTCGATCAACGGCCCGACGAGGTGAAGCATGGTCCGGGCCGAGGCCGCAAGCAGTTCGGCCCCGCACACGATCGCCGGCCCGGCATCGGCCCCCGCCATGGCCATCGCGCGCCGGGCCAGGGCCAGGGCTTCGACACATGTCTGGACCGCGTTCAGCGGCATTTCGATGCCGGCCTGAAGCGCCTGCGCCGCCGGTCCGCCGGCGCTCTCGGCCGCGGCCAGGTCGGCGGCCACGATACCCAGCCCGTCGATATGGCCCGTCAACTCGTCGACCAACCGAATCGCCGATTCGACCAGCGGGCCGAAGCGGTTCTCGCCGATCGGCGTGCCGACCCCTTCCGCTGCGGCCGTCAGCCGCGCCTTGATCTGCTGCAGGCCCAGCAGGGCCGCGATCCCGGCAGCCACGGCCGGTTCCTGGTCCGCTGACCCGATGGGGCGGCATAGCGCGATCAACGTCAGGTCCCAAAGGTCGGTGGTTTCCGGTCCGGCGGTCATATCGGTGGGGATTCTCGGGGCATTAACGGGACGATCGAATGCGCCCGATACACCTCGACTTTCCGGGAAGACAAGGCGATAACCCGACCCCTTCGCGCGGGCGACACGGCCACGCGCCGGAAACCACCCTTACCGTCCGGTCCGGAGTGCTGACTTGGGTACACCCGTTCTCCTGGGGCTTGGCGCCAATCTTGGCGACCGGGCAACGACATTGCGGGCCGCGGTTCGCGGCCTGGGGCGCTTCCTCAACGTCACCCGCGTGTCGCCGGTCTACGAGACCGCGCCGATGTACGTGGCCGACCAGGCCGCCTTCCTGAACATGGCGATAACCGCGGAAACGGCGCTGACCCCGCCGGCCCTCCTGTCGGCGATCAAGGAACTGGAGCGGCGACTGGGCCGGACGCCCGCCGTCCGCTACGGGCCGCGGCAGATCGATATCGACATCATCCTGTACGGCGAGGCGACCCACGCGACGGCGACGCTGCAGATCCCGCATCCCCGGCTGCACGAACGGGCCTTCGTTCTGGTGCCGGCGGCCGACATCGCCGCCGATTGGACGCATCCAGGGCGCCAGCGAACGATCGCCGACCTGCTGGACGACCTTGGGGAAGTGGACGATCTGGTCCGAAGCTACGAAATCGTCCCCGCCCGGGCGACCGGATAGCGCTTTCCCAAAGCCACCGTCGCGCCAGACCGCCCCCGACTATTCTGCCGGCACCGGCTGGGCCGCCGGGGTCCGACGGCGGTTCCACGGGATCACCATACCGACCAGCGCGGCCAGGGCCGGCAGCACCAGGATCGCGCCCAGCATGTTCACCAGGAACATGAAGGTCAGCAGGATCCCCATATCCGCCTGGAACTTCAGTGCCGAGAAGATCCAGGTGCTGACGCCCACCGCCAGGGTCAGGCCGGTGAATAGCACGGCGCTGCCGGTGTCCTGCAGCGTGTTGTAGTACGCCTTGGGCAGCTTCATGCCGTCCTTCAGGTAATGGCGCATGCGCGAGAAGATGTAGATCCCGTAGTCGACGCCGATGCCCACGCCGAGCGCCGCCACCGGCAGGGTGGACACCTTCAGGCCGATATCCATCAGGCTCATCAGGGCGTAGCACAGGGCGGAGACCAGGGTCAGCGGTGCCACGGTGCAGAAGGTGGCCCAGAACGACCGGAAGGTTACGAGGCACAAGGCGACGATGGCGCCGTAGACCCACAGCAGCATCGGCAACTGGGCCGCCTGGACCGCCTGATTGGTCGCCGCCATGACGCCGACATTGCCGGTGGCCAGCCGGAAATCCACTGCCGGGTTGGGGTTCTCGGCCTTGAAGGCTTCGACCGCGGCGATGATCCGGTCGATGGTTTCCGCCTTGTGGTCTTCGGTGAAAGCCAGGATCGGCATCACCGAACAGTCGGCGTTCAACAGGCCGGTCGACGTTTCGATGGGCGTCTGCGCCCGCGCCAACACGCGGAAATCCCGGGGTAGGACCCGCCAGGCCGGGTGCCCTTCGTTCCATCCGGCATTGATGATCTTCATGGCGTTGGGCAGCGAAATCGTGCCCTGGACACCCGGCACGTTGGCCAGATGCCATTCGAAGTCGTCGATATGGCGGATGATGTCGTATTCGATGCAGGCGCTGTCGCGCAGACGCGCCTGGTAGGAGGCATCCCAATCGTCGGAAAACGGCGCGCCGGTCAGCGGCATCGCCGCCGGATCGGCCAGGTACTCGTCATTGTAGACCTCGGTGATCACCTGGATGACGTCGACGCCGATGGAAAAGCTGTCGATGATCACCTGGGTGTCCTGGTTGTAGCGACTGTCGGGCCACAGCTCCGGCACGCCGGCCTCCAGATCGCCGATCGCCATGTTGCGGCCTTCGAGCAGGGCCCAGCCGAACAGCAGGGCAGCCACGGCCACCGTCGGCACGGCCCATTTCACCCGGGCGAAATTGGCAAAGAACCGCCAGACCGGTTCGCGCCGCTTGACCGTGCGGGCGTACCGTTCCCGGAAGTCCTCGCCCAGGTCGACATAGGACAGCAGGACCGGCAGCAGGAACAGGTTGGTCAGGATGATCACCGCCACGCCGATACTGGCGGTAATCGCCAGCTCCTGGATCATGCGGATCTGGATCAGCAGGATGGTCAGGAAGCCGATGGTGTCCGACAGCAGGGCGATCCCGCCCGGCACCAGCAGCCGCCGGAAGCTCCTGCGCGCCGCCTCGGTCTTGTCGCCGCCGGCCAGCACTTCGCTGGAGACGGCATTGATCATCTGGACGCCGTGCGACACGCCGATGGCGAACACCAGGAACGGCACCAGGATCGACATCGGGTCCAGCCCGTAGCCCAGATAGGTGACCAGCCCCAACTGCCAGACCACCGCGACCAGCGAGCAGACGATCGGCAGGATGGTCAGGCGGATCGACACCGAATAGACGAACACCATGATCGCCGTGATCGCCACCGCGATGGCGAAGAAGGTGACCACGCCGACGGCCCCGTCGGCGATATCGCCGACCACCTTCACGAAGCCGATGATGTGGATGTCGATATCGTCGGTCTGGAAGCGCTGCCGGATGTCCTCCAGCAGGTCGGCGGTGGCGAAGTAATCCAGCGGCTGGATCTCCGTCACCGTCAGGCCGCTGACCGGGTCCGTCATCGGCTGGCCGGTATCCGGATCCAGGACCGGCAGCCGGGCGGTTTCCTGGAGCTGGGCGCTGACGATCGCCGAGGTGAAGTCTTCGGCCACCAGCCGGCCGACCTGGCCCGATTTCAGGATGTTTTCGCGCACCTGGCCCATCTCGTCGGCGGTCGCCACCAGCGCCTGGAAATCGGCCGGGATCACGTTTCCGCCGGCGAACCCGTCCTCCACGATCTCGGTGAAGCGGACGTTCGGCGTGAAGATCGACCGCACGCTGTCGCGGGCGATGCCGGGGATGAAGAACACCTCGTCGGTGACCTGGCGCAGCGTCTCCATGAACTCGTTGGTGAAGATGTCGCCGTTTTCCGCCCGTACGGCGATCAGCACCCGGTTAGCGCCGCCGAACGCGTCCTGGTACTGGCGGTAGGTGTCCATATACGGATGCCCGATGGGCAACTGCTTCTCGAAACCGGCATCGATCCGCAGCAGGCTGGAGCCATAGGCGAAGGCGATCGTCGCCAGGGCGAACACCGCCAGGATCAGCGGCCGGTTCCGGAACACCAGGGTTTCAATCAGACGAACCATCGGCCCCACCTGCCGCGCCACCGGCCCTTCGCCGGCACCGCCGCACCTTTACGCTCCCACTCTGCCGGCGGCTAGTTGGCCGCCGACGCCGGTTCCACGGCAATCGTGCCGGTATCGCCCAGCTAGACCAGCGTTCCGTTGGCGGCGGACACCAGCCCCGCCAGCGCCTCGCGATTCCGGCGCTCGACCAGGTCGAAGCTGCCGCCGGCATCCGTACTGGTCAGGACGGTCCCGCCCAGCCCGACGACGATGGCCGCCCCAGACGGGTCCAGGGCGCCTGCCGTCAATCCGGCCGTCGTCCCCGTCGGCACCGGCTGCCAAGTGTCGCCGCCATCGTCGGTTCGAAACGCGTTGCCCTGAATGCCGAAGACCAGCCAATGGGCCTGATCGACGACCAGCGCGCCGAAGAAAGATCCCGAATAGGGGCTGTCCAGCACTTCCCAGGCCAGCAGCCCGTCGGCGTCCGGTTCCGGCAGCGTCCGATAGATGCCGCCGAACTCGCCGGCCACCATGAAACCGCCGTCGGGCAGCGGTTCCAGCGCGTTGAAGTGGAAATCGTCGTCCGTGACGTAGCGGTCGATCCAGG
>JANQIU010000115.1 GCA_028281985.1 Alphaproteobacteria bacterium | reverse complement strand
GAACCGCATGCCCGCGCCCCGCAGCGATGCGGTGGCGTCCGCCAGGTCGCACAGGGCGCCGTTGACCCAGGCGGTCTTCATCGGCCCGGCCCCGCGCCTGCACCACCGCCGGCGACCCGGGCCCCCGCCTGCTGAGCCGCCGCCGAGGGCGTGTCCTGGACGAACGCCGCGAACCGCCGGGCCACCTCGAACGGCGGCAATCCCGGCCGGCCGAGCTTGGCAAGGGAGCCGGGGGCAATGGGCAGGTGCAGCAGGTTCGGCCCCGGCGCTTCCGAAAGGCGCGCGAAGCCTTCGGCAAACCCGTCCAACCCTTCGCAGCGCATGACGTGGCGATAGCCACAGGCGGCCCCGACGGCGGCGAAGTCGATCATCGGGGCCACCGTCTTCTGGCCGCCGGTCGAATCGTGCACGCCGTTGTCCAGGATCACGTGCAGCAGGTTCGATGGCCGGTAGGCGCCGATGGTCGCCAGGGTACCCAGACGCATCAGCGCCGCCCCATCGCCGTCCAGGACGACGACCGGCCGGTTGGAATTCAGGGCAACGCCAAGTCCCACGGCGCTGGCCGAGCCCATGGCGCCGACCATGTAGAGGTGCTGCGGCCGGTCGCCGAGCGTGTGAAGCTCGCGGCCGCATTTGCCGGTCGTGGCGATGATGGCGGCCTCGTCGGAGACCAGGGCCAGCAGCCACTCCAGAACCTCGAACCGGGCCGGGCGCCGAGGGTCCATACCGGAGGGTTCAACGCTGCTCTTGACCGCCGTCGGAAAGGCTGGCTCGCGCAAGACGGTGTCGGAAAACGCGCCCTGTTTCGCCACGAAGGCAAAGGGGACGCCGCCGCGGGCAGCCGGTTCGACCGCATCCAGCAGGCTCGATCGCAGGTGCGCCGGCGTTGATGGCAGCGGCGCGTTGGCGACCTCCGCCAGATCGAGCAGTCGGCCCATCACGGTGCCCATGAGCGCATGCTGCGGCTCGTCCCGGATCCCCGGCTCCCCGCGCCAGGTCAGCAGGAGAAGGGTCGGGATGCGGAACGGGTGATTGAGCGAGGTGAGCGGGTTGATCATGTTGCCGAGGCCGGAATTCTGCCCCATCACCACCGTCTTCCGGCCGGCCAGCCAGGCGCCGGCCGCGATGGCGATCGCTTCGCCCTCGCTGGTCGAGATCAGGTAGTCGATGTCCTGGCGGCTCGCGGTCTCGTTGATCAGCGGCGTCAGGAACGAGCACGGGACCCCGGTGTAGAAATCGAACCCCTGCTGTTGCGCGATATCGACGAATTCCCGTGCTTGCATCTCGTCTGGGTCTCCAGGACCGGTGGGGAAGGTGGATACCCGCCTGCTTTGGCCGCTTCCGGCGCCCGCGCTCAGAAAGGCCGGTTGCCGAGGCGGTAGCGGCTCTCGATCCAGTCGGGGTCGGCGTAAGCGCCTTGGAGGAATCGGGGCGCACTGTCGGAAAAGGCGGTCCGGCCGTGAAGCACGCGATGGTTGTCGACGACGAACAGATCGCCGGGCGCCATCTTGAACGTGACGGTCAGGTCGGGCCTTTCGAGTATTTCCGCGAAATGGCGAAGCGCCGCATAGTAATCGCCGACCCGTTCCAACGGGGCCCGCGGCGCCAACATCGACCGGTTGTTGTAGCGGACCTGTTTTGGCTGTCCGTTTCGGTCGACCGCCACGACAGGGGCGGCAGCTTCGAACCAGACATCTTCGGTCTTGTAGCGGAACGGCACCTCGACCGAGGTGATCAGGTCGAAGGCCTCGGGGTCCTCGCTCTTCAGGACGCGGGCGGCTTCGAAGCCGTCGACGACGACGGAGTGGCCACCGGCCGCGGCGTTTTCCAGGCAGTGCAGGAGTTGCAGGCCGGGCACCGGATTTCGGTAGGGATTGTCGGTGTGGACCGACAGTCCCTTGGCGGTGAACGCCAGATTGCTCGGGTCCGGCACAAACTTGACGTCGAAGGTCCTTCCGAGCCGGTTCTCGCGCACGCGCCCGAACGAGGACACCACCGTCTCGATGTAGCCGGGCTCCGCAGGCACGTTGCGTAGCAGGGCGAAGCCCAGTTCGACGACGGCGGTAAACCAGCCGTTTCGATGTGACCCGCCGGACTGAATATCCTTCCAGTCGAAGGCGGGCAGCGCGTCCGCCAGTGCGGCGCCCCACAGGCGAAGGCCGGTCTCCCGCTGCTCGTGCTCCGGTTCCGGGCCGCCAGGGGCGCGGGTCGTCTCGAAGGCCAGCCAGGCGGTGTCATAGAGGCCGAGATGCCCGTCCGGTGCGAACCGAACCCGCAGACTGCCGTCCGGCGCCAGCATGGCGTCGACGATCCGGGTCTCCGGGCTCAGATCGCTGATACTCAAAAGCTTCTGACCGGTGCTGGCCTGCTGGCACAGCGGGCAAGCGCAACTGTGCCTGAGCCAGAGCGCGTTGAAGACGCTGCGGCTCCCGTTCGTCCAGGTTATGCCCAGGGATGTCGGGGTCGCCGTCAGGTCGCGGATCGCCGCGGGCTGCCCGGCGGTGTGGGTGGCAAACCGTGCAGACATGTCAGTTCCTTGCGCGCTGCGGTGGGCGAGATTTGGTCGGCGCATCGGCCGGCACAGGCCGGGCGCCGTTCAGGGCGGATTTCAGCCGGTCGAAAATCGCTTCGACCTCGCCGGGACCCATCGAAAACGCCGGTGCGAGGGTGATGTGGTCGCTAAGGACCCCGCGGTTTTCGTCCACACAGGTGCCGGGCATGACCAGCAGCCCTTGCTCCAGGCAAAGATCATAGACAACGGAAGAAGCGCTGCGCCCGTGGACCCGCTGATAGTATTCGGTGTCGAAGGCGACGGAGTAGAGTAGGCCGGTGCCGCGCACATATTTAACGGAGGTAAGCTCTTCTATTTCCGACGACACGCCTTTCATCTCTGCGGCGATCGCCGTCTTGTTCTCCGCCAGCTCTTCGTCAGCCAACCGATCAAGGACACGGATGCCGATGGCGGCGCCGATCGGATGGGCGCTGTGCGTATGGCCGAGAAGATTGAGATCCGGCGAGAGGGCAGCGGCGATCCGCTCCGACACCAGGACCGCGCTCATCGGGAAGTAGCCGGCGGTGATCGCCTTGCCGAGGACCAGGATGTCGGGCCTGACGGCGGACAGCATGCAGGCCGTGGGTGGGCCGGCGCGCCCCAGCCCCGTCGTCACCTCGTCGGCGATCAGGACGACGTCCTGTTGCGCACAGAGGTCGGCAACCCGTCGAAGGTACTCGCGGGGTAGCGCGACGCTGCCGGCGGCGTTGCCCATCACCGGCTCGACGACGAAGGCCGCAAGGCCCAACGCGTCGGTCGCCCCCAAAACCCGCTCTGCCTCGGCTGTACAGGCGTCGGTCATGCCCGATACCGGCGTGCCATAGGCGGGCTCGGCGGCGTGGATCGGGGGTGTCAGGCGGACCACGTCGGCCAGGGTATCGGCGTAGCACCGGCGCGCCGGAAGATGACCGGTCGCGCTCAGCGCGCCATGGGTCGAACCGTGGTAGCTGTAGCGTAGCGCTGCCGTTCTGGTGCGGGCCGGCCCGTGCTTGGAGATCTGGTAGAGAAGAGCGATGCGGATCGCCGCTTCGACACCATCGGACCCGGACACCGAAAAGTAGACCCGATAGGACTGGTCGCCGACGTAAGTCGCCAGCCGCCGGGCGAACTCGTCGGCGTAAACGTTGCGGAAGCGCGCATTGTGGACGAAGGGCAACGTGGCCGAGGCATCGGCCATCACGCTTGAGATGTCGGGATTGGTGTATCCGAAGATCGCGGCATAGGCGCCGGAAACCGCGTCGAGATATCGCCGGTCTCGGGTGTCGATGAGGTCGAACCGATCGGCCCGGTAGAGGGTCCGCAGCTTCTGCTCGGGAACACGGTTAATCGTGAAATCGGGATGTCGCGGCGCTTGATAGTTCATGATGATGTTCCCGTCAGCAGCGCGCACTAATTGACTGGCCGGTCGTAGAAATAGACGCCTCGCTCTTCCAGATCCGGCATTCTTCTGTAGATCGAAATGACTTGGGGGTCCGAGGCCTTGACCATGTACCGGGCGCCGAGGCCTTGGCTCTGACACCTCTCCATCACAGCCCTGACCAGCGCCTTGCCGATACCGCGTCCCCTGGCCGATGGATCGACGGCCAGGCCGTCGTTCCGGCCGTGGGCAAATGTCGATGACAGAACGGGCGTGATCTCGAACAAGATGACGCCGACGATCTTGTCGTTCAGGCGTGCAACGAACCCATGCTTGCGGTCGTCGTCGACATAGAGATTGAAGATCTCTCTGGTTCGCGGGTTTGCCGGATCGCAGGCATAGGCCGTTCCCAACTGGGCAAACAGCGTGACGACCTGGTCGTAGTCCCCATGCCGGACAGCATCGATTGCGATGTCGGCCGGCATGTCCGATTGGGCCTCGGGGCGGCGTGGCATGGTCGTCATCACCGCCACCGCTCGGCATCCGGGTACGGTCGGGGGCGGGCGGGCGATCCCGTGCGGGGATCCGGCGCTGCTGGCAGGTACCGATCCTCGGCAACGGCCAGCTCGTCGTAGCCCAGAAGGCCGAAGACCTCGTCCAGCGTGGCCACATCCGGTTCGATGCCGGCGATGCTCTCCTCGCGCAGGATCCGGCCGCATACCGCCCGCATGGCGGCAACCGCCGCCCGCATGCTGTGATTGGCCCAGATGACGGTGGAGATCGAGGCGTCGCGATACTCCGAAACCGGTGTCCGATGGTACTTCGTCGGGACGATCACCAGGGGACGCCTGTTCTGCCAGGCGCCGGCAAAGGCGAGGATTTCCTCGGCACTGCTCTTTCGGGAGTGGATCAGGATCGCGTCGGCGCCGGCATCGGCATAGGCGTGCGCCCGGGCCAGCGCCTCGTCCTGGCTGTGTCCGGCAATCAATGCCTCGGTTCGGGCGACCAGCACGAAGGCCTGGTCTGGAACGGCGTCCTTGATGGCGGCCAGGCGCCCACAGAACTCGGTGACATCCGCCAGATGATGCCGGTCGCCGACGAACGAATTCGTCTTTGGAAACACCTTGTCCTCGATACACACGCCGGCGGCCCCGCGCTGCAGGAGTTTCAGCGCCACCAGCCGGGCGTTGTTGAAGTTTCCGAACCCGCTGTCGCCGTCGACCAGGATCGGGATCGAGGTGACGTCGGCCATCCGCTCGACCGCATCGGCGATCTGGGTCCAGGAGGCTTCGTTGGCATCACGAAACCCGAGGCTGGACGAGATCGACAGCCCTGACGCCCAAAGCCCCCTGAAACCGCTGCGCGCCGCGACAGCCGCGGACAGCGCGTCATGGGCCTCCATCAGGAAACTCAGTTCGTTGGAGTGAATAAGGTCAACAAGTTTCCAAGTTTCCCCGGGCTCACCCGAATGAAGAACGTCATTCTTACGCATCATGGCGCTCACTAGTCTTGCCAGAGTTGGTGAGAATTCATCGTCGTCATCCCCCGAAGTTCGTCTGAGGATGTTGTATATTCAACAATATAATCTCAATTATAATTCGGATTATGTGCGAGCTGCCCCGAGATTCTTGTTTTCACTTGGGCGGTGGGGTCTGGATATTCAGTGGCTGTGCCGCCTTAGACCGGCAGTCGCGTACACGCGCCGGCCCGCTTCCATGCAACGCTTGGTTGGCGCTCGAGTTGCCGACGCGGGGATGGGGTAGGATCTGCGAAACCGACCGTGGGGGTCGGCGTCGAGCGTTTCAGCGCACCCGCAGGCCCGTCTGGTCGAACAGCCGGATCCTGGGGGTCGGCGCGGTGACGGTCAGCCGAGAACCCGATCGCAGGGGGCTTGTCCCCCGCTCCCGGATGACGATCGCCCGGCCGTTGGTGGTCTTCGCGTGAATGGTCGTCCAGCCGCCGAGGGGTTCGATCATCTCCGCCTGCGCTTGCAGGCGGATGCCCGGCCTGTCGCCATCCGCCCCTCCGCCGCCCAGGTCGGACACGGTCGCCAGGTGCTCCGGGCGAATGCCCAGGGTCATGTCGGTGCCGGCGGAAACGTCCCACCGGTCCAGCGGCAGTGTGAAGTCCGCCCCCGGACGCTCGGCGAAGCCAACGGTGACGCCACCGGGATGCGCCGACCGGACCACCACAGGCAGGAAGTTCATCGGCGGGCTGCCAATGAAGCCCGCAACGAACTGGGTATCCGGGTCGTCGTATAGCTGCAGGGGCAAGCCGGTCTGCTCCACCTGGCCATCGCGCATCACCACGATCCTGTCGGCCATCGCCAGCGCCTCGGATTGATCGCTGGTGACATAGACCACGGTCGACCGGTACTCGCGGTGCAGGCGGGTGATCTCCCGCCGCGCGGCGATACGCTGGTCGGCGTCCAGGTTGGCCAGCGGCTCGTCGAACAACAGGAAGTCCCGCCGCCGGATGGTCGATCGGCCGATCGCAACGCCCTGCCGCTTGCCGGCGGCCAGCGTTTCGGGCCGCCGCACCAGCACGTCCTCCAGTTGGTGGGCCCGGGCGGTGCTTCGGACCCGGCGCTGGATCTGCTGCCCGTCCTCGTCGGTCAATTGCAGTGCGAAAGCCAGGTTCTGCGCTACCGTCATGTGGGGGTAGAGAGCGTAGTCCTGGAACACCATGGCGACCCCGCGTTCCGCCGGGCCGACATCGTTCACGATCCGGCCACCGATGCGGATGGTGCCGGCGGAGACGCTCTCCAGCCCGGCAATCAGCCGCAGGACCGTGGACTTGCCGCAACCCGACGGGCCGATGACGGCGCAGAAGCCGCCGTTGTCGACCGCGAGCGAGACGTCACGAACAGCGTCGGTCCGCCCGAAGCGCTTGTAGACATGGTCGAGTCTGAGACCGGGCATGGCCCACCCTCCCGCGCGTCGTGCCGGGCGGTTCCCTTGGTCCGCGCCGACGGGAGGCGGCCGGACCGGGAAGCAGCCGTTAGGTCGATATCGGCACCGGCGCCCGCGGGAATGGGCGCCCCCTTACCGCCTGAGTCTAGCACCCCGACCCCGGTGTCGGTCCAATCATCTTCCGATCGGAGCGTGGTCCGGTCAGCCGGTGCGGATCTGCGACATGAACGTGTGCATCTCGGTCGACAGGGCGTTGGCCTGGCGGGACAACTCGCGTGCCGCGCTCAGCACGTCGGCCGCCCCCTGGCCGGCCTCCGACGCGGCCTGGGTGACGCCGCCGATCGACTCCGACACCTGTCGGGTTCCGGAGGTCGCCTCCTCGGCATTGCGCACGATCGCCTGGGTGGCGTCGTTCTGCTCCTCGATGGCCGCGGCGACACTGGCCGAGATTTCCCGCATCTGGGTGATCTGATCGTTGATCAGACCGATGGCATCGACCGTCGAGCCCGTCTGTTCCTGAATGGCGGCGATCTGCTCGGCGATCTGTTCCGTCGCCTTCGCCGTCTGGGCGGCCAGTGATTTGACCTCGCTGGCAACGACGGCAAATCCCTTGCCGGCATCGCCGGCGCGGGCGGCTTCGATGGTAGCATTCAACGCCAGCAGGTTGGTCTGCTCGGCGATGCCGGTGATCATGCCGACGACTTCACCGATACTGTCGGCACGCTCGGCCAAGCTGCGGACCTGACCGTTGCTGGTTTCCGCAGCGCTGGCGGCCTGGGCCGCCATATCGGCCTGACGCTGGACCTGTTGGCTGATCTCGCCGATGGAACTGCCGAGCTGGTTTGCCGCCGAGGCGACGTTTTCGACGCCGGCGGATGCCGTTTCCGACGCGCTGGCCACCGTCGTCGACTGGTCGCTGGTGTCCGCGGAGATCGCCGACATGGATTCCGCCGTCGACTGCAATTCGGTCGCCGCGGCGGTCACGCCGTGGACGACGTGGCCCACCTTGGCTTCGAAGGCGCTGGCCACCTGTTCCATGGCCGCCGCCTTGTCCCGGTCCGCCTGTTCCGCCGCCGCTGCCTGTTCGGCCCGCATCCGGTCGAAGCCGATGGCGTTGTCCTTGAACACCTGAACGGCGCCCGCCATCAGGCCGATCTCGTCACCACGGTCCTGGGCCGGCACGTCGATCGAATGATCCCGATCCGCCAGGCGGCGCATGGCCGCCGTCATGGCGCCGATCGGACCGACGACCGACCGGCCGATGGCATAGGAAGCGAAGGCGATGAGCAGCAGCACCAGACCGCCGACGGCCCCGATCGACCGAACATGGCCCCAGAACAGGGTGTCGACGTCGTCAATGTAGATGCCGCTGCCGATGATCCAGCCCCAGGGTTCGAACGGCGCGACGAACGAGATCTTGTCGACCGGCTCTTCGTGCCCGGGCTTGCTCCATTGATAGTCGACGAAGCCGCCGCCGTCCGCAGCCGCCGCCACCATCTCGTTGAACAGAAAGACGCCGTTGGGGTCCGCGAACGTGCTCAGATCCTGGTCGTTCAGTTGCGGCTTGATCGGGTGCATGATCATCCGCGGTGCGGTGTCGTTGATCCAGAAGTAGTCGCCATTGCGATAGCGCATGGCCTCCACGACGCTGAGGGCCTGTCGCTGCGCCTCCGCTTCGGTCAACCGGCCGTCCACAACCTGCTGGTGCAAAGCGCTGACCGCGGTGACCGCGGCACTGACCAGATACTCGGTCTGTGCCCGCCGGTCCTCCAGCAGACTGGCCCGGAGCGCGATTAGGCCGACGGCCGCCACAGCGACGAGGCCCGCCATCGAAAGCGCCAACAGGGCGATAAGCCGGTGTGAGATGGAAAACGCTTTGAACATTACGCCGCTCCGAACCCTGGGCTAATAACCGGACAAACTTGATGGGTGCTCTGGAAAGAATTGGTTAAGCCGAACATGTCCTGTGCGCTTCAGGCACGAAGGGTCACATCCATCAAAACACGATCAGGCCCAGGGGCCTTTCCCATTGTTGTTCCGGCTCGGCGAGATGTCCCGGCCGCCGACCCGGGATCGGATCGGGTGCGGGCGCCATGCCCCAACGCGCGCAGGGGGGCTTGGCCTTGGCACGGTCACCGAAACGTCAACGGTTGAGAGTCACCCGGCGCGGCTGGTCCTGGAGGGCGTGGGACCGAGGCGCCATGCCGGTGACGGCGTCATCGGTGGACGGTCGCGGGGCCGTCCCACCCGGCATCGCCCCTCGGTCCCGCCCATAATGGGTTGCGCTGCCGGAAGAATCCGCTATCGGGACCGTGCCTGTGCCTGATAGTGTCCCTTCCGGAAACCGGTTAGGGGGCCGCCGAGTCTTTAAATAAACGACAATCAGGCTGCGACCGGTAAATCTGGAGGATCACGTCAACATGAAGATGCTTATCAAGACCACCGTCATGACGTCCGCCGCCGCATTGGCGATTGCTGTTGCCGGGGGGGCGATGGCCCAGGACCGTTCCGACTGGCCGAGCGCCATCTCGGTCGGGACCGCCAGCCAGGGCGGCACCTACTTCATCTATGGTTCGGGCTGGGCGAGCCTGGTTCAGGAACTGGTCGGCATCAGCGCCAGCGGCGAAGTGACCGGCGGTCCGGTGCAGAACGCCACCTTGGTTCAGACCGGCGACCTGGAGTTCGGCATGGTCACCATGGGTCCCGCCTACGAGGCGTGGACCGGGGCCAGCGAACTGCTGCCGGTCCCGCATGAGGATTTGCGGGCGCTGTTCCCGATGTACCAGACGCCGTTCCAGTGCATCGCGCTGGAAGGGTCCGACATTGCCAGCATCTCCGATCTTGACGGCCAGGTGGTCGGCGTCGGCCCCGCCGGCGGCACGCCCGGCACCTACTGGCCGCGGTTTCTGGAGACGTTCGGTGTGAGCGTCGACGTCCGCAACGGCGGTGCCAGCGATCTGGCCGGCCAGCTGCAGGACGGCCTGATCGACGCCTTCTGCTTTGCCGCCGGGCTTCCGCTGTCGGCCTTCAGCCAGCTGGAAGCGCAGACCAATGTGGTCATGTTCTCGATGTCCGCGGACGAGCAGCAGACCCTGCTGGATGCCTATCCGTCGGTGGCGGCCTTCACCATCCCGGGCGGCACCTATCAGAGCCAGGCGGAAGACCAAATGACCGTCGCCATGTGGAACTTCGCGGTCACCAACGCCAACATGCCGGAAAGCCTGGTCTACGAGATCATGCAGACGGTGCTGGGCAACCATGACCGGATGATGGAAATCCATCGTGCGGCGGCCGACACGTTGCCTGAAAACCATGTCCACAATGGTTTCCTGCCGTTCCATGCTGGTGCCGTGCAGTGGTTCGAGGAGAACGGATACGACATTCCGGACGACCTTGAAGGCTGACCACGGATCGGAGGCGGCGCGACAGCGCCGCCGAATCCTCCCGGAGATCTGACGACGGTATGGATCGCGCGATGGCTGCAATCGCTTGAGCGTCGCGGCTTGTGCGGCCCATACCAGCAATGCGGTCCCCGTCCGGCGTCCGGGTCCTGACCTGGCGCCGGACGGACAGCAAGGAGGGTGCAGGCGATGACTGCGGCTCCCGAATCCGACCGGGTTGACCGGACCATTGCCACCGGCGTCGACGACGAGATCCCGGAAGGTAATCAACGCCGCCTGATCGGATGGCAGCGCACCGCCCTCTACTGGCTCGGGGTGGTGTTTGTCGCCTATCACATTCTCAATCTGAACATCTTCGGGATCGAGACGTGGCGGTTCAGGCTTAGCCATGTCGCCGGCGGGTTGTTCATCGGCTATCTGCTGATGGCGTCGCGCGGGCTCGACCGGCCGGTCGCCATGCGGCCGACCGATCTGCTGAACCGCGTCCTGTTGGCGGTCGGCGGCTTGGCGCTTGCCTGGGTGCTGTTTGTTCTGGGCTCGGTCACGGTCGCCCGGTTCTCCGGCGAGCCGAACCCGGAATGGGCCTTTGCGGCGATGCCGATGGCCTGGCTGGGCGAAGGGGCCGAACACGCGCCGTTCGGCTTGGCGCTGCTGGTGGCGACGTTTGCCGCGCTGGTGGCCAGTTGGCGTCGGACCGGGCGCGGCCAGCACCTGGCGCCGGCTGACGGCATTCTGGCGCT
This sequence comes from Alphaproteobacteria bacterium, assembly GCA_028281985.1. GTDB lineage: Bacteria > Pseudomonadota > Alphaproteobacteria > DSM-16000 > Inquilinaceae > JANQIU01. Next base: position 64 of record JANQIU010000115.1, on the reverse strand, counting down.
GTGCGGCCTGTCGGTCGGTGTCTACCTGATCCTGGCCATGGGCGGTTCGCCCTCCTGGAACGTC
>JANQIU010000108.1 GCA_028281985.1 Alphaproteobacteria bacterium | reverse complement strand
GTCATCAGCCAGGTGCCGCGGACATTGACCGCCATCACCCGGTCCCAGGTGTCGGGCTCGACCTCCTCCAGCGTCTTGCCGCCGATGCCGGTGGCGATGGCGCCGTTGTTGACCAGCCCGTCCAGCCCGCCCAGGGCGGTGGCCGCCGCGTCCGCCGCCGCCGTCACCGACGCCGGATCGGCGAGGTCCAGCGCCACGAACCGGCAGTCTGAGCCGTCGCCGGCGATCCGCGCCGCGGTTTCAGCCCCAAGGTCGGCCAGAATGTCCGCCAGCACCATCCGAGCGCCGGCCGCCGCTGCCGCCTGGGCAAACGCCGCACCCAGGCCGCGGGCCGCCCCGGTGATCAGCAGCCGTTTGCCGGACAGGTCGATCACGGACGCCATGGATCAGGCGGCCGCCTGCGTCAGCCGGGTCACCTGCTCGCGCGCCTTCTTCTCCATCAGCTTGCGGACGCGGCTGAGCCCGACATCGTGCTGATAGAGGAACTCCTGGTCGCGGGCATCGGGGGCCATCTGCTCCAGCACCACGCGGTCCTGTTCCAGCACCGCCCAATGCAGACCTTCCAGCCGGTTGCGGTAGAGGAAGCGCCAGACATTGCGCCGCCAGCCGGTGACCTGGCGGACGCGCCAGAAGAACACCATGGTGTTCACGGCATCGACGGGCGTGGCCATGCCGACGATACCGAACGGCCCGCCCGGGCCGAACCGCTTGTGGTAGGGGATGGCCAGCCGTAGCCAGAGCGCGTTGGTCTCGCCGAACTCCACCCAGTCGAAGTTGACGCCGGACTGGGTGGTCTTCTCGAAGATGAAGCCGGTGGGCGTGCGGCGGGTGCGCATCTCCGCCGCTTTGTCGCCTTCCGCCATGGAGTGGGAGACCGCGTGCAGATAGGCGCCGTGCATCGGGTCCATGACATTGTCGACCGCATAGCGGTGATTGCAGCGCCAATGCGCCGAACACAGGAAGTGGCTGTAGTCCTCGCTGACGAGTTGTTCGGGCAGGTCCAGGGCCGGTGCCGGCGCGGCCGGATCGAGGCCGAACCACAGGAAGACGGCGCCCGCCCGCTCCACCGCCGGATAGGACCGGACGGTGCGCTCCCGCGCCATGGGGCAGTCCTGGGAGGCCGGTACGTCGGCAACCGTGCCGTCGCCGCGCACCTGCACCCCGTGGTACCAGCATGCCACACGGTCGCCTAGGTTCCAACCCAGCGACAGCCGGGCACCGCGGTGGGGGCAGCGGTCCTCAAGCGCATGGATGCCGCCGTCACCGTCGCGCCAGACGACGATGTTCTGGCCCAGCCGGGTGATGCCGACCGGCGTATCCCGCACCGCCCAGTCCGGCAGCACCGGGTACCAGTAGTCCAGCAGGCCCAGGTCCAGGCGGGCCTCCACGGCGGGGTCGCGTTGGGTCATGGGGTCCCTCCTCCCGGGGGTCGGTCCGCGGGCCGCAACCGCATGGCGCGGTCAGCCACGGTCGACATGCAGGTAGTGCAGCACCCGGCGCTCCAGCAGAATGACGGAGACGTAGGCCAGGATGCCGATGACGGTGAGCATGATGATGGTGACGAACACCATCGCGGTGTTGCCCGAGCCCTCACCCAGCGCCAGCAGGAAGCCCAGGCCGGTGTTGCCGCCGACCAGCTCGCCCACCACCACCCCGATCACCGCCAGCGTGGCGCCGATGCGCAGGCCGGAAAACAACGGCGGCATGGCGGCGCGGAACTCGATCTTGGTGAAGATGTGCCAGCGCTTGGCGGAGAACGAGCGCGCCAGGTTGACCAGATCCGGGTCGACCGTCCGCACCGCGGTCAGCACGTTGACCATCACCGGGAAGAAGACGATCAGCACCGCGACCAGCACCTTGGGATAGATGGTGTAGCCGAACCACAGGACGAACAGCGGCGCGAACGCCACTTTCGGGGCGATCTGCAGGGCCAGGACATAGGGCGACAGCACCACCTCGGCGGTCGGGCTGACCCCCAGCAGGTAGCCGATCAGCATGCCCAAGAGCGAGCCCAGGACGAAACCGATCAGCACGGTCACCGCGGTGATGACGGAGTGGTAGACCAGCCCTTCGGCCGACAGCATGAACAGAGCTTCTTCCCAGACCATGGAGGCCGGGGGGACGATGAAGGTCGGGATGCCGATCAGCGCCGGCCCCCATTCCCACGCCGCCAGGAACAGCACGAGCAGGGCCAGGCTGGCCAGGATCTCCCGCGTCCCGAAGCCGGTGGCATTCATCGTCCCGCGTCCCCCCGAAACCGTGCTCAGCCGACGAAGGCATTGGTGTACAGCTCGTCCACCGGGGTCCGGCGGCGGACGATCCGCTGTTCCACATAGAAGTCCTGGACCTGGGACAGGCGGTCGGGATCCATCGCGCCCAGCACCTCCTGCCCCGGATAGACGTATTCGCCATACAGGCGGAAGACGTGCTCGATCCCGGCGACGTTGTCGGCATGCTGGGCGATATGGGCGGCGTAGTCGACGGCGGCCCCGGCGGGGTCTTCCATGATGTCCGCCAGGCCCTGCAGGGTGGCCCGCACCAGCGGGCCGACGACGTCGGGCTGCTCGTCGATCGCCTCGTCCGACGACAGGATCGCCTGGGCCATGGACGGCGCGTAGTCCTCGACCGGCATGATGTTGACGTCGTGGCCCTGGGCCTGGACCAGGCCGATCCAGTCGGGGACCGCGGCCATGGCGTCCGCCTCGCCGGCCAGGAAAAGCTGCCACACGCCGGCCGGCCCGGCGGCTTGAATGTCGACGTCGTCGCGGGTCAGCCCGACCGACGCCAGTGCGGCCAGCAGGGCGTAGTATGTCGTGTCCTGATAGGACAGCGTCGTCACTGTCTTGCCGGCCAGGTCGGCGGGCCCGGTGATGCCGCTGTCGGCCATGGCCGTGATCTGGGTCAGCGAGCGACCGCCCAGCACCGCCACGGCGCGCACCGGGATGCGGTTGGCCCGGACGATCACCGGCGTATCGCCGATGGCGCCGCCGATCACCGCATTGCCCGCCCCGACCTGGGTAGCCACGTCGACGCCGCCCTGGGCGGTCTGGAACGACACCTCCAGCCCCACATCGGCGTAGTAGCCGCGGGCCTGGGCCAGCATCCAGGGACCGAACGCCGGCAGGAAGGTGGGCGCCGGCAACAGGTAGGTGACCTGCTGCGCCCCCTGGGCCAGCGCCCGCCCGGTGCCGCCCGGCAGGATCAGGCCGGCACCGGCAAACCCCGCCGACCCAAGAACGAACTGTCTCCGCCGCATCTGTCCCTCCACCGTTCTGCCGTCCGGGGACACCGCCCCCGGATCGGCCTTGTTGGTTGTCAGATCACCTCGTCGGCGACATGCCCGCCGACATCGAGGAGCGCCATAAGCTCTGCCACGTACTCGCCGACGCGCCGGTGCTGGCGACGCGCCATCGGGTTTTCCCGGTCGGGCAGATCCACCGGGATTTCGCGGATGATCCGGCCGGGCCGCTGGCTCATCACCAGAATGCGGTCGGACAGGGCGATGCTTTCGATCAGGTCGTGGGTGATCAGCACGGCGGTCTTGCCCTGGCCCGACACCGTCTCGGCCAGGTCCTGCTGCAGGATCATCTTGGTCTGCGCGTCCAGGGCCGAAAACGGCTCGTCCATCAGCAGGACCGACGGATCGACCGCCAGGGTCCGGGCCAGGGCAGCGCGCTGGCGCATCCCGCCGGAGAGCTGATGCGGATAATGCTCGGCGAAGTGGGACAGGTGGCACTTGTCCAACAGGTCCAGGGCTCGGTCGCGGCGGTCCTTGCGCGGCCAGCCGCGGATCTCCAGGCCGAACTCCACATTGGCCCGGATGCTGCGCCAGGGCAGCAGCAGGTCCTTCTGCAGCATGAAGGCGACATGGCTGTTCGGGCTGTCGACCCGCTCGCCGTCCACATAGACCTCGCCGGCGCTCGGCTGATACAGCCCCGAGCCCATGTTGAGCAGGGTCGACTTGCCGCAACCGCTGGGGCCGATCAGGGCGACCACCTCGCCGTTGCCGACGGCAAAGTTGACGTCCGTGACGGCGACGATTTCCTCCGCCGCGCCGCGCTGGCGGCGACCCTTGCGGGTAAAGCGCTTGGTGACCGCGCGGTAATCGATGCGCGCGGCGTGTTCGGCCATCGCCGTCATCCGCCGAGCCGGGCCATCTCGCGTTCGAAGCGGTCGGCGGTCCAGGCCTGCCCGTCGGGGCCGCGAACGCCCCGCTCGTTCAGCCGATCCACCAGGCTGGGCAGATCCACGACCCCGTCCTCGAAACAGGCGACCAGCGCGTCGGCCAGCGCGTCCTCATACGGCGTCGGGGGTGCGGTGCGGGTCTGCCAGACCAGGTTTTCGGTCGTGCCGGGCTGCTCGACCCGGCCCTTGCCGGCCGCCTGATCGGGCTGCGATCGCCGCCAGGGCGTGAGATGCGGATTGTGATCCATCGTTTCCATCCTCCCCGGCGACCGTTGCCGGGGTCTGTGGTTGCCCCGCTTTTCGGGTCGGCGATCCGGCCAACCGGGATGCTCAGACCTGCACGTAGACGGCGCCGCCTTCCTGCTTGACCGGGTAGCGTTTCAGGTCGCGGCCGCCGGGCTCGCGCAGGCAGCGGCCGCTGGGGATGTGGAACTGCGCCTCATGCAGCGGGCACTCCACCGTGTCGCCGTCGATGAAGCCTTCCGACAACAGGGCGTAGGCATGGGGGCAGATGTCCTCCATGGCGTGCAGGTCGTCGCCCAGCCGGTAGATGCCGATGCTGTTGCCGTCGACCGTCACCGACAGCGGCGCATCCTCCTGCACCTCGGCGGCGTCGGCGACCCGGTGCCACTCCTCGCCCATACGGTACCTACCTTCCATGACGCGTCAGTTGTTTCATATATGAAACAACGCTTCATATGTGGATCAGTGTATCGACGGTGACATGGAACTGTCAACAGACCGCGGGCGACTGGCGCTGGGACGCCGGGACAAAAAAAGCGGCCCGGGAGATCGGGCCGCTTGCGTCGGTTGGGTATGTGCTCGGGGAGGCGGCTGGGCCGGCCTCCCCGGCGCTTGGGATCGGGTCAGTTGGCCTCGTAGTAGCCGACGGCGAACGCGTAGCCGGCGTGTTCGGCGACGTAGACGCGCTTGTTTTCCAGGGCTTCGTTGGCCGGATTGACCCAGACATAGTCCACCCAGCCGCCATCCGGATGGGCCTGCAGGCTATCGACGATGCGGCGCACCGGGTAGGCGCCGTTGACGTCCTGGATGTCCATCAGGATGTCGTTGTCGATCAGCGCCGCATTGTGGGCGTGGGTCTTGTAGATCCCCTGGTCGGTGCAGACGATCACATACAGCTCGCCGTCGACGAAGGCGCCGCCAGCATCGTTGAAGTCAGCGAACGCCTGGGCTTCGCCGACCGCGTCGTAGTGGGCGATCGCCCGTTCGACCATGGACTGGGCCGCTTCCGGGGTGCTGCGCACCACCTCGGCCGAGGCGCCGCCGGTCAGCGCGACGGCAAGGCAGGCCGATCCGGCAACGGCGAAGACCCGGCGGGTCAGGGAGGCAAACGCGATCGTCATGGCACTGGTTCCTTCGATTGTCGTGCCCCTTGGTGGCACGCGGGTGGGTGGGTGAAGGTCGGGTGCGCGGCGGCTCCTGTGAGGGCGCCGCCGGCCCCGGTCATGAAAGGCGGGTGATCAGGCCGCCCTCATCCGGTTGATCAGGTCGTCGACGGTGGTGTTGAGCCGGGCGAACTCGGCGACCAGGTGATCGCTGGTCTCCTCGACCATCTGCGAGGCGGCGCCGGTCTTCTCCGCGGCGGCCTGGACGCTGTTGATGTCGCGGCTGACTTCGCGGGTGCCGTTGGCCGCCTGTTCGCCGCTGTTGGAGATCTCCTCGGTGGCGACCACCTGTTCACGCACCGCATCGACGATGTTCACCAGGAAGTCGCTGATCCGGTTGATGGTCTCGCTGATCAACCGGATGTCGTCGACGGCCCGGCCGGTGGCCGACTTGATGCCGTTGATCTCGGCGGTGATCTCCTCGGTGGCGCGCGCCGTCTGGCCGGCCAGGGACTTCACCTCCGAGGCGACGACGGCAAAGCCGCGCCCGGCCTCGCCGGCTCGGGCGGCCTCGATCGTGGCGTTAAGCGCCAACAGATTGGTCTGCTCGGCGATGTCGCTGATCAGGGCGACCACGTCGCCGATCTTCTGGCCGGCGCTGGACAGGCTCTTGACGGTGACATCGGTCTTGCCGGCCTGGTCGACGGCCTCGCCGGCGATCTTGGCGCTTTCGTCGACCTGGCGGTTGATCTCGTGATTGGTGGCGGCCAGCCGGGCGGCGGCCTCTGACACGGCGTCGACGCTGTGCGAGGCCTGCAGAGAGCTGGTGGCGACCGACGCCGACTGCTGATTGGTTTCATGCGCCGTGCCGGCCATGTCCTTGGCCACGTCGCGCATCTTCAGGGCGGCGTCGCGGACATCGCCGACGATGGCCTGCACGGTGGTCTCCAGGGTATCGGCCATGGTGCGCGTGGTCTGCCGACGGTCTTCTTCGGCCTTGCGCTGGTTGTCCTGCTCGGCCTGGGCCAGCTGGCGCACCCGCTCGGCGTTATCCTTGAAGGTCAGCAGGGCCTTGGCCATGCCGCCGATCTCGTCGCTGCGGCCCTGCGCCGGCACCGCCACATCGGCGTTCCCGCCTGCCAGGTCCAGCATCGCCGCCGTCATCGCCCGGATCGGACGCACCACCAAGCCAAAGACGACCAGCGTTGCCAGCAAGGCCAGCAGCAGCCCGATACCGGCGATCGACCCGACGACGATGATGGCCGAGTTCACCTCACCGACCGTATCCAGCCCGACGCGCTCGGCACGCCCGTCGATATCCAGGTCCTGCCGCTCGGCAACCTCAAGAACGGCCGAGTAGTTATTCTGCGCACCAGGCAGGAAGGTCACTGCGGTACTGTATTGATTAAGCTCAATCATCTGTACAATATTATTCTTGAAATTGATGAATACACTAAGGGGCTCTCGCATTTCCTCAAGATATGCCAGCATATCCGGCTGATCTTCGAAGACGACGGCCCCTTGTTGATAGATCGCATTAACGGCCTCAACATCCGCATGCAGATCCTCGGTTGCCTTTTGCCGACTGTCGGCCGGCGCGCTGGTGCTTTCCAGCATCAACAGTTCATAGAGGCGCAGATTGGCGGCGGTCATGCTCTGCTTGAACTGGGCGATCCAATTCAGCTCGGCAAACGTCTCTTCCGTGACCTGCTGGATGCCGCCGCGAACCTTGACCATCGTCCAGCCGGAGATGCCGATGGTGCTGGTCAGCACGGCAAGGCACAGCCCCACAACGAGACCGATCTTCCAGAGGACCGGCAGATTGTTCAGCATACGGGTCATTTTCAGTGACCTCCAACACTAGAATCTCGCCTTTTAGGCGACTGAATTGTCGCGTTTAGCCTGCACGACGAATGCCACGCACCGCGAAACGCCAAAGGCCCAGGCCGGCGCGCCATCGGACGATGGCAAGGAGCAGGTGATCTCGCTGGGTTCGGAACGTCTCAGGGCTGGATTAAAAAGCTGTAAAAATCTGCACAGACAATCTACCGATCGCTGTAGTGCGCATTTCCAGAAAATTGATTATACGATGGTATATTCAATTCTTTAACTGGGCCTTGCCGCTCACCCATCCGATATCAACGCAGTTCCCGGATGATCGTTGCCCCTGGAGGTCGGCCCGTGGCCCACCCTTCCGATAGACGCAGGTCTGCACAACGATTTCGCGGTGGTCGGACTGAGCAGCGCGAAATGCGAATTCCCGACTAACTGCTGTGATTGCACAACCCTGTTAATCCATCGGAAAAGGTTGTTCGATAGATCTTCCCCCATTGTATCTTCAACCATTCCGGGAACAGGAGTACGACCATGGTCAAACGCGCGATAGCGCTGGCGGGTGGCGGCCCGGCGGTCGGCCTGAGCATCGGGGCGCTGAAGCGGTTGGACGAAGAGCCCGACATCACTTTCGATGTCGTCTCCACCGCCTGTATCGGGGCCTGGCTGGCGGTTACCTACCACCAGGCGCCTAAGGGCGAAGGCTTGGCGACAGCGGAACACTTCTTCCGCGAAGTTTTCCAGCCGGAGGACGTCTATTCCCGTTTCCCCATCGCTTCGGTCTTCGCGCCCAACCTGCCGAAAATGATGCAGAACACCGTGGCGTTCGCCCTGGACCCGCGCAATTACCGAAACCTGATCGTCCCCCATAAGATCCTGGAAGCGACCGAAGAGCTGCTGCGCTTCGTTACCGATCCGCGGCAATGGACGGTGCCCAATTTCAACGCCACGATGCTGAACAGCGTGCTGGCCGCCAATCCGGTGTCCCGGTACTTCACCAGCATGATCTATCTGAGCCAGACCAAGGGTCTGTCCCAGGTGTTCTATCCCGACAGCCCGGTCCTGGCGCAGATCGACTTCGCCGCCCTGTCGGATCCCGACAAACCGTACATCTACCACAACGCCTACAACCTGACCCGCCAGCGGCTGGAGCTGTTCTGCAACAAGCCCGACAAGGGGTACCCGCCGATCACAGCCCGGTCGCTATGCGCCTGTTCGGCGCTGCCCTATATCGAGGATACGGTCGAGATCGACGGCGACACCTATTGCGAAGGTGCGACGGTGGACACCGTGAACTTCGAACACCTGCTGGCCAATCACCCGGACCTGGAAGAGGTCTGGGTCAGCCGCATTCTGGATCGAAAGCAGATCCGCAAGCCCGAGAACCTCTACGATGCGCTGAACAACCTGGTGATGCTGTTCGCGGCGACGACCAGCGAAGACGACGTCAAGCTGTTCAAGTTCCACCTCCAGCGGATCGGCAGCAGCGTCAAGGTCGTGGAGATCCCGGTGGCGCACCACATCGATTACGACTGGACCTACGGGAACCTGGATCGCTCGATCGCCGACGGCTACGCGGCAACCGCCGCGACGATCGCCAAGTACCGGGCCGGCGAGCCGGCGTCAGATGCGCCGGGCGATGCCGGCGGCACGGTGACCCCGATCCGCCGCAATCGGCGCAAGCCGCAGCATGCGGCGTAGGACGGCCCCGCTCCCATCGATCATCTGAAGCGCCGCACAATCCAACCGGCCAGAGACCTGGCCGGTTGGACCGGTAAGGGCGGCCAATGATCACCTGCGAAACGAACAAGCCGTCACGATCGATCCGAACCCGATCGGCCGCCGTCACGCACCGGAGAGCAACGGCGCCGGCATACCAACGACGATATCCCGATTAAGGCAGCCGTTAACCGTCATCTGATTGAATTCCGCCAACCCGCGTAACCAGGCACCGGTGCCGCCGGACCTCAAGCAAGCAGTTTTGGCGTTCATGACGGTTTCCAATATCGGCCTTGACGGCCCCATGCCTTACCGCGCCCGGCGCGCAGGCGGCCAGCCTCTCTGGAAGCGCTGGGCAAGCCTGCTATGGCCGCGTCAGTCGACAAGCCGTCTGTTCATTCTCATCGGCGCCATCATTGCCGTGTCCGACGGGCTCTTCGTGGCGATCAACATGCACCTGGACCAGCAGACCCTGGATCAGGAATGGCATGACCAGTGGGAACGGACGTTCGCGGCCTACGACCTGACCCTGGGCCAAGAGCTCAACAAGATGGTGATGCTGGCGCACTTCATCGCCGACAATGAACAGATCAAGGACCTTTTCCATGCTGGCGCCGTGGCCGTCGAAGCGGAGGGCGGCGGCCCCGGACGAGCGGGCGCCCATTTTGCCAGGATCGCGCTCTACCAGCGCCTGGCACCAGCATGGCGGCGGCTGTCGGCGGAGTACGGCATCCGGCAGGTGCATTTCCATCTTACGCCGGGCTCGCTCAGCTTCCTGCGTGTCCATCAGCCCGACCGGTATGGCGACCGGATGGACGACCTGCGCCACATCATCGTCGATGTGGATATCGATACGGCACATCTGCAGGGATTCGAGATCGGCCGGATCTACTCCGGCCTGCGTGGCGTCGTTCCGGTCACCCACATGGATGCCGACGGGGTCGAGCAGATCTTCGGTGTCCTGGAGGTCGGCACCTCGTTCGACCAGCTGGTCAACCGGCTTGACGACGTTTTCGGCGCCGGCACCGCGGTTCTGCTGAACCGCGAAGAAGTGGACGGCGCGATGTGGGACGAGTTCATCGCCGCCCGGTTCCCCGACGAGACGCCGGCCTGCGACTGTCTGGTCGAGGCGTACTCCCGCAATGACGTCTTCGACCTGGTTGCTTCCCCGTCAATGTCGGCGGCGCTGGCAGCCGGCGACGACTATTCCCTCGTCCGGCAGGGCGATCGGGAATACCTGGTCCTGCACAAACCGCTTCGCGACTATCGCGGCATGCGCGACCCCCAGCGCCCAGCCGTCGGACAGGTCGTGGTATGGCGCGACGTCACCGACCGGATGGCGGCCTTCCGGGCCGACCAGCGCCTGACCTTCTTCTATGCCCTGCTGGCTCTCGTGGCGATCGAGTCGCTGCTGTTCTTTGCCAAGCGCTTCGTCCTGCGGACCAAACAGGCGGCGGAAACGGCCAGCCGGGCGAAGAGCTGCTTCCTGGCGACCATGAGCCACGAACTCCGGACACCGCTGAACGCCGTTATCGGCTTTTCGGACCTGCTGGCGCAGGAGGCCGCGGGGCCGGTGAACAAACAGCAGCACGGCTATCTGGCCGACATCCAGACTGCCGGTTCCAAGCTGCTGTCGGTGGTCGACGACGTTCTGGAATATGCCGACCTGGAAGAGGGCCGGTACATTCCGGTACTCGAACCGGTCGACGCCGGCCGCCAGCTTAACGATGCCGTCCGCGCCCTGCGCGCGATGGCAGAAGACCGTCAGGTGTCGGTCGTCGCGGCAACGCCCGGCTCGGTCGAGATCCGCGCCGAAACCCGCACTTTTCGCCAGGCGTTGCGCCGCCTGCTGACCCACGCGATCGCCGAAACGCCGGCCGGCGGCACGGTCACGGCATCGCTGGCCATGGAATCGCGGGAGATCGTCATCACGACGACGTACAGCGCGCCCTCGCTGTCGGCGGCGGATATCGACCTGCTGTTGCGGCCGTTGGACCACGCTGGCGACGCCTATGGCGGCGGCCTCGGCGAGGGCGGCCTGCGACTGGCTCTGGTGAAGGCGTTCGTCGAAACCCACGGCGGGGCGCTGGACATCCGGCCGGCGGAAGAGGTCGGCAACGCCATTCGCCTCTCGTTGCCGGCCCGCAAATCGGCATCCCGATAGGCAGGTGTCGGCCGGACGCGGACAGGTCCGGCGAAGCGGCCTATTGCGTGACCCGGTCGCCGTCGCCCCCGACCAGCGGCGAGATCACCACCACGCCCGGGAAGGCTAGCGCGATGTAGTCATCGCTCACCCGCACCACCTTGGCGATGATGTACTCCCGTTCCGGCAATTCCAGCGTGACATGCGCCCCCACCGGCGGCTGCTTCGACACCCGAACGCGGGCGCCCAAGCGCGACACCTCGATGAGCCGGCATGGTACGAAATGACCGTTGACGCGCACGGCGCTCGGCCAGTCCACGGGGTGGCGCTCTGCTGCCCGGCGGTCTTCGGGTTTTATGGCTTGCGTCATCGACATGGTACTTGGGTGTTGTTGGTTACTCGGAAAGTTTAGGCCGCAAGTGTTACCAATTCCTCCAGCAAGCGACGGCGTCGGTTCATGCGGGAAAGCGGGGATTGTTTTCAAATCTTCTTCGATGATCCGAGCCCATCGTCAGCCGTGCAGGACACGTTTCGACGCACCGACGGTCCGCCAGTCTCGCCGGGTCAATGGCGGACGGGTTGCTTTGCTCCACGGCGCCGCCTCAAGATAGGTTTGCTGTCGGATTCTACTCCGGTGGAAGAGCAGCCACCCGTCGACGCCTCCACCGACGACAGTGATCTACCCACGGTACTGGAGCCGCCGTGCGAAACACCGGGTCGTCCAACCCTCCACAGCCAACCGGCCAAAACGTTGACGTGCGGGTGACCGTGCGCCCGGATCGGCGGTCGCGGCGTACCCCGTCCCTGCGGACCGCCGAACCCGGCTCCGGTCGTGACCTGCCGCTTTTTTCGGCCGTCGACGGCGCCCCGAAAGTGCGCCAGCGGCGCGCGGCGCAGGTGTTCCTGCGCTACGCGATGCTGAACCCCAACGTCGCGGCAATCCTGGACCGGCTACCGGGACTTGGCGTCGACGCATGGCTGGTTTCCGGCTGCCTGGTGCAGAGCATCTGGAACCTGCGGCTTGGACGGTCGCCGCAAGACAGTATCGCGGACTACGACCTGATCTATTGCGACCCCGACCCGTCCTGGGAGGCCGAGGACCGGATCATCCGGCGGGCCGCCGCCCTGTTCGGCGACCTGCGGGCCGAGATCCAGATCCGCAACCAGACCCGGGTTCCCTTGTGGTACGCCGCGAAGTTCGGCTGCCGGTTTCCCCCGGTGCGCCAGGCCCGGCATGCGGTGCTGCGCTACCCGGCACGTACCACGGCGATCGCCGTCACCCGGCAACCGGCGGGCTACGCCGTCTACGCCCCGTTCGGCCTGAGCGATGCCATGCGGCTGCGGGTGCGCCCGAACCGTCGCCTGCCGCTGGCGGATGTGTACGCGGCCAAGACCCGCCGCTGGCAGGCGGCCTGGCCGGAACTGCAGATCGAACCCTGGATGTGAGGACCGGCTAGTGTGATGGTGTCAGCGGTCGAGCCGGGTAACGATCTCGTTGCGCAGGTCGTTGAGCTGGCTTTCGATCTCGCGGATCCGCTCCAGCAGGACCGATTTCAGCGACCCTTCGGGATTGTCCTCGGCCGCTTGCAGGAAGCGCACCCCGAGCCGGGTCGAGGTGGACCAGACCACCTGGGCCAGATGCTCATGCCCGTCCTGGAAACGCAGGGTCACGTTTTCCGGCAGCGGCACGAAAGTCGGCAGGTCGAGGCACGCCCCGCCGTCCGACAGGTTGGCAACCGTGCAATCAAGGATGCAGTGGCCGTCGTTGTAGACGACCTTCACGCCCTTCAGAACCTTCCTGCGGGGCGAACTGCGCCGGTCGCTGTTGGCCCAATAGTCGGCGTCTTCCAAAGCGTCTCGTCCCGTCCCTTGCCTGGCCCCGCCGCCAGCGCCCGCTTGCGGACCCGTCTGAAGCGGAGCCCGGACGATCGCACAAATCGGTGTCGGACCCGTTAACCGTAATGCCGCCCCGCGACGGCGCCGCCCTTGAAGGTGTCGGCGACGCCGCCGTCCTTTTCAGCCGTCACCACCAGACCATAGGCCTGAAACGTTGTCGCATTGAGTGGCATCAGCCATTCCCCCAGTATTCTTTATTCAGAATTGATTGTGTGCCGAATGATGGCTGTATTGGTGGCAGCTGAGAAGCATTATTCAAGACATGCCGGGATTTCATTACTTAAAGTCGAATTGATTGAATTATTGTATCTACCTTTGGTTGGCTAAACCAGACCATTGGATAGAATGAGGTTTAGAAACGTTTTGTCATCGAAACCGTGATGCCCTGACGGCCGGTTTCTTGCCACCCCAGTCGGGTGTAGAGGCGGACATTCTCCGGCATGTCGACATGCGTATTCAGGCGCATCTCGCGATAGCCGAGGGTCTGCGCTTCCGCTTCGGCCAAACGCAGCAGGGCACGGCCCAGGCCGGTACCCCGCACGTCCGGATGGACGGCCACATTGACCAGCCGGACGAACCCCGTCTCGCGGGCCAGCACGAGGCCGCCAACCACACGGCCGGCCGCTTTCGCGACCCAAACGTCGCGATGGGCGATGTCGTCCGCGCACCCGTCCGACATCCGGGGCAGATCGGCGATGCGGCCCGCATACTGGGCATAGGCCGCGTCAAGACAGGCGGCCAGGGCGTCAGCGTCGGCAGGGACGGCCGGGCGCAGCGACCAGGGGGCCACGCGACCGGCCATCGCCGTTCAGTCCCGGGCCGGCTCGCCGTGTCGGCGCCGCGCCCTGTTGACTGCGCTCAGGATCGCCGCCAGCGACGCGGCGACGATGTTCTTGTTCATGCCCACGCCGAAGACCGGCGGGCCGTCGCCGATCCGCGCTTCCACATAGGACACGGCGGTCGCGTCGGCCCCGGCGCCGACGGCATGTTCGCGGTAGTCGACGACCTTGACCGCGACCCCGAGCGCGCCGCCGACGGCGTCGACAAAGGCATCGATCGGGCCGGTGCCCCGGCCCTTGATGACCCGGGTTTCGCCGTCATGCCGAACGGTGGCGGTCAGCGCCCGAATCTCCGATGCGTGCGTGTCTGGCACCGTCCGATGCTCAACGAACACCGTGGCCCGATCTTCGGGGGCGCCGGGCAGATACTCGTCTTCGAACGCCTTCCAGATGATGTCGGGCGTCAACTCGGCTCCGGTCCGGTCGGCGATCTCCTGCACGACCTGACTGAACTCCACCTGCAGCCGCCGCGGCAGATGCAGGCCGAAATCGGTCTCCATGACATAGGACACGCCGCCCTTGCCGGACTGGCTGTTGATCCGGATCACCGCTTCATAGTTGCGGCCGATATCGGACGGATCGATCGGCAGGTAGGGGACTTCCCACAGCTTGCTGTTGCTGCGCTTCAGCGCCGTCAGGCCTTTCTTGATCGCATCCTGGTGCGAGCCTGAGAAGGCCGTGAACACCAGTTCCCCGGCATAGGGGTGACGCGGATGCACGGGGATCTGGGTGCAATACTCCGCCACCCGCCGCACCTCGTTGATATCCGAGACATCCAGCCGCGGATCGACACCCTGGCTGTACAGGTTCAGCGCCAGGGTGACGATGTCGACATTGCCGGTCCGCTCGCCATTGCCGAACAGCGTGCCCTCGACCCGGTCGGCGCCGGCCATCAGCGCCAGTTCCGTCGCCGCGATCCCGGTGCCGCGGTCGTTATGCGGATGCACCGACAGGATCATCGAGTCCCGGTTTTGGACATTGCGGTGGAACCACTCGATCTGGTCGGCATAGACGTTCGGTGTGGCCATCTCCACCGTGGCCGGCAGATTGACGATCATCCGCCGGTCCGGCGTCGGCTGCCATTCGGCGGCCACGGCCTCGCAGATCTCCTTGGCGAAATCCAGTTCGGTCCCGGTGAAGCTCTCCGGCGAATACTGGTAGACGATCTCGGTATCCTCGACCCGATCGGCCAGTTCGCGGATCAGCCGGGCCCCGGCCACCGCGATGTCGACGATCCCGGCGCGGTCCTGGTTGAACACGACCCGGCGCTGGAGTTCGGAGGTGGAGTTGTACAGGTGTACGATCGCACGCTTGGCGCCACGGATCGCTTCGAAGGTGCGTTCGATCAGATGCGCCCGCGACTGGGTCAGCACCTGGATGGCAACGTCGCCGGGGATCCGGTCCTGTTCGATCAGCTCACGGGTGAAATCGAAATCGGTCTGCGACGCGGCAGGGAAGCCGACCTCGATCTCCTTGAAGCCCATCTGCACCAGCGTGTCGAACAGGCGCCGCTTGCGCTCGGCGCCCATCGGTTCGATCAGGGCCTGGTTGCCGTCGCGCAGATCGACGCTGCACCAGGCCGGCGGTGCGGTGATGACGCGCCCCGGCCACTGGCGGTCAGCCATGTCGATGGGCGTGAAGGCGGCGTATTTGTTGGCAGGCGTTCCCAGCATCTATCTTGTCCTCGCTCGGCGCGCCCGGGGCGCGCAGTATGTCGACGTGTCTTGATCGCGCGGCGCGGATACAGCCGCCGGGTCGCCGCTTCAGACCCGGCAGCCGCCGCTAAGTCGGAGACGCAGCACGTCGACACGGGACGATCGGGGTAAGCCGGGAACGATGGTCATTGGGAAACCCACAACAGGGAACACGACACAGCAAACGGGCGGCAAAGGCTACCGCCAGCTAAGTCGCCCCGGCGTGTGCCGCCGCGCCGGCACCGCAGCCAATCTCCAGGGGCGGCGCCGTTCTGTACCAAGTCGTTCCATGTCTCCGACCCTAGTGGGCGCGACAAACCGGGTCAAGCAACCGGCATCGAGCCGAAATGCAGCGATCGAAAAGACGACCTGCGTGACCCGATAGGATCGACTCTGACCACCCGGACCAACAACGCAAGACGGCAGGGATCCAACCGTGGCCGCTACCGCCGAACCCGAACGCTTTCCCCAACGCCTGCTCTGGATCGACGCCCTGCGCGGCGCCGCCGTCGTGGCGATGATCGGATACCATCTGGCCTGGGACCTGACCTTCTTCGGGCTCACCAGCTTCCGGCTGCTCGACGATCCGTTCTGGTACTGGCAGCCGCGGCTGGTCACCGGCACGTTCCTGACGCTGGTCGGCGTCAGCGTGACGCTGGCCACCGCTGAACGGCGGGTGCCGCCCCGGTATCTGCGCCGGACCGGCTGGATCGCGCTGGCAGCGTCGGCGATCACCATCGCCACCTATATCGGGTTCCGCGACAGCTTCATCTTCTTCGGCATCCTGCATTGCATCGCCCTGGCCAGCCTGATCGGGCTGGCACTGGCGCGGCTGCCCTGGGCGGTCCTGGCGGCCCTGGCGCTCGCCGTTTTCGCGCTGGGCAGCGTCGACTTCCCGCCGGCGCTGGACCATCCATGGCTGATCTGGCTGGGACTGGGCGATCGGGTGCCCGCGACAAACGACTTTGTCCCGCTTGTGCCTTGGAGCGGGTTCACCCTGGCGGGCATGGCGCTGGGTCGCGGTCTGATTGCCTCAACCGGGACATCTAGGCCTGAGCGGACAGGGTCCGGCGCGGCCCGCGCGCTCGGCTGGCTGGGCCGCAACGCGCTGGTGATCTACCTGATCCACCAGCCGGTCCTACTGGGCGCCCTGTTCGGCCTGCACTACACCGTGGGTCTGGGTAGACCGGACATCATGAACGTCTTCTGACGTGCCCCACCGCCCGCCAGCAGACGACTGGAGATAACGGCCAAGCGGAATTGCCGCTTCCCCCCGCATACGGGGTTTGGTAGGGCTGGCGCGGACGGGCGGCGACGGACGACGCAAACGCAAGAAACGCCCGCACGCCCACCATCCACCTGCCCGCACCGATTAAGGCAGACGTGGCCCCGAGCCGGTGCCGGGGCCGACGGCGGCCCGTCGGCATAAGGACGTCATCGTTCGAAGGTTCGACGGCGGCATGTGCGAAGTCACGGCTCGTACCGTCGAACCTGAAGGATCCGTTTGGCGGCGCAAACGCGATCCACCGTTTCGCAACGCCGACAGGGGTTCGACCGTGTCCTATCTGCGGTTCGTGCTGGCCAATCCCCGATTTCTGAGCCTGGGCGTGCTCCTGGCCCTGTGCTCCAGCTTCGGTCAGACCTACTACATCGCGGTGTTCGGCGCCGATTTGCGCGCCGAGTTCGGCCTATCGGATGGCCAGTTCGGCAGCCTGTATGCAGCCGCCACGCTGCTCAGCGGCCTTTGCCTGATCTGGGCCGGCCGTCAGATCGACCGGTTTCGCCTGCTGCCCGCCAGCCTGGCCGCAACGGCGGTACTGGTCGTTGGCTGCGTCCTAATGGCGTCGGCCTGGCATGCCGCGGTTCTGGGGGTGGCCCTGTTTCTGCTGCGCTTCGCCGGCCAGGGCGTCATGAGCCTGTTGTCGGCAACCGCGATGGCCCGGCGTTTCGAGCGGGAACGCGGGCGGGCCGTCGGATTTGCCGCCTTCGGTTTCCAGCTCGGGCTGGCCAGCTTTCCCGCCCTGGGCGTCGGGCTATCCCTGTGGCTGGGCTGGCGCGGCGCCTGGTGGCTGGGTGCCCTGGCGCTGGTCTTCGGTGTTGCCCCGCTGGTCTGGCTGCTGATCGGCCGCTCGCGCCGGCGCAGCGGGGATACCGGTCCATCGGAGGCCCCGACCGCCAATCCGAACGACTGGACCCGGGGACAGGTGCTGCGCGACCTGCGCTTCTATGCGGTCATGCCGACAATCATCTCGCCGCCCTTCATTTTGACCGGGGTGATCTTCCACCAGACCCGCCTGGTCGAGCAGAAGGGCTGGGCGCTCGAAGCCTTTGCCCTGGGATTCTCTGCCAACGCCGTCGCAGGTGTCGTCGCCACGCTGCTGGTGGGCAGCCTGGCCGACCGGACCGGGGCGGTGCGGCTGCTGCCCTTCTACACGCTGCCCATGATCCTTGGCCTCGTGGTCCTGTGGGCCGGCGGCGACATCGCGTTCGGCTGGCTGTTCCTGGTGCTGACGGGGCTGACGGGCGCCGCCCAGATCGTTCTCATGGGCGCCCTGTGGCCGGAGCTGTATGGCGTCACCCATCTGGGCGCGATCAAGTCGATGGCGTCCTCGGCCATGATCCTGTCCACCGCGGCATCGCCGCCGATCATGGGCTGGCTGCTGGACCGGGGCGTGTCGGTCGCCGACCAGTCCCTGGTCTTCGCCGGACTGAGCGCACTGGCTGCGGCCGGAACGCTCACCGTGAAGCGGCGCGGCGTGGCGGCCGTCGGCGCCCAACACGGGTGAAGGCCAAGCACCGCGTGTTTCCCCGACACCGCTGTGCGGCTCAGTTTGGCGCTGGCGCGCCCTCCTCCCATCCCAGCGCCGCCATCTCGCCGGCCCGCCGTGGCGCATCCTCGACCAGCAGGAATTCGTCCAGTTGCGGCGGCGGAACCGACGTACCGGCGAGCATGGCGTGGGCCTGGCCGCGATGGTGGATCTGGTGCTGGAACAGGTGCAGCAGGACCGCGGCGACGCCGTCCAGTTCGATCGGCCCGCTTTCGCGCAGGATCTGAACAGGCCGGTTCAGGTCCTCGGGCCCCAGTTCCCGGCAGAAGGTGATCAGGCGATGGTCGACGGCGGCCTGGGCGTCACGCAGTTCGGCCGGGGTGTCGAACGGCACCTCGTCGGCATAGGCCGCGGGGCCGAGGGCGCCGCCCTCCAGCGCATCGACGTAGAACCAGTCGACGACCAGGATGTGGTTCAAGGTCGCCTTCAGCGACGGAAAGAAGCCGGTGCGCGGGGCCTCGAACTCGCCCTTTCGCAGTCCCACGCACGCCGTCAGCAGGCGGTGATTGGCAAGGGCATTGGCCCGCGCCAAGGCTCGGTAGGGCGCCCCGATAACTGTCGCGACCATGGCCAAAACTTCCCCGTTTTCCGCAGTGCGGGCGCGGATGCCTCCCGGTGTCCTGCCTGCCAGAAGAACGGCGCCGGGGGAAGCACATGCCGAATAGCCACACTGGAATTGCGGATATTTGTGCTATAATGCCCATCTCGGCGGACCAGCGAAGCCGCCTTGCTGCCGGCCCGCCAGGGCCGGGACGGAAGCGCGGTTCGTTCAGGGTGGGGATTGCCGGACGGGCCGCGCTTCGCCGCCCGGTAACGGCCATCCGGGCGCGTCGATGTCATGGATCTGTCATCCAAAATTCGCAAAACCGATACCCAAGGCTGCTAGCACGCCCCGGGATCTTTCGGGAGGCCGCAACAGCGGCGCCCCCGCCCGTTCCAACAAATCCGATACAAACACCGGGAGCATCACCATGATCAGAGGCTTGCCGCGCGGCGCCCTGTTGGCGTCGATCATTCTGGGCCTGCCCATCGGCCTGGCCGCACCGGCCCTGGCCCAATCCGCGAATTTCGAGCGGGTTGCCACCTACCCGGTCTATCTCAACCTGCCGGCGGGCGCCGACCCGACGACCGAGACGGTCGCGGAGATTGTGACGGCCAGCGACGACGGCATGACGCTGATCTACACCGATGGCGCCGGCGATGCCCTGGGCATGGTCGACGTCAGCGACCCCGCGGCCCCGCAGGGGGCGGGACGCGTCGACCTGGAGGGTGAGCCGACCTCGGTCTACGCCCATGGCGCCATGGTCTATGCCGGCGTGAACACGGCGGAGAGCTATGTGGAGCCCAGCGGCCATGCCGCCGTGGTCGACCTGGCCAGCCAGTCGGTGGTCGCCACCTGCGACGTCGGCGGCCAGCCGGACTCGGTCGCGGTCAGCCCGGACGGCGCCTATCTGGCCGTCGTCGTGGAGAACGAGCGGGACGAGGATCTGGACGACGGCGTGATCCCGCAGCTTCCCTCCGGGCATCTGGCGGTCATCGATCTGGGTCCGGATGGCATGCCGGAGAACTGCGACGCCGCCCGCATCGTCGACCTAGCCGGTCTGGCGGATCTGGCCCCGGACGACGCCGAGCCGGAATATGTCGACATCAACACGGACAACGTCGCCGTCGTCACGCTGCAGGAAAACAACCATCTGGTACTGGTTGATCTGCCGACCGGAACGGTTTCCGGACACTTCGCCGGCGGTGCGGTCGACCTGACCGCCATCGACACCGAGGATGACGGCGTCGTCCAGGGCAACAGCTCCCTCGACGGCGTGCCGCGCGAACCCGATGCTGTGTCGTGGATCGACACCAACCGGTTCGTCACCGCCAACGAAGGCGACTACGAGGGCGGCTCCCGCGGCTTCACCATCTTCGGCACCGACGGGTCGGTCCAGTACGACAGCGGCAATGCCTACGAGCATCTCGGCATGCGCCTGGGGCACTATCCGGACGGCCGGGCCGACAACAAGGGCATGGAGCCGGAAGGCGCCGAGGTCGGAACCTTCGGCGACGACACGCTGATCTTCGTCAACGCCGAGCGCGGCAATGTGGTCATGGTCTACCGTGACACCGGCGGCGATCCGGAACTGGTCGACATCCTGCCGACCGCGGTCGGCCCGGAAGGCCTGCTGGCCATCCCGCAGCGCGACCTGTTCGTCGTCGCCACGGAAGTCGACGAGGCCGACGAGGGCATCCGTGCCACTCTGACCATCTTCGCCCGCACGGCCGATGCGCCGGTCTACCCCGACATCGTCTCCCATGACGATCCGGCGACCGGTGCGCCGATCGGCTGGGGCGCGCTGTCCGGGCTGGTCGCCCATGACAGCGATGCCGCCACGGTCTACGCGGTCAGCGACAGCTTTTATTCGGAGTCGCGGATCTTCACCGTCGACGTGTCGACGACCCCGGCGGTGATCACCGACTACGTCACCCTGACGCTGGACGGCGAGGTCAAGGCCTACGACCTGGAAGGCTTGGCCCTGCGTGCCGGCGGCGGCTTCTGGGTGGTGTCAGAGGGCAGCATCAATGCCGAACGGCCCAACCTGCTGCTGGCGGTTGCCGCCGACGGAACCGTCGAGCAGGAGATCGCCCTACCCGAGGACGTCGACGCGCTGATGCGCAACAACGGCTTCGAAGGCGTGGCCGCCTGGGAGCATGACGGCAGCGAACAGGTGGTCGTCGCGTTCCAGCGGGAATGGGAGGGCGACCCCGACCAGCATGTCCGCCTGGGCATCTATGCCCCGGACACCGGGTCGTGGGGCTTTGTCCACTATCCGATCGACGCCCCCAGCTCGCCGCGCGGCGGTTGGGTCGGCCTGTCGGAAATCACCCATCTGGGCGACGGGACGTTTGCCATCCTGGAGCGGGACAACCAGCCGGGCACCTACGCCACCCACAAGGTGGTGACGGCGGTGTCGCTGGCCGGCATCGAGCCGGCGGCCCAGGGCGATGCATTCCCGGTGCTGGAGAAGACCGTGACCATCGACCTGCTGCCGATGCTGCGGGCCACCAATGGCTGGATCTCCGACAAGCCGGAAGGCATCGCCGTGACCGCGGACGGCCAGGCATATCTGGTCGTCGACAACGACGGCGTCGACGACGCCACCGGCGAAACCCAGTTCCTGCGGCTGGGGACCGCCGACGACCTGGTCCCCTGACGCCCATCGAAGGTAACGGGATTGCACGGGCCGGCCCAGGGCCGGCCCGTTTCTTTGAAGCCTGCGGCAATAAACACCGTTTTGCGAATTAAGCTTTGTCGCGCATGAGCGCATGCTAATCTCGCATAAGTAGTCGTAGAGAACCGCTGACGGGTGGGGCGTCACCATGGCGTCGATGTCGACCGGATGGCGCCGGCGACTTTTTGGCGGCGTGGTGGCCTTGTTCCTCGGTTTCGCGCCGGGAGCATCGGCCGACACCGATTGGCCGGCCTCAGACCTGCCGGCCGTCGAATTGATGCTCCATCAGCGCCCGCCCTACTACACCATCCAGGATGCGGCCCCCGGGGGCATCGTCGTGGCGCCCGTCCTGACCGCGTTGTCGGAGAGCGGGCTGCGACACTTCTGGACCAATGTCCCGCCAACCCGGCAGTTGCTGGCGATCCGGCGAAGCGACACCCCCGTCTGCGGCGTGGGCTGGTTCCGCACGGAAGAGCGTGAGGGTTTCGCCAGGTTTTCGCGCCCGCTTTATACCGACCATCCCATGGTTGTGCTCTCCCGGGCCAACGATCCCCGCACCGCCACCCTCGACAGCCTTGCGGCAATCCTGGCCGACCCGGGCCTGACCTTCGGTACGCGCACCGGCTATGCCTATGGCACCGTGATCGACAGTATGCTGGAGCGGAAACGGCCCAGCACCTTCCCCAGCGACCGCGACAGTGCCGGCATGGCGGCCCTGCTGCTGGTCGGACTGTTCGACTACATGTTGCTGGCCGATGAAGAAATCGACAGCGTTCGCCGCGCCCTGCGAACCGACTTCGCCCAGTTGCAGGTGCGGACGTTCGAAGACACCCCGCTGGGCAACTCCCGGCATCTGATGTGCAGCCAGGCGGTACCGGAAGCCTGGATCGAACGGCTGAACCGGGCCCTGCCGGTGACCACCGCGGACGCCGAAGGCGACGAGCGGTAGGCCCGGCTCCGCCGCAGGCGTCAGGCGCCCAATGCTAGAGTTGGTGATCCCGGGCGATGCGGAAGCCGAAATACTGGCTGCGGAAGCCGTCCGGCAGCCCCACGCGCGATCCGGGCCGGGCGACGGACAGGTCGTCCTCCCAGGCCCCGCCCCTGACCACCCGGCGGGGGTCGCTGCCGGCACGCGGCCGCCCGTCGGTTGTTGCGGTGCCGTAGTCGTCGAACCAGGCATCGGCGGTCCATTCCGCGACATTGCCCAACAGGTCGACGGCGCCCGACTGCGCCGGCAGCAGGCTGCCCACCGGCGCCGTCCGTGCGGCATCGTCCCGGCATGGCTGGGCCGGCAGCGGCATGCCCAGAACCTGATCGCTGGTCGTGTCGTGCACGTTGGCGATCCGGCAGATGGTCTCCGGCTGGCGGTCGGCGTCGGCGATGCCGGTGCGGACGGCGAACTCCCATTCCGCTTCGGCTGGCAGCCGGTAGGGCTGACCGGTCCGCTCGGTCAGCCATTCGGCGTAGGCCGTCGCGTCCGACCAGGTGACGCAGACCACCGGGTGCGCGTCGGTCTGGGGAAACCCCGGGTCCCGCCACGAGCCGCCGACCTCGCCGAAGCCGGTTCCCGTCCAGCCGAAGCACCCGTCGTCCGTGACATGGCCGGTGGCCTCGACGAACGCCCGGAACTGGCCGACCGTCACCTCCGTCCGCCCCAGCCAGAACGCCGGTACCGTCACCTGATGGGCCGGCGCCTCGCGCGGCCGGTCGTCATTGCCGATCTGCGCCGTGCCGCCCGGCACCATGACCAGGTCCGGGCACGCCGGGCAGTCGCGGTGCGTGTCCGGATCGGCGGCCGCCGGGGTTGCCGCCAGGGCAAGGGTCCCGGCGAGCAGCCACCCGCCAGCCTGGCCACCCACGCTGCGTCGAACCATCGCGCCAACCCCCAATGCCTTGGCCGACCCCGTTGCCGGGCATGCCCCGCATCCAGGCGGACGCGGCTGGCCGGTCGCCGGCTGGTCTAGCGGCGAGGGTCCCCATCCGCAAGGCGGCTGGCCGAAAGCGCCCGATCGGCGCATGCTGCCGGCGCAGTCAAGCGGTGCCGTTGGACAAGGACGCAACCATGACCGTCGACGAGCTGCGGGCGACGCTGGCGCACGCTGATCCTCCGGACGGGTTGCCGCCCCTGTTGGCGGCCATGTGGCACCTGGCCCGCGGCGACTGGACCCGCGCCCACGAGATCGCCCAGGACGACCCCAGCGCCGACGCCGCCTGGGTGCACGCCCATCTGCACCGCGTGGAGGGCGACATGGCCAATGCCGGCTACTGGTACCGCCGCGCGGCCCGCCCGATGCCGGCCGACGCGCTGGACGGCGAATGGCGCGCCATCGCTGAGGCGCTCCTGACCAAGGCCTAGGCCATCTCTTCCACGCCCTTCGGGCGCTCAAAAGGCGAACAGCGCCCGGGTCACCTTCGGCGGGCGCAGGTCGCTTTGTGCCATGCGGCATTGTGCCCCGCAGCGCCTACCGGCATCGACGACATGGCAGAGGACCGCTGGATCGGCTGCAATCTGACCCCGCTGGAGCCCAGCGCACGCCAAGGGACCGGGTGCATCGCAGCAAGAACGCATACAAATGGATAGAACCCGCCCAAACAAAGGGTTATATTGGAGGCTCGAGTGGTCCGTGGGGGATGGACCGCGCCGTCCGGCACCGCCGGAGAGCTGCTGGTGGGGATGTTGTCTGAACGGGGCATCTGGGCGTCGGCCCGGTTGCTGCTGGAGTATCGGGGACGCAACGCCGTCCGGCATGCGCGCAGCCAGCAGATGGCGTTGCTGCGGGCCGGCGATGCCGACGCAGCGGACATGTGGCGGCAGGTCGCCGTGGCGGTCAGGGCGTTGGAAGCCGATGCCGCCATCGCCGACAAGGCCAAACGGCAGGCCGACCGGCAGACCACCCGGCAAGCCGACGCGGGCGTGCTGTCGCGCGCGAGTTGACCACGCCGGAGGCTCGGGACGGCGAATCCCGGGCCGGGTAAGCCGGCAACGCTTCTCATTCATCGACGTCCATGCCAGTCTCCTGAGACGATTGATGCGGCACGCCGTCGATTTCAGGAGCAACCGGCATGCGGAAAGTCCTAGCCACCCTCATTCTGTGCGCACTTGCCCTGCCGGCAGCAGCCCAGGACGCCTTTCCGCTGGCTGGGCGGTGGGCGTATTTCGATTTCGGCCAACACGATGTGCCGCCCGATGCGCTGGCCAACGCCTGCAGCAACGGCTGGGACAGCTTCGGCGCGGACGGGAGCTTCAATTCGTTCCAGCGTGATGATTTCAACGAGGTGTTCATCGCACTGGCAGGGTTCTGCGAGATGCAGGATGGGAACGCGATTTCCTGCACCCACCTGATCGACGAGACCGGCCTGATTTCCGAGACCTATATCGACGAGCTCAGCTGGGTGTCCGCGGATGTGGTCGACTACCTTATCCGTCACGAAAGCGGCAAACCGGACGTCGAGTTCAGCTGGACCTACGTCCGCTGCCCGGCGCACATCCGGACCTTTCGGTAGGCGCCTGCGGCCAGGCATCAGGCCGACCTAGAGCGGATTCGCGTCTGATTGAATCGCGAGGGATTCCTCTGCAGGCGGTTTTGTGATTCACCATGCAGACTGGTGAAGGAGGTCAGTTTGCATGGC
>JANQIU010000107.1 GCA_028281985.1 Alphaproteobacteria bacterium | reverse complement strand
AAACCGCGCTGCGCGCCGCGGCCTACGCCTACAACAGCCGCGCCGATGTGGCCGT
Source organism: Alphaproteobacteria bacterium (assembly GCA_028281985.1). Classification (GTDB taxonomy): domain Bacteria; phylum Pseudomonadota; class Alphaproteobacteria; order DSM-16000; family Inquilinaceae; genus JANQIU01. The sequence goes on along the minus strand of JANQIU010000107.1, from coordinate 3,931 downwards.
GGTAGACCGGGTCGAACTGCTGTTCTTCAGCCGCGTCGGGTTCTGGGACAAGCTGCAGACCGACCTGGCGGCTGGATCATCGGCCTTCGATGCGAATCTGATCGCCACCTATTCGATCGGCCGCTATGCGCCGTTCATGCAGCCGATCGAGCTGTCGGGCGAGGCCGCGGACGTCTATGGCGAGGCGGTGCTGACCACCATGCAGTTCGACGGCGCCCAGTACGGCGTGCCGACCGACCTGTCGCTGCACTTCATGTATTACCGCCAGGACCTGATCGACGGCCTGCTGTCCGATACCGACGCCCAGGCCCGCTATGCCGAAATCGCCGAAGAGCATCTGGGTGAAGCGCTGACCCCGGTCCATCCCGACGACTGGGACTGGCAGGATTACGCCGCCACCGCGCTGTACTTCACCCAGGCGGTCAATCCGGACAGCCCGACGCGCTACGGCACGGTCCTGCAGATGAAGAACCTGCTGTTCAACATGATGATCTGGCATTCCACGGCGCGCAGCCATGGCGGCGACTGGATGGACGCCGACGGCAACATCACGGTCGACAGCGACGCCTTCCGCGCCGGGCTGGAGCTCTACCATCTGCTGACCGAAGCCGGGACGACGCCGCGGGACAGCCTGTCCTACGAATACGCCGAAGCCAACGCGGCCTTCGCCTCCGGCCAGGTGGCGGCGATGCTGCAATGGAATGCGGCGGCCGGCGAACTGACCAATCCGGAAACGGCGCCGGCGGTGGCCGATGTGGTCGGCACGACCGCGCCGCCGACGGGGCCGGAGGGGCGGTTCACCCATATCCATGGGCTGGGCCTCGGCCTCAACCAGGCGGCGGAAAACCCGGAAGGCGCCCTTCGCTTCCTGCAATGGCTGTCGACCGAGGAAGGGGCGCTGATCTATGCCCGCAATCAGGGCTCGCCCGCCCTGACGCCCGATGTCGTGGCGCAGGTTGCCGGCGACCGGCCCGACCTGGAAAAGCTGGGTCAGTATGCCGGCGATTTCGGGTTCGTGATGACCGGCGGCACCTCGGCAAACGCGCTCAGCGTCTACGAGTTGCAGGCCAGGGAGTTCACCGGGTATTGGGCCGGCCAGCAGAGCCTGGACGAGGCCCTTGCCAACGCGGCCGCCGGCATGGCCGAACTGCTGCAGTAGTCCGATACGGTCGGCCGGGGATCGACAGCGGTCCCCGGCCGCAACACCCGCTTGTCCGCCGGAACGCCGATGCACCTGACCCGCCGCCTGGACTGGGCCGTCCTGACGTCGCCGATGGTGCTGTTCCTGCTGTTGTTCCTCGGCTTTCCGACCATCGTCGACCTGGTTTACAGCGTCTCGGCGGTCGATTTTCAAACGCTGCACCAGCCGGAGTTCGCCGGGCTGGAGAACTATTGGGCGGTGATCCGGGACGACGCCTTCTGGCAGGCCGCCTGGTTCTCGTTCAGATTCGCGCTGATCACCGCGGCCCTTGAGTGCTTCCTGGGCCTGGGCCTGGCGATCTTCCTGGCGCCGCTGCTGGAACGGCACGGATGGCTGCTGGCCATCCTGATGCTGCCGATGATGGTGGCGCCGGCGCTGGTCGGCCTGATGTACCGGCTGATCCTGCACGAATTCGTCGGGCCGGTGCCGCACTATCTCTGGCTTTGGTTCCAGAACAGCCCGGCGTTCCTGTCCGGCGGCAACGCCTTCTGGACCGTCGTGGTCGTGGAGACCCTGCAGTGGACGCCGTTCGCCCTGCTGCTCTTCACCGTCGCCTACCGGGCCATCCCGTCGGAGGTGCGCGAGGCTTCGGCGCTGGACGGCGCCCGCGGGCTGAAGCAGCTCTGGTCGATCGATCTGCCGCTGATGGCGCCGACGATCGTCATCGCCCTGCTGATCCGGTTCATCGACGGCTTCCGGGTGTTCGACAACATCTACGTCCTGGTCGGCAGCGGCCCCGGCGGCAGCACCGCGTCGCTGTCGATCTACATCTACGAGACGTTCTTCAAGGACGGGGCGATCGGCAAGGCGGTGGCGGCGTCGGTCGTGCTGTTCGTCACGTCCTTTGCCGTCCTGTTCGCGCTGAACCGCTACGCCCGTCGGGATGGGTGAGCGGCCGATGGGGATGAACGCGCTACGCTGGCTGGTTTTCGTCGTTGCCGCCTCGGCGATGAACGCGCCGGTGATCCTGACCTTGCTGACTTCCTTCAAAGGACCGCGGGAGGTCGCGAGCAATCCCGGCCTGTGGATCGAGGCGCCGACGCTGGAGAACTACCGGGCGGTACTGCAGGTCACCGACCGGCTGAACATCTACGCCTATCTGGGCAACAGCCTGGCGGTTTCCCTGATGGGCGCATTGCTGGCCATCGCTCTGGCGCTGCCGGCGGCCTACGCCATCGTCCGCGGCGGGGTCGGCCAGCACACGCTGTTGCCGCTGGTCGTCAACCTGCGGGCCGTGCCGCTGATCATCTTCGCCATTCCGCTATACATGATGTTCCAGTGGGCGGGGCTGCTGGATACGCGCCTGGGCCTTGGCCTGATCCTGACCATCGTCAACCTGCCGCTGGCGCTGATCGTCCTGGTCAACGCGGTCAGCGAGGTGCCGAAGGAACTGGACGAAGCCGCCCGGCTCGACGGCGGGCGGCCGTGGCAGATCCTGGCCCGGGTGATCGCGCCGCTGTGCCGGCCGGCGCTGATCACTACCTTCATCTTTGGCTTCATCACCGCGTGGAACGAATTCCTGTTTGGCCTGATGCTGACGACCCAGGCGGCGGTGCCGATGACCGTCGGCGCCTCGTTCTTCTTCGCCACCAGCGGCGGTGGCGTGCAATGGGGCGTTGCCGCGGCGGTGATGATCATCGGTGCCCTGCCGCCGATGCTCCTGGGCCTTGTCATGTATCGTGGCCTGACCAGCACGCTCGGCGGTGCGGTGAAAGGGTGATGCTAAGCCAGTTTACGGGTTGAACCGGGGGGGCGCCCGTCGGCGTTCATCGTGCTCTTGAACAGGCGGCGCGGACCCTTTCGGCCGGCCAGAGGCGGATCACCCCGTCATTGTCGGATGTGGCGATGCTGCCGTCTCGGGCGACGCTGACCGCCCAGACGTCGTCGCGATGGCCGTCAAGGATCGTCGGGGATCCCGGGCTGGCAGACTGCCAGATCCGCACCGTTTCGTCATAGCTGACGCTCACCACGCACGCGTCATCGACGAAGGCGACGCCGGGGATATCCGAACGGTGGCCCTCCAGGACGGCCGTCTGGTCGCCTGTCGACAGGTCCCAAAGCCTGACCGTCCGATCGTCGCTGCCGCTGACCAACGCTTCGCCGGACGGGGAAAACTCCAGGTCGCGCACATTGTCGGTGTGGCCGGTCAGGGTCGCCAGCGGTTCTCCGCTCCGGGTCTCCCACAGGCGGATGCTGTGGTCGGGCGGCGGGTTGAACACGCTGCCGCTGCCGGTGGCGATCCGCGTGCCGTCGGGCGAAAACGCCAGCGTGTTGACCGTATCGGTATGGCCGGTCAGCACCGCGACCGGATCGCCGGTTGCCAGGTCCCAGACACGGGCGGTTCGGTCGTAGCTTCCGGAAGCGATCAGACCGCCGTCCGGATGGTAGGCCAGGTTGCGAACCACCTGGTCATGGGCGGCGATCGTGAGCTGCAGACGCCCGTCCGGGACCGTCCAGATCCGGATCATGCCGCCGTAGTCGCCGGTGGCGACGGTCAGGCCGTCGGGCGCAAAGGCGACGGAGCGGACCCGGCCATCATGCGGCTGCAGAACCGCGATCGTCGCCATCGCGTCCAGGTCCCAGAGCCGGGCGGTTCGGTCGGCGCTGCCGGACACCAGCAGACGTCCGTCGGGACTGTGGTCCAGGGCCCAGACCCGGCCGTCATGGCCTTCCAGCGTCTGCGCGTTCGGGTCGGTTCCGGCGGCACAGGCGGCCAGCGCCGCCGTCGCG
>JANQIU010000083.1 GCA_028281985.1 Alphaproteobacteria bacterium | reverse complement strand
CTACCGGCCCTGCGTCGGCATCGTGCTGACCAACGGGGCCGGGCTGGCCTTCGCTGGCCGCCGTCCGGAGTTCCCCGACGCCTGGCAGATGCCCCAGGGCCGCATCGATCGGCGTTTCACCCCGATCGATGCCGCCCTGGGGCATCTGCCAGGCGTCGGGGAACTCCGGACGGCGGCCAGCGAAGACCAGCCCGGCCCCGTTGGTCAGCACGATGCCGACGCAGGGCCGGTAGCGATCGCTTGCCGGCATCAGCCGTCGACGCCGTGGTTGGCAATGGCGGAAACCGGGGCCAGGACCAGCCCCCTCTCCTCCAGGTCGCGGGCCCAGCGCTCGATCCGGGTGACCGACACCGGAAAGGCACTGGCGACCCCCACCGCATAGCCGCGTTCCAGGGCCAGGGCTTCCAGCGATGCGAGCGCCCGATCGATGGCCACCGGTTCCGGCACGATATCCAGCGTCCGGTCGTTGGCGACATAGGGGATGCCGACTTCCAGGGCGACATCGGCAACCGCCGGCCGGGGCACGGCCTGGCTGTCCAGATAGAACAGTCCGCGTTCGTTCAGCCATTGCAGCAGCATCCGGACAACATCCGGCCGCTCGGAAAGCTCCGCCCCCATGAGGTTGGTGACCCCGGGGTAGCCGGCGGTTCGCGACAACGCCCATTCCAGGCGGACCCTGTTCTCTTCCGCCGGCAAGTGACTGAGCAGAGTGTTCGGGCCGGGATCGTTCAGCGGAAAGCCGGACGGTTCCATCGGCAGCATGATCAGGGCTTCGTGCCCTTCGGCCCGCGCCGCCGCCAGCCAGTCGTCCAGGCCCTCGGAATAGGGCGAGAAGGCAAGGGACACGGCGCTGGGAAGGGTTGCGATGGCGGTGTTGGTTTCCGACTCCAGCAGGCCAAGCTGGGTCACCACGATCGCGACCCTTGGCAGCCGCTCCGGGGCGTCGAACGGCCGGGCATAGGCCTGTCGGGGCTGTTGCCCGTCATCGCCGATCCGCGGCAGCGGCCCCGCCCCGGCCAGATCCATCAAGGCCGGGTCCGGTCCGGCAACGGTGACCGGCAACCCGGCGGGCAGCACCCCGGCAAACCCGACTTGCGTCGGCGTATCGTCCAGGCCGGCCTCCGGGTCCGGCGCGCCGATCTCTTCGAACGAGGGAGCTTCGGCGAGTACCGACCCGGTTTCTTCGGGCGCGCCAACCGGCGGATCGTCGGTCCCAGCCGTCGGCTCGGGTTCGGTCTCTGCCGCAACATCGACTGCCGGGTCGTCACCGGGGTCGTCGGGTCGTCCGTCCGCCTCCGGTGCCGTCTCAGGTCCGTCGTTCCCGGGCTCCGGCGGCGCCTCCGCATCCGGCCGTGACGCTGCCGGATCGGGCTCGGGCTCGGCCGATGCCTGGTCCTGGCCGGACGGGACGTCTTCGACGTCAGCCGGTGGCGTGGCTGTATCGGCGTCAGGTGCCGGCCCTGCGTCATCGCCCGCAGAGTCCGGCGGCCGCGACAGCGCCACGTCCAACGTCAGGGCCGCACGATCGGCCTGCGCCCGCAAAGCCAGCATCGTGTCTTCGGCTGTCAGCGTCAGCCAGAGGACGACCCCGGAGAAGACCGCGGCGACGAACAGGCCGGCAGCCGCAAGCACACCGCCGCCCGCGCGCTGGGTTCCGCCACGGTTACCGACCGGTCTCCGCCAACGTCGCAATCCTGCCACTCAACCCGCCTGTCGCCATCCCAACCCGGCGGGTGATCATCAGGCCGTCCCCGCGACCCCGCCGCGGGTCAATTGACCACCCGCTGATTGAAGAGGGCAACCCCCCGCAGAATATCGATGGCCCGGGCCAGCTGATAGTCGAAGGAAGGCTCGTCGTCGCCGGCTTCTTCGTCGGCAGACTCCTCGGCGCTGACATCATCGTCACCGAGTTCGTCGCCACCTAGCGAGGACACCGGCTCGCTTTCGTCGCCGAACTGCTCGTTGCCCAGGGCGCCGCGCAAATCGGCTTCCCGCCGCGATTCGGAATCGAATTCCTCCAGCAGCGCCTGCTCGACCAGAATGTCCGGATCGATCCCCAGCGCCTGGATGGACCGGCCCGAGGGCGTGTAGTAGCGCGCGGTGGTCAGGCGCATGGCACCGTGACCATGCAGCGGGATAATCGTCTGCACCGATCCTTTGCCGAAGGTTTCGGTGCCCAGCAGGATGGCTCGGCCGTGATCCTGTAGCGCGCCGGCAACGATCTCCGAGGCGGATGCGGACCCACGGTTGATCAGGATGACCAGCGGCAGGCCGCCGGTCCGGTCGCCTTCGCTGGCGTTGTAGCGCTGGGAATCGTCTTCTTCGCGGCTGCGGGTGGAGACGATTTCTCCGCGATCGAGGAACGCATCGGTCACGGCGATCGCCTGATCCAGGAGCCCGCCGGGATTGTTCCGCAGATCCAGGACGAACCCGATCAGGTCGTCGCCCAACTCCGCCCGGACGCCGTCGATGGCATCATACAGGCCGTCGTCGGTCTGCTCGGTAAAGCTGGTGACGCGGATGTACCCGACATCGCCTTCCGTGCGCCAGCGCACGGACTGGATGCGGATCACGTCGCGCACGATGGTCACGTCGAAGGTGTCTTCTTCGCCGCGCTGAATGGTCAGCGTGATCCCGTCGCCAACCGGGCCGCGCATCCGGTCCACCGCTTCGTTCAGGGTCAGACCCAGCACCGGCTCGCCATCCAGATGGGTGATGAAATCGCCCGCCTCCAGCCCGGCCCGGAATGCCGGGGTATCGTCGATCGGCGACACCACCCGGACCAGTCCGTTCTCGATGGTCACTTCGATGCCCAGGCCGCCAAACGACCCCCGGGTCTGCACCTGCATGTCCTGGAAGACATCCTGGCTCAAATAGCTGGAATGGGGATCGAGCGAAGTCAGCATGCCGTCGATGGCCGCCTCGATCAGCTCCTCGTCGGTGATTTCCTCGACATACTGAGCGCGGACGCGTTCGAAGACTTCGCCGAACAGGTCGAGCTGGCGATAGGTGTCCTCGTCGGTGCCCGTCTGGGCGGTCGCCAGGCCGGTGACCACGGTCAACGACAACACGGCAACCCCGGCAACGATCCCCTTGGACCAACGGGTCAGCAAAGCGCGCATGTACTTCATCCTCGATTCAGTCCCTGGGCTTCCGCCAAGCCAACCAGTGGATCAACGGGCGTGCCGTCGCGACGCAACTCGAAATACAGACTTGGCGTCCCGCTATCGCCGTTTTGCGGCAGGGGCGTGACACCGATCGGCTCACCGGCCAACAACGGCTGCCCAACGCCAACATCTATGCGGCCCAGGCCGGTGATCAAGGAATGGTATCCATCCGAATGTTCAACAATCAAGATATCCCCATACCCGCGCATCGGCCCCGCATATCTGACCACGCCATCCAGCGGCGATACCGCGGGCGCACCGGGATAAACCGACAGGGTCAGCCCCTGGCTGGGCTCGCCGAAGGCGTCCACCGCACCATAGGACAGGATGATATCGCCGGACGCCGGCAGGATGACGCCGGCAACGGTGGGCAGCGGGGCCAGCGCCAGCAGGGCGTCTCCCGGCGTATCGGCCGGCGGTTCGCGACCCACCGACGGTGGCGGCGCCTCGTCGACCGGGGCCACCGGCGCCGGCGGAACCATGGGATCGGGCGGCAACGGCGCCTCTTCGGTGGGCACCTGGGCTGCCAGCGCCGCCAGGGCCGCCGCGACGATCTGGGCCTGGCCTTCCCGGTCGGCCGCCGGGTCGGGTGTCTCGTCCGCGGGCACGGCCGGCGCCGGTTCCTCGCCCTGATCCAGGCGGTCCAGCAACTCGCTCAGATCCGCCGCCCCGGTATCGGCCTCGGCGGCAGGCTCCGGCGGCCGCAATCGGCGACGCTCCGCGGCCAGGGCGTTCAGGGCGGCGATCTCCAGATCGAGCCGGTCCCGGGCCGCTTCCGCATCGGCTCGCCGCACGGCGGTCTCCTCCCGGATCGCGACCAGCGTGGTGAGCTGTTCCTGGAGGTCGTCGACGCGCTGCTGGAGCCGCGGCAGGGCCGACGACAGCATCATTGCGGTCCGTGCCGTGTCGATCGGCGCGCCGGGCCGGGCGAAGACGACTTCGGGCGGCGTGCGGGATAGCCTTTGCAGGCCGCCGATCAGACTGACCATCCGGTTGCGCGCGGCGGTCAGGCGCTGCAGACGCAGCACTTCCTCATCGGCCAGCTCGGCCAGTTCCGCCTCGATCTCCAGGAGCTGTTCGTGCTGGGCCATGATGCCGATGGCCGCAGCGATCAGCCGGCCGCGGATCTCGGCCTCGGTCAGTTCCTGGCCGACCGCGGGTGCACCCGATACCGCCGCAAGCAGTACGGCGCCCAGCGCCGCCGACGCCAGTCGGCGGCCACCCGCAAGGCACCTGCGCCATAGACGGATCGTAGGACGGTTAACCGGCTTTGGCCTGGTTGGCGACCGCAGCGGCAGCGGCTTCCGCGGCAGCGGCGTCGCCCAGATATCGCTTGTCCACCACCCCAAGAGCATCATCCAGCTCATAGACCAGCGGGATCCCGGTGGGAATGTTCAGGCCGACGATCTCGTCGTCGGAAATCCCGTCCAGATGCTTCACCATCGCCCGCAGGCTGTTGCCGTGCGCCGCCACCAGAACCGTTTCGCCAGCCTGCAGCCGCGGGGCGATGGCGGACCGCCAATACGGCAGGACGCGGTCGAGGGTCAGCGACAACGACTCACAGGCCGGCAGATCGGCCCGATCGACACCGCGATAGCGCGGATCGAACCGGGGATGGCCCGGATCGTCGTCGGACAGCGGCGGCGGCGGCGTCGCATAGCTGCGGCGCCAGACCAGCACCTGGTCGTCGCCGTACTTCTTCGCCGTTTCCGCCTTGTCCAGTCCCTGCAGCCCGCCGTAATGGCGCTCGTTCAGGCGCCAGGACCGTTCGACCGGCAGCCACATCATGTCCATCTCGTCGAGCGCGATCCACAGGGTGCGGATAGCCCGCTTCAGCACCGAGGTGAAGCACTGGCTGATCGTGTAGTTCTCGGCCCGCAGCAGCTCGCCGGCCTTCTTGGCTTCCTGGCGGCCGGTGTCGGAAAGGTCGACATCCACCCAGCCGGTAAAGCGGTTCTGCAGGTTCCAGTCGCTCTGGCCGTGGCGCAGCAGGATCAGGGTGGAGGCCATGGGCGTTCTCGCGCGCTGTCGGGTTGGATACCCGCAGTGATACCGATCCCGCCCGGCGGGCGCAACGGCAGCCGCGGTTCAGGGCCGCCCGACGCGGCGGATTTCAGGCGCGGTGATAGGGGTGGCCTTCCAGGATCGACCACGCGCGATAGACCTGTTCGGCCAGCATCCCCCGCACCAGCAGGTGCGGCCATGTCATCGGACCGAAGGAAAGGGTCAGATCGGCCCGGTCCCGCACCGCCGGGCCATGGCCATCCGCCCCGCCGATCAGGAAGGCGACCCCCGGCCGGCCCTGGTCGCGCCAGCGTCCCAGCCGATCGGCGAATGCCGGGCTGCTCAGTGTCTCGCCGCGCTCATCAAGCGCCACCACAACCGACCCTTGCGGCACGGCGGCGACCAGCGCGTCCGCCTCGGCCGCGGTCAGCGCGTCGCCGGACAGGCGCCGCCGCACCTCGATCTCGCGTTCCTCGACCGGCCACGGCGTGCGGCGCAGATACTCGTCGACCAGCGACCGTTCCGGGCCGGCCCGCAACCGCCCGACGGCCGCGATCAGCAGGCGCACGCGCGCGCTAAGCCCGACGGTCGGGGATCAGGCGCGCCAGCCGGCCTCGGGCATAGAGGCGACCGGCGGTCGGCCGCGGCCGGCCACCAGGACCTCGTCGCCCCACATGCGCTCGATGTTGTAGAAACCGCGCACTTCGGGGCGGAACACGTGGACGATCACGTCGCCGGCGTCGATGAGCACCCAGTCGGCGGCCCGAAGACCCTCCACCTGCACCCGCTTCACACCGACTTCGCGCAGGCGCTCGATCAGCCGTTCCGCCAGCGCGGACACGTGCCGGGCCGAGGTGCCCGAGGCGATGATCATGGTGTCGGCGAGGGTCGTCTTGCCGGCAAGATCGATGCTGATCACATCGACTGCCTTGTCGGCATCCAGGGATGCCCGAACGATGGAACTCAGGTCACGGGACCGGCCTTCGGCGTGTCCCGTGTCTACCGTCTCCAGATGCGGGACGGAAGAACGCTTGGCGTGTATGGCGTCCACCTCTCTCCTATGGCGCCGGCGACCCCTCGATCGTCCGGCTCCGTTGTCCAATGCCTCAAGCCGCCTGGCCGATCCATCCGGTCCGCTGGCGGATGGCCGTGGCCGACGCCGGATGCCGGGGGCCGCCAAGATAGGCCCATGCCGGTGCTGCACGATCCGCCAGCCCGGCCGCCGAACCATCCGACACACGGTATCGGGCGAACCGGACCGCGGCGGGCGACCTTAAGGCAGTAAAAGAATAGGAACCCCGATCGATGATCGCAACGGCGCACAGGTTAAAGATTCTTTGCCAGGCCTCCCAACGGTGTATGCCGGCCAGGTTGTCGGCCCCCATCAGCCAGACGAACCGCGTCCGCGGAAACCGCCGCCGCAGGGTCAGCAACGTGCGGGACGTCGCCCGCGTGCCGAATGCCTTCTCGATATCCGTGACCACCACCCGCGGGTGCCGGGCGACGGCGCGTGCTTGGCGCATCCGCACCGGCAGCGGCGCCATGCCGTCCGGCGGCTTCAGCGGGTTCTGCGGCGATACCAGCCACCAGACCTGATCCAGCCCCAGCCGCTTGAGCGCCAGCAGACTGGCGTGCCGGTGCCCGTCATGGGCCGGATTGAACGAGCCGCCGAAGATGCCGATCCGGCGGCCGGCCCAGGTCGGGCCGCCCCAGGGATGCGGCGAAATCGGCGTCAGGGCCGAACCTGCCCGTTGCCGCGGACCACGTATTTGTAGCTGGTGAGCTGTTCGGCGCCGACCGGCCCGCGCGCGTGCAGCTTGCCGGTGGAGATCCCGATCTCCGCCCCCATGCCGAACTCGCCGCCATCGGCGAATTGGGTCGAGGCATTGTGCAGCACGATACCGCTGTCGACCCGGGCCAGGAACGCCTCGGCCGCGGCATCGTCTTCGGTGACGATGCTTTCCGTATGGTGCGATCCATACCGGCCGATATGGGCAACCGCCTCGTCCAGGCCTTCGACCTGCCGCACGGCGATGACGGCATCGAGGTACTCGGTGCCCCAATCGGCTTCCGTCGCCGGCAAGATGCGCCGGTCCAGGGCCTGGGTTGCCGCATCGCCGCGCACCTCGCACCCGGCATCGGCTAGTGCGCCCAGCACCGGCGGCAGCAGGCCGGGCGCGGCCGCGGCATCGACCAGCAGGGTTTCCGCCGCCCCGCAGATGCCCGTCCGGCGCATTTTGGAGTTCACCGCAATCGAAACGGCCTTCTGCGGATCAGCCGCCGAATGCAGATAGACATGGCAGTTGCCGTCCAGGTGCTTCAGCACCGGTATCCGGCTTTCCGCCGCCACCCGCTCGATCAACGAGCGGCCGCCGCGCGGCACGATCACGTCGATGCAGTCGGACAAGCGCAGCATGGCCCCCACCGCCGCGCGATCGCGCGTGGGCAGGCGCTGAACCGCAGCCGCCGGCAGATCGGCGGCAACCAGGCCCGCCGTCAGGCAGTCGGCGATGGCGCCGGACGACCGGAAGCTCTCCGACCCGCCGCGCAGGACGGCGGCATTGCCGGCTTTCAGGCAAAGGCCGGCAGCGTCGGCGGTCACGTTGGGCCGGCTTTCGTAAATGATGCCGATCACGCCCAACGGCACCCGCACCCGCGCTATCCGCAGGCCGTTGGGCCGGTCCCATTCCGCCATGACCTGGCCCAACGGATCCGGTAGCCGGGCGATATCCTCAAGCCCCGCGGCCATGGCCTCGATACGATCGGCGGTCAGAACCAATCGATCGATGAAGGCCCCTTTGGTGCCGCGGGCCTTGGCATCGGCCACGTCTTCGGCATTGGCGGTCAGAATGTCCGGGGCCCTGCGACGGATCTCCGCAGCAGCGGCCCGCAATGCCCGGTTTCGCTGTTGGGTGGATGCGCTTGCGACAGCGTCACCCGCCTCCCGGGCGGCTTCGCCGATCCGCCGAACGATGGCGTCCACATCGTCGGCCCGCACGTCTTGGGCAATCGTCATCGTCGTCCTCGCGGCAGCGCCCATTCCGGTGGCCCTGGGCACCCATTGACGGGCCGCGGACGATAGAACATTTCGCCGGCACCGCAAACCGCCCGGTGCCGGCAACCCGGTTTCGAGCCCGCTACTCCGAGCCCCCTACTCTGAGGCGGTCGCGGGCCGCGGCGCCAGCTTCACCTGGTACAGACCGACCAGCAAAGCGACGGCCACCCCGGCCAGATCGGTGAGGATACCGCCGGAGATCATCAGCAACGCGCCGGTCAGCAGAATGGCCCGGAGAACCGTAGGCATGCGCCCGAAGAACCAGCCCTGCACCGCCGACGCCATGAAGTAGATGCCGACGAACGCGGTCGCGAAGACCCGCAGAATGTCGACCGTTTCGCCGACCATCAGGATCTCGGGGCTGTAGAAGAACATGAACGGCACGATATAGGCCGCCAGCCCGAGCTTCAGCGACGAAACCGACGTGGTCATCGGATTGGATCCGGCAATTGCCGCCCCGGCGTAGGACGCCAGCGCAACAGGCGGCGTGATCGCCGAGATGACCGCGAAGTAGAACACGAAGAAATGGGCGATCAGCGGTTCGATGCCCATCTGCACCAGGCCGGGGGCAACCACCGATGCCGCGACCGCGTAGGCTGCCGTGGTCGGCATGCCCATGCCCAGTAGCATGGCGATCAGCATGGCGAACACCAGTGCCATGAGCTGGCTTTGCTCCGCCAGGCCCAGGAGAAGGCTGGCGAACTTGGCGCCGATGCCGGTCATGCTGATGACGCCGACGATGACACCGGCGCACGCGCACACGGCGATCAGTTGCAGCGACATGCGCGCGGCGAGGTCCAGGGCGTCGGCAAGCTTGCGCCAGCCCACCGCGTTTTCCGGGATCTGCTCGGGCAGGTGAAGCGCCCCGGACACCGCCCGGTTCTGACCGGCCGACCGTGCCGCATGGCGCAGGAAGGTCGCCTCGTAGACGAACAGCAAGCACAGCTTGATGAACGCCAGCGGGCGGAAGGACTGGGGTGACAGCCAGCTCACGACCACCGCCGCCGCCATCGACAGCGTACCGGCGCGGATCACCGAATACCCGGCGAACAGCGTGACCATCAGGATGATCACCGGGATGAACAGATAGGCCTGGAAGATCAGGTTGCGGACCCGCGGCAGGTCTTCCGACCGCATGCCGCGCATGCCCATCTTCACCGCCTCGAGGTCGACCATGACATAGACCGAGGCGAAGTAGAGGACCGCCGGGATGATCGCCGAGACGACGAGTTCGGTGTACGGAATGCCGGTAATCTCGGCCATGATGAAGGCGCCGGCACCCATGATCGGCGGCATGATCTGGCCGCCGGTCGATGCGGCGGCCTCGACCGCCGCGGCCGTCTGCGGGCGATAGCCGACCTTCTTCATCAGCGGAATGGTCAAGCTGCCGGTGGCCACTACATTCCCGGCCGAGGTGCCGTTGATCATCCCCATCAGGCCGCTGGCGAACACCGCCACCTTGGCCGGCCCGCCCCGCGCCCGGCCAGCCGCGGCGAAGGCGAAGTTCACGAAATAGTCGCCGACCTTGGATGCCTGCAGGAACGCGGCAAAGGTGATGAACAGGATGATGTATGTCGACGAGACGGCGATTGGCGCGCTGAGGATGCCGCTGTCGGAAAACAGGAAGGCGAACACCCGCTCCGGAGAGCGTTCGCGCGACGCCAGGATGCCGGGCAGGTAGGGTGCCAGAAACACGTAGACCACGAAAACCGAGGCGATGATCACCAGGGCCAGGCCGGCCACCCGCCGGGTGAGTTCCAGGATCAGGACGACCCCGACGAACGAAACCCAGAAATCGGCATTGCTGGGGATCACGTTGAAGCGGACGTTCCAGGAGGGCGA
>JANQIU010000049.1 GCA_028281985.1 Alphaproteobacteria bacterium | reverse complement strand
GCCATGGCGATCATCGCCCGCTGGCGCATGCCGCCGGAGAACTGGTGGGGGAAGGCCCGCACCCGCTGTTCCGGGTTGGGAATGCCGACATCGCCCAGCAGCCGGACGGCAAGCGCTGCAGCCTCGTGCCGGGTCACGGGCGAATGCAGCCGCACCATCTCGGCGATCTGCCAGCCGACCGGCTGCACCGGGTTCAGGGCCGACAGGGCGTCCTGGAAGATCATCGCGATCTGTGCGCCGCGCACCCGGCGCAGGCGCCGCTCGTCCAGGTTCAGCAGGTTCTCTCCGCCAAACTGGATCCGGCCTTCGTGGCGGGTGCGGGGCCCTCGATTGAGGCCCAGGATCGACAGGGCGGTGGCCGACTTGCCGCTGCCGGACTCGCCGACCACGGCGTAGATCTCCTGCGGCCGGACGTCGAAGCTGACGCCTTCGACCGCCGGCAGCCATCGGCCCGGGGCGCCGAACGAGACATGGAGATCCCGCACCGACAGGAGCGACCCGTCTTCCGGCCGATCGGTCATGATGCGCGCAGCCTCGGGTCGATCAGCGCGTAGGATAGATCGGTGGCCAGGTTGACCAGGATGTAGAGGCCGGCCACGACCAGCGCACCGCCCTGCACGACCGGGTAGTCGCGCTGGAAGATGGCGTCGATCATCTGCCGGCCGACGCCGGGATAGGAGAAGACGACCTCGGCGATCACCGAGCCGCCCAGCATGGCGCCGAACATCAGGCCGAAAATGGTGACGATGGCCAGCGCGGCGTTGCGGAAGACGTGCATCCAGAACACCCGCCAGCTTCCCATGCCCTTCATCCGGGCGGTGCGGACGTAGTCCTCGACCATGGTTTCCAGGAATGCCGTGCGGGTGATGCGGGTGACGAACCCGGCGGTCGTCAATCCGACGGTCAGGGCCGGCAGCAGGATATGCGCCAGCCAGTGCCCGATCAGCCCCGGCCGGCCGGTCAGGATCGCGTCTATGACCACGAAGTTGGTGATCGGCTGGTAGTCCACCTGCGGCGGCAAGCGGCCGAAGCTGGGCAGCCAGCCGAGGTGCACCGAGAAGATGACGATCAGCAGGATCCCGAGCCAGAACCACGGCACCGAGAACAGGATGGTGGCGACGCTGCGGATCAGCAGGTCCGGCCAGCGGCCGCGGAAGGCGGCCGCCAGCATGCCGGTGCTGACCCCCAGGACCCCCATGATCAGCGCCGACATCACCGCCAGCTCCACGGTCACCGGCACCGACCGCCACAAGAGTTCGGTCACCGGCCGGCCGGAGATATAGGACACGCCCATGTCGAAGCGCAGCATGTCGCCCAGAAACAGGGCGTACTGTTCGATCAATGGCCGGTCGAGGCCCAGCTCGGCGACGATCTGGTCGCGCACCGTCTGGGACTGCACCTGCACGGTCAGCAGCGTCGCTGCGTCGCCCGGGAGCACGCGCAGCAGAATGAACACCAGGGTTACGACGCCCCACAGCAGCAGCGGCAGCATCAACAGGCGCGTGGTCAGCGTGCGGCCCATCAGCGGACCTCCTCGACCGCCAGCACGTCACGCAGGTCGTCGCCGATGAAGTTCCAGGCGGTGACGAACACGGCGATGAAGATGCCCGGCACCAAGGCGGCGCTGGGCGACAGGAACAGCAGTTCCTGGCCTTCCTTGACCATATAGCCCCAGTCCGGGGTCGGCGGCTGGATGCCCAAGCCCAGATAGGACAGAGCGGCGGAGAACAGTGCCGCCACCGCCACCGTCGACGAGGCTTGGACGATCACCGGTCCGACCACGTTGGGGGCGATCTCACGGGCCATGATGCGCAGGCTACGGAACCCACCGGCCTGCGCGGCCAGCACGTAGTCCTTGCGCGCCTCCCGGGCGGCAAGGGCGCGCACCAGCCGGGCAAAGATCGGGATCTGCGACACGGCGATGGCGATGATGACGTTGACCATGCCGGGACCCAGCGCGGCGACGATGACGATCGCCAGCAGGATCAGCGGAAAGGCCAGGACCACGTCCATCAGCCGCATCAGCACCATGTCGACCCAGCCACCCAGATAGCCGGCGACAAGGCCGACGGCGAACCCGATCCCGACGGCCAGGACCACCGCCGCCAGACTGATGATGATCACCGGCCGGGCGCCCCAGAAGATGCGCGACAGCACGTCTCGGCCGAACTGGTCGGTGCCCAGCAGGTGGCCGGGCGCGCCCGGTGGCAACAGCCGGTCGGATCCGGCCGGTTCGATCGGGTGGAACGGGGCCAGCACCGGCGCGAAAACGGCCGCCAACAGCACCAGGGCGACCACCGTCCAGGACACCGCCACCACCGGGCGTGCCGCCAGATGGCTGATCATCCTGGAGACGGGCAGCCGGCCGCCCGGTGCTGAGGTTGCCGTCATCGCGGGTGCCGATTGCCGGTCAGGCGAACCGTACGTCCTCCAGGAAGGTGCGGTAGGTCCCCATGCCGTCCGGGTTCAGGCCTTCGACGCCGACCTGTGCGGCGACCGGCGTGTAGATGTTGGCCAGCATGCCGTGCACCATCACCTCCTCGGCCAGGAACCGGTTCAGGTCGACATAGAGCGCATGCCGGGCCTCCGGATCGCCTTCCCGCAGGGCTTCCAGGATGCGCCGTTCCAGCTCCGGCTGGGTGTCGAGGCCGACATGGGCGGTGGTGTCCTCGGCCGACAGCGTTCCGGTGAAGAACAGCGGCGAGAACTTGCCGTCCATGTCGGGCATGAAGGCGGAGCGCTGCCACAGGCCCAGATCGTGCTGTTCCTTGTCGAACATGATGCCGAAGAAGGAGCCGGACTCCACGTATTGCGGCTCGATGGTCAGGCCCAGCTCGGTCAGATTGCGCTGCACGACCTGGCCCAGCTTCGGCCAGAACAACTGGTTCTGGGAATGCATGCGCAAGGTCGCGCCTTCCGCACCGGCTTCGCGGAGCAGCGCCCGCGCCTGGTCCATGTCCTGGGTCGAATAGGCGACATGCGCCGGGTCGTAGCCCATCTGGGCTTCCGTCGACATATAGGCCGGCTGGTAGCCGTGGCCGAAGAACGCCTCCTGGATGATGGCGTCGCGGTCCAGCGCCAGGTTGATCGCCTTGCGCACCCGGATGTCCTGCAGCGGC
This sequence comes from Alphaproteobacteria bacterium, assembly GCA_028281985.1. Classification (GTDB taxonomy): domain Bacteria; phylum Pseudomonadota; class Alphaproteobacteria; order DSM-16000; family Inquilinaceae; genus JANQIU01. The sequence goes on along the minus strand of JANQIU010000049.1, from coordinate 2,574 downwards.
CCGGACACGGCGTTCATGGTCAGGAACAGGCTGATATAGGCCTGTGGCTTGAACACCTGCAGGCGGCCGGACGCTTCCAACTGATCAAGATTGGAGTGCGGCACGAAGTTGGAGGCATGCACGGCACCGCTGGCCAGGGCCGAAGTCATGGCCAGCGGGTCGGGCAGCACCTGCATCACCAGCCGGTCGATCGCCGGCCGGCCTTCGTAGTAGTCGTCGAACGCCTCGAGCACCGCGCGTTCCCCGGGGGTGGCCGACGCCAGGCGATAGGGGCCGCAACTGATCAGGTTCGGCCCCACATCGGCACCGAATTCGTCCAGGGCGGCGGCGGAGATGATGATCATGTCCGGCCGGGTCAGCCGGGCCAGGAACGCTTCGTCACGCTCCTTCAGGCTGAAACGGAACGTCATGTCGTCGACCAGTTCGATCCCGTCCACATTGTCGCCGCCAAGGTTGTCGATGGCGCCGATCGCCTCCGGCCGGCTTGGATCCTCGGGGTCGATGATACGGTTGAAGGTGCGGAACACGTCATTGGCGGTGACCGCCGTGCCGTCGTGGAAGGTCATGCCGGACCGGATGGTGAAGGTGTAGACCCGACCGTCGTCGGAGACCTCCCAGCTCTCGGCCACGGCCGGCTGCACCTCGACGCTACGGAAGTCCACATGGGTCAGCCCGCGGCCCAGGCTGTCCATGGTGATCACGGAATCGCCGAAGCCGTTCCACTTCGTCGGCTCGAAATTGCCGACGATCGAGTTGACCCCGAACACCAGAGTGGTGCCGTCCTGGGCGCGCACCAGGCGGGGCCGGGCAACGGCCGCTGCACCGACGGCGGCGCCGGCACCGGCCAGCACCTGCCGGCGGGTGGGGTACCAGCCTGCGACCTTGGGATCGGGGGTTTGGGAATTCTTGGTTCCGGTCATGTCTGCCTCCACTGTTCTGACCTTGGACACGTGCCCGGGCGGCGTTCTTGAGACGGCGCCGCTCCGGGCGGCAATCGGTGGCGAAACGGGGGTCGCTATACGGTCACCCCTAAAAGGCTCACGTGCGCGGCGACGATCCGCCACCCGTCCGGGGTGCGGACCAGCGTCTTGCTTTCCCGGCCCGGACGGTCGTGCCCGACCCGCCGGTACTCGGTGTTGGCGGTCGCGAAGTCGCGGCCGAAAGTGGTGATCACGGTGTTCGACAGGGTGCGATCGAACGATCCCGTCTTGCGGTTGCGGCGGAACGCGGTGATCTGGTCGCTGCCGTAGAGGTTCTCGCCGACGCCGTAGCGGACGGTCAGCGGCCCCTCCCAGAACAGCTCGGTCAGCGTCTGCACGTCATTTGACAGCAGTGCCCGCTCGTACCGCTCGAAGATGGTGCGCACTTCGTCCACCACGTCGGGGATGTTGATCTCAAGCATGGGCGGGTTCCACGGCAGGGCGGGGCGGCGACACGGATTCGAAGCCGGCCTTTGACAGGCGTTTGGCGGCAGCCATGGCCAAGTCCTCCCGCCAGGGCGGCGCAAGGATCTGGATGCCAACCGGCAATCCGCCCGGTGTCGCCGCAGGGACGACCGCGATCGGGAACCCGGTCAGCGTCAGCGGCTGGACGAACAAACCCAGGCCGGTGCGGGTCTGCACCCGTTCGCCGGCAACCGTCATCTCGTCCGCCCCCAGCGGCGGCGCGACGCAAGGGGTCGCCGGTGCCAGCAGCACGTCGACCGCGTCGAACAGGGCCAGCATGCGGTCGCCGATCAAGCGCCGCAGTCGCTGGGCCCGCAGGTACCAGTGGGTCGGGGTCAGGGCACCGGCCAACAGCCGGTCGCGGATCAGCGGGTCGAAGTCCTCAGGCCGGTCTTGCAGGTGCGGCCGGTGCAACTCGCCGGCCTCGCTGGTCGTGATGACGAAGGCGGCAGCCCGGGCCCGGGCGGCGTCCGGAACCGCGACCACCTCGCCGCCGCCCAGCGCATCCGCGGCCTGGTGAACCGCGGCGATGGCTTCGCCATCGGCCGCCTCGGCGAAGTAGCCGCCGGCGATGCCGATGCGCAGGCGCCCGGCCCGAAGGGCCGAAACCGGTTGCCGTTCCCTGTTGGCGCTGGCCGGGTCCGCCGGGTCGTGCCCCTGCAGTGCGTCGTAGGCCAGCGCCAAGTCGGCCGGGTCCCGGGCAAACACGCCGACATGGTCCAGGCTGGGGACGAAGGGAAACACGCCGGCCCGGCTGACCCGGCCGAAGGTCGGCTTCAGCCCGTAGGTACCGCAGAGCGCCGCCGGCACCCGGACCGAGCCGTTGGTGTCCGTGCCCAACGCCAGCGGCACCAGACCGGCTGCCACTGCCGCGGCGCTGCCGCCGGACGATCCACCCGCCGTGCGGTCCGGATCGTGGGGATTGCGGGTCGGGCCGTAGTGGCTGTTCTCGGTGGTGTAGCCGTATGCGTACTCGTCCATGTTCAGGGCGCCGACCAGAATGGCTCCGGCCGCGCACAGCCGGCGCACCGCTTCGGCATCGGTCGCGGCCGGCGGGCGGTCCCGGTTGATCCGCGAGCCCGCCAGGGTCACCTGCCCGGCGACGTCGAACAGGTTCTTCACCGCGAAC
>JANQIU010000352.1 GCA_028281985.1 Alphaproteobacteria bacterium | reverse complement strand
CAAGTCGCTGACCGGGTTCGGCGGCGGCATCGACACCAAACGGTACCTGCTGGATCACGAGTACCGGGTCGCCGGTCGGGAAGGAGACCAGACGCGCCTGGCCGTCTGACCGCAGCGGTTGCCCACCGTCAGGCGCAGCGAACGGCGCGCTGGCGGTGGCGCAGCGACACCAGGATGGCGACACAGATGGCCAGCGCGGCAACCACCAGGGACGCGGCCAGGGACGGCCAGCCGAGCCGCTCGATCGTCCAACCGGCGATGGGCGGCGACACCAGGGTTGCCATGCCGCCGGCCTGGGCGATCGCCCCGATGGTGCGTGTCGCCGACCGGCGGCTGCGGGCGAAGGCCGGCACCGCGGCGAAAACGCAGGACGCGCAGACCCCGCTGGCGAAGGCGTAGGCCGGCATGGCGACGGCGCCGCTCCAGCCCGACGCGAACACCCAGGCGCCGGACACCGCCATGGCCAGGCAGCTCGCCATGGTCAGTCCCAAGACCGACAGCCGGCGCCAACGCGCCAGGACCAGGGCCGCGGCCAGGTTGCCGGCCGGCACGACCAGGGCCACGGCGCCCGGGGACAGCCCGGGGCCGGGATGCGATGCGGCGAAGGTCGGCAGGAAGGTGAAGAAGGCGATCGACAGATAGACGTACAGGCCGAACGCCAGCACCAGAACCCAGGCGATCGGATCTGCCTGTGCCGGCGCGGTCCCGGGGGCGGGGGGCGGGGCCGCATCGGCCGGGCCTTTGCGGACCATCGTCACCAGGACGCCGAATGCCGCCAGCGGCACCCCAAACCAGAGAAATGCGGAAGACAGGGCGAAGTCGCTGGGAAGACTGCCGGCCATCAGGTTGGCCAGCGCGAAACCGACCGGCACCACACTCCCCCAAAGGGCCAGGAACATGGGCCGCAGTCTTTCCGTCGCCGCCATCGCCAGATAGGCCGGTGCTGCCACGACAGCCAGGACATAGCCGGCCGCTTCGACGGCCCGGGCCGCCAGCAAGGCAGCCGGACCGGATGCCAATCCGAACAGGATTGCGCCGACAATCATGGCAGCCGCGCCGGCTCGCAGCCCCGTCCGGGCACCGATTCGCGCGATCAGGCTGCCGGCCGGTATGGCGCCCAGCGCCACGAAGACGGCCAGCAGCGAGGTCAGCCAACCGGCGAAGGTCAGGCCCAACCCGAGCTCGGCACCGAGCCGGTCCACATAGGGCGCGATCTTGGCAAGCTGCATGCCGGTGCAGAAGCCGAACGCCAGGACGACCAGGCAGGAGAGCCAGGCCGACAGGGTCTGTCGATGGTGCATCCGCGGATCAGACGCCTGGCTGCAGGGAGATGCAATCGACTGTTTGTCGATACCGCTATAGCGAATCTGGTCGGCCAGGGGCCCCCTTAATATCGGAGTCGCTTACATTCGGCCGGCGCCGGGGTCGGGAAACCGCAGCGTGGCTCGCAGCCCGCCCCAGGGTGACGTGCCAAGCCGCAGGGCCCCGCCATGCAGATCGGCAAGGTCGGCCACGATGGCCAGGCCGAAACCGCTGCCGGGCGGTGCCTCGTCCAGCCGCTCGCCCCAGCGCACTGCCTGCTCCCGCTGGTCTTCCGGGATGCCGGGGCCGTCATCGTCCACCACGATCACCAGGTCGCCGCCATCCAGCGACGCCGCGAGGCCGATTCGCCAGGCGGCGAACCGGTGGGCGTTGCCGGCAAGGTTACCCGCCATCGCCGCCAGATCTTCCCGTGGGATCGGGAAGGCAACGGCGTCGTCGCAAGCGACCGTGATGGTCACCGGCGGCTGGCGATAGAGCAGGGCGAAGCCGTCCCGCACGTCGTCCAGCACCGGCCGGATGGCCAGCGGCGGCGCGGCGATGGCATCGGTGCCCATCGCCTGGGCCAGGCTGGCATAGCGGTCGATCAGGCCGGTCATCCGCGTGATCTGTCGGCGCAGATGCGCGGCCTCTCCGTCGTCGGGCAGGCCGTTCTGCAGGACGGTGAGCGGATGGTTCAGGTCGTGGGCGATCTTGGACACATACCGGCGGGTGCGGGCCAGCAGGCGGGCGTTGCGGCCCATAAGGTCGTTCACCCGGTCCACCAGATCCTGCAGCTCACGGGGAAACCGGCCTTCGATCCGGTCTGTCTCGCCGGCCTGGAAGCGCACAAGCGACTGGCCGACATCGGCCATGGATCGCCGCAGGACCAGGAGCAGAATGGCAAGGGCGAGGACCAGCACCGCCAATGCCGGTCCGGTGATCAACAGGGTCAGCCGGCCAAGGTCGCGGACATAGTCGGTGACCATGTCCTGGTACCGCGCCTGCGGGATGCCGACCAGGTAATGCATCAGGCGGCTGGAGGGCGCCGAGCCGCGCGGCCCTTCGTCGACCAGGCGTTCGGCGATCCGCATCGGCCCCAGCGGCGTGTCGGCGAAGTGTACGACGAAGTCGTCGCTGGGTCCGTCGACGCCGGGGGGCAGCGTGATGCCGCTCAGGCGCAACCATTCCGACCGCTGAACCGGCACCCCGCCGATACCGATCTGCCAGATCCATTCCAGGTCGCCCAGCGCGATCGCCGGGGGCCCCGGGGGCCGGGTACCGTCGGCCGGTCCCACGCCGGTCAGCGCCTCGGCGCTGGCCATGGCGGCGCGGATTTGCAGGCCGAAGGTCCGAAGCTGGGTATCAACAGCTTCTTCGGCCGCCGCCTGCATCGCGGTCCGGATGCCCAGCCAGACGCCGGGTCCGGCCAGCGCCAGAAGCAGCAGGCAGGACACCAGCATCCGCCTTACCAGGGAGGCCGGCGGGCGTGCCGGCGTCGGCGGTACCATGGCGCCCAAGGTCAGGCGTCGTCCGTGGCCAGCCGGTAGCCGCGACCGAACACGGTCTCGATCGCCGACCGGCCCAGCTTGTCGCGCAGCCGGCTGATATAGACCGGGACCTCGTTGCTGGTCTTGGCGCTGGTGTTGTCGAAATTGTGCTGCACCAGTTCCTCCGTGGTCACCGGACGGCGCTGGTGAACGACCAGATAGTGCAGGATGCGGAACTCGGTCGGCGACAGGCGCACCGGCGCGCCGTCCAACCACACCCGCAGGGCCAGGGTGTCCATGCGCAGCCGCCCGGCTTCCAGAATCGGCTGGGTGGTGTTGGGGCCACCGGAATTGGCCACACCGCGGACCCAGTCCAGCAGCAACTCCAGGTCCACCGGTTTTGTCAGGTAGTTGGTCGCGCCGGCCCGCACCGCATCCTTCATGTCGGCCACGTCCTTGCGCGACGCGGTCAGGATGATCACCGGCATGGTGCGGCCCCGTTCCCGCCAGCGGCGCAGCACGCTGAACCCGTCCATGCCCGGCAGGCCGGGGTCCAGGATCACCGCGTCGAAGTCCTGCTCCAGGCCCAGGGTGACCGCTTCGCGCCCGTCATCGGCGCGGTCGACGGCAAAAGTGTCGGCGCGTAGCGCCCGGGCGATCTGATCGGCCAGGTCGTCGTCGTCTTCGACCAGCAGGACACGCATGTTCCCGTCCTTATCGGTTGCGGAACCAGGCGCGGGGGTTGCCCACCACGGCGCCGCTGTCGGGATCCAGGTAGACGATGATGATCCGGTCGCCGGGCGACAGGATCCGCACCTCGTAGAGGAATGCCCGGCCGCCCGATGGGTCGCGCAGCACATGGGTGCCGACGATGCGGCCGGCATAGGCCGGGTTGCGCTGCAGCCGGTCCAGCGCTTCGGACAGGTCCGGCCCGCTGCCCTGTCCGGAAGCGGCGGGCGGCAGCGACAGCAGGAATGCAAGGGTGGAACCGGCAAGGAAGGCGCGTCGGATCATCGGACCTGTGTGCCATGGGCCGGGCTAGCGAGGACAGGCCAGGCCGGTTAGGAAACGTTAAGGCGTGTTAACCATTGATAACCCGCCTGGCATGGGATCGACATCCCGCCTGTGCCTACGCTCCCGACAGTGCTGCATCATTTCAACGGGAGTATGGCTATGCTGTGGAAACCCTTGAGATTTGTCTCGGTCGTGGTGGCGTTGGCGGCCGCCCCCGCTTTGACGGCCCCCGCCCAGGCGGGCCAGGTGACGCCGGCGTCGATCGGCGGCACCGGTGCGTTGGTGGCCGAAGCCGCCAAGATCCTCAATGCCAAGACCGGCGACGGGGTCCTCGAACAGGTGCACCGTCGCGGCCCGCGGCATTGGCATGGCCCCCGCTGGCGCCCGCGTGGTCCCCGCCATCGCGGTCCGCGCTGGTACCACGGGCCGCGCCACCGCTGGTACTACCCCGGCCCCCGATACCGCGGCTGGCGCGACCGTGACCACTGGGACCACGACCGCGGCGGCCGCCGTCGCGGCGATTGACACAGGCGGGGCGGCGGGCAGGCACCATGGGACGAGGCGCCTGCCCGCCGTACTTTTGGACCTGTCCGACCCGCCTGTTGACGGTTATCCCTAGTCGAGCAGCATGTCCTGTCGCCTTTGCGCGATCGCATCCAGAAATTCCGGCGCATCGATATTGGCGATCGGCAGGCGCCCAGTTACTGGCCGGCGGAAATCGATACGGTCGACATACGCAATGAGGTCCGCATTCTCCGTGACCGCGCCCTGGGTGTTGTATTGCTGGAAGTTCGGATAGGTCGGCGCAACCGAACCATAGTCGGCGTAGGCCGTCAGGCCGACGTTCAGGACATGCGGCAGGTCCGGCCGGATGATCTGATCAATCACCGCCCATTCGCCGCCGTCCGGACGTGCCAGCAGCGTGAACAACTCGCCATGCCGGGCGATCCGCAGGTCGACCGGTCCCGTTTGCGACGGCAGGATCTTCAGCGTCGACAGGGAGTTTGTCGTCGTCTTCACCTCGTAGTGCGGCTCACCTGCCGGGGCGGCCGTTCCGACCGAGAAGAACAGCCAGTTTTCCTGGCCTGGCGTCCAGGTTGCCGCCGAAACCGCGCGCGGCGCGCGCACGAACAAGCCGGCCAGCGAAAACGAGGTCTGGGGCAGGTCTGCATTCGTGCCGACCACCTCCATGCGGGTGGTGGCGATGAAGTCTCCGGCGATCTGGTGGTACAGGTGCCCGGCCTGATTGTCCTCAAACCACCCCGACGATCTGGGTTCCAGGATCAGCCGGCCGTCTTCGATGCGCGGCGCTTCCCATTTCGCGGTGAAGCCTTCTGGCGCATGTTCCTGCCATGGCTCCAGTGTTTCCGGCGTATCGAAGCCCGTCGACAGGGGCGTGAGATCGTCCGCCATCGCCGACGATGCGATCAGGGTGCACAAGAAGCTCCCTGCAAGTACCTTCTTCATGGTTGAAGTCTCCAAGGATGTGGGAGTGCGTCGCCCGGAAAAGTGAGCGCGCTCACTTACATTGTTGGGGATCCATGGAGTTCAAGAGTGAGTTTGCTCACTCATTTTCAGGCAGGGTGGTCGTGCAACATCAAGGTCTGTCCAGCAAACGCGAAGCAACGCGAAACCGCATCCTCGACGGCGCGCTGGCGGTGTTCGTGGCGCAGGGGTATGGCGGTGCTACGCTGGCCGGCATTGCCGGGGCCGCCGGCGTTTCGACGGCGACACTTCATAAGTATTTCGCAACGAAACGGGACGCGTTCGGCGGGGTCATCGCCCGATTCTGGGATCAGGATCTGGATACCGGACCGGCCGAACTGCCGGTCAGGGATCTGCGCGGCGGGCTGACGGCGATCGGCCGCGCCTACGCCGCCCTCAACCTCGACCCGGCGATGGCGCCGCTGGTCCGGGTCATCATTGCCGAAAGCATCGGTCATCCGGAACTCGGGCAGGAGCTCTACGAACGCGGCAAGAAACCGTACCTGACCCGGCTGGAGATCTTTGTCCGCGAACATGCCGGTCGCGGGACGCTGACGGTGCCGAAAGTCGACCTGGCCGTTCGGCAGTTCCTGGGCATGATCAACGATGTCGTCTTTTGGCCGCGACTGCTGATCGTCGATCTCGAAGTAACGGAGCGCCAAGCGCGTGAAGTCGTTGACGAGGCTGTCGAGACTTTCCTGGCGCGCTATGCCGTTTGAATGGGCGCTGACCGGTCTTCGCGGCGATACGGCCGGCCGTTCGGGTGATTGGCAGGCGTCGATGCTGGATGCATTGCCGATCATCAACGCGCTTTGACCGTCGGACCCGGCCGGACACCGCTGCGACCTACCCCGGCTTGTCGGGCAGGAGGGCGATCGATCGGGCGAGCGCCGAGGACAGCCGGGGTTTCGAGTACCAGGGATCCAGCGCCGCGCCGCTCCCGAGGTCGGGATTGCGGCGGATGAAGTCCGCGGCATCCGCATGCGCCGTGGTCCGCATGCGTTCGGCGATCAGGCTCAGGAAGGCCCAGGTGACCGTTGTGTTGAACTTGTCCGGTACGCCCGCCCGCTCGGTCAGTGCCCGGATGCCGGCGGCGACCTGGCGGGCGGCATCGAAGAAGTCACCCTGCTGCAGCGCCTCGTAGGCGACGCCGATATGGTGCCGATGGCTGAAGTCGGCCGGGTCGAGTGTTCCGCACGTCAGATCGCGCAGGGCTTGCCGGTAATCAGGGGTCATGGGCTGGCGGCGCCTCGGACAATCGATGGCTGTCGGCCGCTGTCAGGTCGAGCTCGTAGACGACCTTGAGCTGATCGATCTTGCCCAGTGTCCCGGCCGAGAACGGCGCTTTGCCCTCGAAGGCGTGCAGGGCCATGCCCTCGACAAGGTCGGCGACGGACATGTCGAGATGCTCGGCCAGGCCCTTCAGGACCTTCAGCAGGCGCTTTTCCAGCCGCAGGCCGGTCTGCACGCGGTGGATCTGTTTCATGGGCACGATCTTGGTACCAAGGTACCTAGGTGTCAATCTCCAGATTGATTCTCGATCAGCCAGAACGCCGTGGCGCCGAACCATCAGGCGGCGTTGCCAAGGCCATGGGCCGTGGCTATCGTCCGCCGCCTCGCGACAGACGGATAGCCGAAGGACGGGCAGCGATGACCGAAACAGACACCGTTGTGCAGACCGGGGATGCCGAGGCTCAGCCGTCATCGGATGTCGGCGGCGTCGCGGCCGACCGGTTGCGCAGCTTCGTGCAGCGCATCGAGCGGCTGGAGGAGGAGAAGGCGGCCCTGACCGCCGACATCCGCGACGTCTATGCCGAAGCGAAGTCGTCCGGCTTCGACACCAAGATCCTGCGCCAGGTCATCCGCCTGCGGAAACTGGACAATGCGGATCGGCGCGAGCAGGAGGAACTGCTCGACCTGTATATGGCCGCGCTGGGGATGCCGGAATAGGCGGGCCGGACCCGTTCCGCCGCAGCCCGCCGCCGGCCGTTCAAGCGCCGGCCGTTCAAGCGCTGACCGCGACCGGACGGTTGGCGACCTCGTCCACTTCGGTCGCGGCACGCTCCAGTAGCCTATGCCAGGCTTCCTGGCCGCCCCTCCAGCCGGGCAGGTCCAGGTCCCGGACGTCCGGGGGTCGGCAGGCGCCGGCG
>JANQIU010000246.1 GCA_028281985.1 Alphaproteobacteria bacterium | reverse complement strand
ACGCCCATGTAGTCGGCGAAGGCCGGCTCACCGTAATTGCCGATGCCCGGCGGCACGAAGCTGTAGGCCGCGACTTCACCACCGCCGGTGATCTCATCGACGATGAATTCGCGGTCGATCGCCAGCGACAGGGCGCGGCGCACGTCCGGATCGCCCAGGATCGGATCCTCGTGGTTCACCGCGTAGTAGTAGGTGCCCAGATACGGGGCCGCCCGGAAGTTTTCCGGCAGGTTCTCGCGCAGCCAGCCGATCTGGTCATGCGGAACGTCGTTGTTGGAGTGCAGTTCGCCGGCGCGGAACGACCGCAGCGCCGCCGAACGGTCTTCCGTCGGGTAGAAGTAGACCTGATCGATCTGCACGGTGTCCACGGCGTGGAAGTGCTCGTTCCGCTCCATCAGGATATGCGCGTTCGGCACCCACTCCACCAGACGATAGGCGCCGTTGCTGACCATGTTCTCCGGCCGGATGAAGTCGTCGCCATGGGCTTCGACCGAGGCCGGATGGACCGGCAGGCCGGTCTGATGGGTCAGCAACTCCAGGAAGTACGGGGTCGGCGCTTCCAGGGTAATCTGCAGCGTCTTTTCGTCGACGGCCGCAACGCCCATTTCCGTCGGCACGGCTTCGCCCGTGTTGATCGCCTCGGCGTTCATCACCGGGTAGAGGATGTTGGCGTATTTCGCGCCGGTGCCCGGATCCATGATCCGCTGGAAGGAGAAGACGAAGTCGCCGGCGGTGACCGGATCGCCGTTCGACCAGCGGGCGTCTTCGCGAATGTTGAAGGTGTAGACGGTGCCGTCGTCGCTGATCTCCCAGCTTTCCGCCACACCAGGGATGACGTTCGCGGCAGCGTCGTAGATCACCAGACCTTCGTACAGGTCGCGCAACAGATGCGCTTCATAGGTGGTCGACGTCCGGTGCTGATCCAGGGTCTCCGGCTCGCCGGTGTTACCGCGGTGGTAGACCACCTGGGCGCTCGCTGCCACGGCCGAGCCGAGAACCACGGCGGTCGCCAGTGCAGTCCGCGTCAGCAGCTTGCTCGTGAACGACATGTGTTGCCTCGCTGAATTGTTGTTTCGGGTCAGTCCGCCGGCCGGATGTCGGCGGGTCGCCTGTTCCGGCCGGTTCCCGCGATGGACCGCGGAATTGACCGGATGTCGTAGCGCCTTACGGAAGAAACGCAATCCAAATATGCGTCAGTCGCCGGTCTCGGGGTGCCGCCGTCTTTCGAATTGCAACCAGAGCAGCAGACTCAGGACGAGGACGGCGCCGGCCTGATGCAAGGCAGCCCAAAGGATAGGGACCACCGCCAGCAGCGCGACGATGCCCAGAACCACCTGCAGGCAGACCGAGGCCGACAGGCCGGCGGCCAACCACCGGACCGCGGGGCGCGGGTCCTGGCGTGCCGCCTGCCAGGCGGCCCAGAGCACCACACCGGCCGCGGCGATAGCGATCCATCGGTGGGCGAACTGCACCATGACCCGGTTTTCCAACGGCAGCGACCAGGCGGGGACCGCCGCCGACCCGGCGACGAAGGGGGGTTCGGCGATGAACGCCTCCTGCGGCAGAATATCGCCGTCCATCAGCGGCCAGGTGTTGAACCCGACGCCGGCGTCGAGGCCGGCGACGAATGCCCCCCAGGCGATGGCCACGGACAGGGCCCCCAGCGCCCACCATCCCGCGGCCGGCGCCGGAACGGCACCATCGCGGCCGGCACCGCCCCGTAGCAGCGCCAGGCCCAGCCACAGGCAGATGCCGTAGATCAGCAGCGCCAGGCCCAGATGGGCCGCCAACCGGTACTGGCTGACCGACGGCCGATCGACCAGGCCGCTTTCCACCATGTACCAGCCCATGACGCCCTGGGCGGCCCCGAGCAGAAGCAGCACCAACAGCCGGCGCTTCAGATGCGGCACACCGGTCACCGCCGAAAGCCGGCCGCTGAGCCAGAACCAGGCCAGCGGCAGGGCGAACACGAGACCGATCAGCCGGCCCCAAAGTCGGTGGAACCACTCCCAGAAGAAGATCTCCTTGAACGCGTCCAGCGACATGCCGGCGTTGCGCAGCCGGTACTCCGGCGTTTCCCGGTACAGGTCGAAGACCCGCAGCCACTCAGCCTCGCTCAACGGCGGGATCGTGCCGATCAGCGGCCGCCACTCGACCATCGACAAGCCGGATTCCGTCAACCGGGTGATGGCGCCGATGATGGTCATGGCGACCACCATGCCGGCGCACCCCAGCAGCCAGACCGCAACGGCGACATTGGCGTTGCGTCGCGCGGCGGTGCCCGGTGCGGCATAGACGGTACTGGTCACGGTGCTGTCCCCATACAACGACGACCGCGTTCTGGCGCGGGGCGGACGGGTTGGCAAGGCGACGGCCTGATCCAAACCGCCGCAGGGCCGCGTTGCCGGACCGGCGCCCGTCCTGTAGGTGAACGCAGGTCCCGCAACCGACGACCTCCGGCCATGGCCTTCCACATCGTCTTTGTGCTGTTCGACGGTATCACCCAACTCGACTTCACGGCGCCGGCCCAGGTCCTGGCCCGGGTGCCGGACGCCCGGGTGACCACGGCAGCGGCCAGCACGGCGCCGATCCAGACCGGCTGCGGCTTTTCGATCGTCCCCACGGCGACGTTTTCGCAGACCGACCCGGCCGATCTATTGTGCGTGCCGGGCGGGGCCGGGGTCGCTGACGCGTTGGGCGACCCGGCAACGATCGATTTCGTCACGGCGCAGGCCGCCGGCGCCCGGTACGTCACGTCGGTGTGCACCGGGGCCTTCGTGCTGGGCGCCGCCGGGCTGCTGCGCGGCAAGCGGGCCACGACCCACTGGGTCTACACCGATCTTCTGTCCCTGGTCGGTGCCGAATACGTCCCCGACCGCGTGGTCGTCGACGGGACCACGATCACCGGCGGCGGCGTGACGGCGGGACTGGATTTCGCCCTGACCGTCGTCGCCCACGTCGCCGGCCCGGAACGCGCCCAGTCGATCCAGCTGTCGCTCGAGTACGACCCCGCACCCCCGTTTACCGCCGGCAACCCGGAACGGGCGCCGGAGAGCGTGCGTCGCCTGATGACCCCCCATTACCAGAGCGCCGCCGAACGGATGCGCGACGCCCTTTCCAGCGCCGTCCGGAAGGCACCCTAGCCATGGCGATCGTTTTGACGTCCCTGACCGGGCTGGCCCTGGCCGCGTGGCTGTACCTCCTGGTCCTGCATGGCGGGTTTTGGCGGGCGGACCAGCGGCTGGCGCCGTCGCCGCCGCAACCGGCCGACTGGCCGCCGGTGATCGCCCTGGTGCCCGCCCGCAACGAGGCGGCCGTTGTCGGAGAGGCCTTTGCCGGCCTGTTGGCGCAGGACTATCCAGGAAGCTTTTCGGCGGTGCTGGTGGACGACCATTCGACCGACGGGACCGGCGATGTTGCCCGCAAGGCCGCCGAAGCGGCCGATACGCCGGCAGAGATCCTGACGGCGCAATCCCTGGCACCGGGCTGGACCGGCAAGCTGTGGGCGCTTCAACAGGGGCTGTCCCACGCCGCGGCCCGGTCCGATGATCGCGGATACTGGTGGCTGACCGACGCCGATATCGCCCACCCGCCGGATACGCTGCGGCGCCTGGTCGCGGTGGCGGAGGCGGAGAAACGGGATCTGGTATCGCTGATGGTCCGGCTGGACAGCACCGGTTCGTGGCCGGCCCTGTTGATCCCGGCCTTCGTCTTCTTTTTCCAGAAGCTGTATCCCTTCGCCTGGGTCAACCGGCCGGACCGGCCGACGGCGGCGGCGGCCGGCGGCTGTGTCCTGGTACGCCGCGACACCCTGGAGCGGGCCGGCGGACTGAACCGCATCCGCGATGCGCTGATCGACGACTGCTCGCTGGCGCGCATCGTCCAGGACGCGCGGTCGCCGGGCTCGCAAGGCCTGTGGCTGGGCCTGGCGGAAGGATCGCGCAGCATCCGGGCCTATGCCTCCCTGGGCGAGATCTGGAACATGGTCGCCCGAACCGCCTACACGCAGTTGCACCATTCGCCCTGGCTGCTGGCCGGAACCCTGCTGGGCATGACGCTGCTCTATCTGGCGCCGCCGGTCGGGGCGGTTCTAGGGGTCATCACCCAGGCATGGGTTGCCGCCGGCCTGGGCCTGGCCGCCTGGGCGGCGATGTCTATCGCCTTCCTGCCCACCCTGCGGCTTTATCGCCGGCCCTGGGCGCTGGCGCCGTTGCTGCCGCTGGCGGGGCTGCTGTATAGCCTGATGACGGTTTCATCGGCCCTGCGGCACTGGCGCGGGCGCGGCGGTCAGTGGAAAGGCCGCGCCCAGGCCGGCGGTGCGGCTGCCGGCTGACCCGAAGGCCGGCCCACCCGGAAACAGCAGCGCGAGGAAAACGAACGGTGCCCACCGAGCCGCCGGCGGATGTCTCTTCCGGCAAGACCGCCAAGGACGAGAACTTTCCCGTCGGGTCCTTCCTGATCCCGGCGCGGCTGCGACCCACGGTGGCCGCCTACTATGCCTTTGCCCGGGCGGCGGACGACATCGCCGACAGCCCGGACCTGCCGGCATCGGAAAAGGTGGCCCGCCTGGACCGCATGGAGGCGGTGCTGACCGGCGCTTCCGGCGCCATCAGCGATACCGAGCGGACGGCGGAACGCCTGCGCCCGGCCCTGGCCGACGCCGGTGTCACCGACCGCCACGCCCGCGATATCCTGATCGCCTTCCGGCAGGACGCCACCAAGCTGCGCTACGCCGACTGGTCCGACCTGATGGCCTACTGCGCCAACTCCGCCGCGCCGGTCGGCCGGTTCCTGTTCGACCTGCATGGCGAAACCCGCGACGGCTGGCCGGCGTCCGACGCGCTGTGCAACGCCTTGCAGGTGCTCAATCACCTGCAGGACTGCCAGGTCGACTACCGCACGCTGGACCGGGTGTACCTGCCCCAGGACTGGCTGGAGGAGCAGGGTTTGACCGCCGACTGCCTGGATGCGCCGCAGTCCCCGCCGGAACTACGGCTGGTTCTGGACACCTGCCTGGATGCGACGGATGGGCTGCTTGCCCAGGCAAGGGGGCTGCCGCAGCGCATCGCCGACCGGCGCCTGGCGACCGAGGCCGCCATCATCGTCCACCTGGCCCACCGCCTGGCTTCCCTGCTGCGCCGGGGCGACCCCCTGGCCGGCCGCGTCGGGCTGAGCAAGCTGGATTTCGCCCGCAGCGGCCTGCTGGGGGTCTGGGCCGGGCTCGTCACAAGCCGCCGGGCCCGGCGCCGGCTGGTCCGCGACGGCGCCATCGCCGCGGCGTCCCATGGCGGCTGACCGGCTGTCGATGGCGATGCCCGATCCGACCGGCGGAGCGCCCGACCCGGCGCTGTCGCGGGACCATGTGCGCCAGGTGGTCGGCCGGTCGGGCACCTCCTTCGCCATGGGCATGCGCATCCTGCCGCGCCCCCGCCGCGAGGCGATGTTTGCCGTCTACGCCTTCTGCCGGGAGGTCGACGACGTCGCCGACGACCCGGGCGAAGCCGAGGTCAAGCTGGCACAGCTCGACGCCTGGCGCGCGGAAATCGACCGGCTGTACGCGGGAACGCCGCGAAGGCCGACCACGGTTGCCCTGGCCGAAGCGCTGGCCCGCTACGACCTGCCGAAGGCGGAGTTCCTGGAGATCCTCGACGGCATGGAAACCGACGCCCGCGGCAGCCTGTGCGGGCCGGACATGACGGCGCTGCGGCGCTACTGCCGGCAGGTGGCCGGTGCCGTGGGCATGCTGTCGATCCGGGTCTTCGGTGACGCGACGGCCGCGGCCCCCCGGTTTGCCCTGGCCCTGGGCGAGGCCCTGCAGCTGACCAACATCCTGCGCGATGTCGACGAGGATGCCGCCGACGGACGGCTTTATCTTCCCGACGAGTTGCTGACCGCCAACGGCATCGACAGCCGGGTTCCGGAAGAGGTGGCGGCCCACCCCGCCCGGGCCGGCGTTGCCGCCGATCTGGCCGCCCTGGCCCGGCAGCGCTATGCCGAAGCCGACGCCGCACTGGTGCAGGCCGATCGCCGGGCACAGCGTCCCGCCCTGTTGATGATGGGGATCTACGAGCGGATCCTCGACGGCCTGGAGGCCCGGGGCTGGTCGGCGCGCGGCCCGCTGCGCCTGGGCAAACCGGCCAAGATCCGGGCCGCGTTCCTTCAGGGCCTCTGGCGGCCGGCATGGCGACCGTCCACGTAGTCGGGGCCGGCCTGGCCGGTCTGGCCTGCGCGGTCCGGGCCTCCGCCGCGGGCCGGTCGGTGGTGGTGTGGGAACGCGCACCCCAGGCCGGCGGCCGCTGCCGGTCGTATCACGACCGCGCCGTCGATACCGAAATCGACAACGGCAACCACCTGTTGATGTCCGGCAACCGGGCCACGCCCGGCTTCCTGGCCGATATCGGCGCGACCGACCGCCTGGTGGGGCCGCGCGTCGCCCGGTTTCCGATGCTGGACCTGGCCAGCGGCCGTCGCTTCACCATCGCCCCGAATGCCGGTCCCGTCCCCTGGTGGGTGTTCCGCCCGGGCCGACGGCTGCCGGGCAGCCGGCCCTGGCACTATCTGCGGGCGGCGCGCGTGGCGCTGGCCGGGCCGCGCAAGACGGTGGGCCAGATGGTGCCGGAAACCGATCCGCTGTATCGGGGCTTCTGGGAGCCGCTAACCTGGGCGGTGATGAACCTGGAGCCCGAGCGGGCGTCGGCGATGCTGCTGGGCCGGGTCCTGCGCGAGACCTTCGGCAAGGGCGCCGCGGCCTGCCGGCCGCTGATCGCCCGGCGCAGCCTGGCCGACACCTTCATCACCCCGGCCCTGGAAACGCTGGCCCGACGCGGTGTCGACGTGCGGTTCGGCCGCCGGCTGCGGGGCTTGTCGATGGCGCACGGGCCGGTGACCACGCTGGATTTCGGTGACCATGTCGAGCCGCTGGAGCGGGGCGATCAGGTGGTCCTGGCGGTGCCGCCGACCATCGCCGCCGATCTGCTGCCCGGCCAGCCGGTGCCGGAAGAAGGCGTGCCCATCGTCAACGCCCATTTCCGGTTGCCTGCCCCGGCGGAGCTGCCGGAGGGCAGCCCGATCCTGGGCCTTCTGGGCGGGGCCGCGCACTGGCTGTTCCTGCGCGGCGACATCGCCAGCGTTACCGTCAGCGCCGCCGACGGCCTGGTGGACCGGCCGGCCGAAGATCTGGCCGACCTGTTGTGGCGCGACGTGGCGCGCGCCCTGGGCAAGGCCGATGCGCCGCTGCCGCCCCACCGCATCGTCAAGGAGAAGCGGGCCACCTTCACCCAGACGCCGGCGAACGTGGCGCGGCGCCCTGGCCCGCGCACGGCGGTACCGAACCTGTTACTGGCCGGTGATTGGACGGATACCCGCCTGCCGGCCACCATCGAAGGGTCGATCCGGTCGGGGAACGCGGCGGCCAGCGCAGCGCAGCATTGACGCCGACGCCCGTTACCGGCATGGCTGCATACAACGAAAACGAACTTTCCGTTCCCGTGTCGCCGAGTCCTTGTCATGACCGTTGTCAGCCCATCCATCGAAGGTCCAATGGGGCCGGGTGCCGCACCGCCCATCGACCCCGCCATGCTGGACGCCGTGATCGCCGAACAGCGCGCCCGGCTGGCCGATGTGCAGCAGGACGACGGCCATTGGGTCTTCGAGCTGGAAGCCGATGTGACGATCCCGTCGGAATACGTCCTGCTGCGGCACTTCCTGGGTGACCCCGACCCGGACAGCGAACAGGCGATCGGCCCCTATCTGCGGGAACGGCAGGGGGATCACGGCGGTTGGCCGCTGTTCCACGACGGCGACTTCAACATGAGCGCGACGGTCAAGGCGTACTACGCGCTGAAGATCATCGGCGACGACCCCGACGCCCCGCATATGCAGCGGGCGCGCGAAGCCATCCTGGTCCGCGGCGGGGCGGAGCGGGCCAACGTCTTCACCCGCATCGCTCTGGCCCTGTTCGGGCAGGTGCCCTGGCGGGCGGTGCCGGTGATGCCGATCGAGTTGATGCTGCTGCCGGGATGGTTTCCGGTGCATCTGGACAAGATGTCCTACTGGTCGCGCACGGTGATCGTGCCGCTGCTGATCCT
>JANQIU010000241.1 GCA_028281985.1 Alphaproteobacteria bacterium | reverse complement strand
TCGCCGGCATCGTTGTTTCCACCGATCGTCGAGCCGTCTTCAAGGGACAGGTGCCATTCGACCTGCAACCCGGCGCAGTCGTCCGGCACGGTGATCTCGACCGCTGCCGGTTGGGCCTCCGCTGCCACGACGGCAACGGGATCGCACAGCCGTCGCCAGGCCCGCTGCTCCAATGCCTGCAGGCTGGCCGCGCACTCGTCAGCCGTGCCCGCCGACAGCCCGAGCGCATTCAGGATCGCGCATTTCGTTTCGGGGGGAACGACGTGATGACCGCCAAAAATGTCGAAGAACTCTGGCTCGATACCGGCCGCGTCGGCCAGACGTTCCAACTGGTCCATCGATCAGATCGTACCCGCAAGCTTGAGGATCGCGGCAGACCGTGCCTGCACGGGATAGCTCTCCCCCGCCCGGGCGCTGACGGCCCCTTCCGGTCGGTCGGGCGCCGCGGTATCCGCCAGGCAGTGCCAGCGACCACGGCCGGCCGACGGCACCGGCAGCACGAACGGGATCGGCTCGATATGGGCATTGAAGATCAACAGCAGCACCGCATCGTTGAGCTCGGCACCTTCGGCTGAGAAGTATTGACCCGCATCGCCTGCCAGGAGCAAGCCGACACAGCGCGCAAAATGGTTCTGCCACTGGTCCGCCGCCATCTCCTGGCCGTCCGGGTTTATCCAAAGCACATCCTTGAAGCCGCTCTTCGACGACTCGGTGCCGTGCAGGAAATAGGGACGGCGCAGTGCCGGGTGGTTGCGGCGCAGGGCGATCAGGCGGCGCACGAAGCCCTGCAGGGCCCAACCGCGCTCATCGATGCCTTCCCAATCGACCCAACTCAGCTCGTTGTCCTGGCAGTAGGCGTTATTGTTCCCCTGCTGGCTGCGGCCGAACTCGTCGCCACCCAGCAACATCGGCGTTCCCTGCGACATCAGTACAGTCGCCAGGACGTTGCGCTGCTGCCGATTGCGGGCATCGAGGATCACCGGCTCTTCCGTCGACCCCTCTACGCCGTGATTGCTGCTGAAATTGGCGTTGTGGCCGTCCTGGTTGTCTTCGCCGTTGACGGTGTTGTGCTTGTGCTCGTAGCTGACGACGTCCGCCAGGGTGAACCCGTCATGGCTGGCCGCGTAGTTGATGGATGACCATGACCGCCGCCCGTTCCGGTCGAACAAGTCGGCAGAGCCGGTAATCCGGGCGGCCAATTCGGGCAGAACGCCGTGGTCGCCGCGCCAGAAGCGGCGCACGACGTCCCGGAACCGGTCGTTCCATTCCGACCACCCGGGTGGAAAGTTGCCGACCTGATACCCCCCCAGGCCCACATCCCAGGGCTCGGCGATCATCTTCACTTGGGACAGCACAGGGTCCTGACGCACCGCATCCAGGAACCCGGACCCGGGGTCGTAGCCATAGGCTTCACGCCCCAGCGTCGTCGCCAGATCGAACCGGAACCCGTCGACATGCATTTCGGTCACCCAGTACCGAAGGCTGTCCATGACCATCTGCAGGACCCGGGGATGGCTGAGGTTCAGCGTGTTCCCGGTCCCGGTCTCGTCGATGTAGTAGCGCGGTTCCGAGGGGTTCAGCCGGTAATAGGAAGCGTTGTCGATCCCTTTGAAGCTGAAGCTAGGACCAAGCTGATTGCCTTCCGTGGTGTGGTTGTAGACGACGTCCAGGATGACCTCGATCCCATGATCGTGGATCCGTTTGACCATCGTCTTCACTTCGGAAAGGCTGGACGTCGCCATGTATCGCGTCACCGGCGCGAAGAAATTGAGAGTGGAATACCCCCAGTAATTGTGCAGATTTTTTTTGACGAGGAAATGATCGTCGATGAATGCATGAATGGGCAGCAATTCGACGGCGGTAATGCCCAGCGATTTCAGATACTGAAGCACTTCCCGATTGCCCAGCCCGGCGAAGCTGCCGCGCAGATGCGCCGGTACGCTCGGGTGGCGCATGGTGAACCCGCGAACATGCAGTTCGTAGATCACCGTGTCCGCCCACGGCCGCCTGGGCAAACGGTCGTCTCCCCAGGTGAACGCCGTATCGACAACCGCGCATTTCGGCATCATCCGGGCATTGTCCCGGCGATCGAAGGAGAGATCTCCCCGGTTCGACCCAATGCGATAGGCGTAGTGCGCGTCCGACCAGCGCAGGGACCCGTGCAGCATCTTCGCGTACGGGTCGATCAGCAGTTTGTTGGCGTTGAAGCGGTGCCCGGCCTCAGGCTCGTACGGACCGTGGACCCGGTAGCCGTAGAGGAGGCCGGGCCCTGCATCCGGCAGGTACCCGTGCCAGATCTGATCCGTGTACTCCGGCAGCACGATCCTTTGGACCTCGTGCTGACCGGTCCGGTCGAACAGGCACAGTTCCACGCGGGTCGCATGCGCCGAGAAAAGGGCGAAGTTGACCCCGTTGCCGTCCCAGGTCGCCCCGAGCGGATAGGACGTGCCGGGAAGAATGTGCTCGAAAGACACCGACATTCGAGCGGTATCAGTTCGCCGGCTCGCGCCGCTGCAGAACCACCGTCGCCAACGGCGGCAGGGTCAGCGAAACCGACTGGTCGCGGCCATGCCAGGGCACCGCCTCGGTGGGTGCGGCCCCGTCGGCAGGTCGCACGCCGCTGCCGCCATAGGCCTTGTCGTCGGAACTCAGGATGACATCCCAGTCCCCGTCCCAGGGGACGCCAATCCGGAAGTCTTCGCGTACGACCGGCGTGAAATTGCACACGACGAGCACCGGGTGGTCGCTGGCTTCGCCCTTCCGTACGAAGGTCAGAACCGAGTTCTCGTGATCGTTGGCATCGATCCACTCGAAGCCCTGCCAATCCGTGTCGAACCGGTGCAGCGCCGGCAGCGACTTGTACAGACGGTTCAGATCGCGAATGAACGCTTGCAGGCCCTTGTGCTCTTCGTATTCGCACAGGTGCCATTCAAGGCTGACATTGTGGTTCCATTCGCTCCACTGTCCGAATTCGCCGCCCATGAACAGCAGCTTCTTGCCGGGATGGCACCACATGAACCCGTAATAGGCGCGCAGATTGGCGAACTTTTGCCAGAAGTCCCCCGGCATCTTGCCGATCATCGATCCCTTGCCGTGCACCACCTCGTCATGGCTCAGCGGCAGGATGAAGTTCTCGGCGAACGCATAGAGCAGCCCGAAGGTCAGGTCGTTGTGATGCCAACGCCGGTGGATGGCCTCTTTGGACATGTAGCGCAGCGTGTCGTGCATCCAGCCCATGTTCCACTTGAAGCCGAAACCCAGGCCGCCGGCATAGGTCGGCCGGGACACGCCCGGCCAGGCGGTCGACTCCTCCGCCGCCGTGGTCGCCCCGGGGAAGCGCGAGAACACCTCTTCGTTCATCCGCTTCAGGAGCGAGATCGCCTCCAGGTTCTCGTTCCCGCCATACTGGTTCGGGATCCACTCACCCGCATTGCGGCTGTAGTCCAGGTACAGCATGGAGGCGACGGCATCGACCCGCAGGCCGTCGATGTGGAACTGCGACATCCAGAACAGGGCATTGCCCAATAGGAAGTTAGCCACCTCGGTGCGGCCGAAATTGTAGATCAGCGTGTTCCAGTCCTGGTGGAATCCCTGGCGGGGATCGGCGTGCTCGTACACATGGGTTCCATCGAACAGGCCCAGGCCATGGGCATCGCTCGGGAAGTGTCCCGGTACCCAGTCGATCAACACGCCGATGCCAGCCTGGTGGCACCGCTCGACGAATGCCTGGAAGTCCTCCGGCCCGCCATGGCGGCTGGTCGGCGCGAACAGGCCGATCGGCTGATACCCCCACGACCCGTCGAACGGGTACTCGCTGACCGGCAGCAACTCGATATGGGTGAAGCCCAGATCCTGCACATACGGCACAAGCTGGTCGGCCAGTTCAGCATAGGTCAGATAGCGGCCGCCCTCTTCGGGAACTCGCCGCCAAGACCCCAAATGCACTTCATAGATGGAAATCGGCGCGTGGCGGTCCGCGGTGGCGTGCCGGGTCCCCATCCAATCGCCGTCGTTCCACTCGCGCCGCGGCAACCCATGCACGACCGACGCGGTAGCCGGCGGCTTCTCCGACGCGAAGGCGTAAGGGTCGGATTTCAGCGGCGCCAGGTTCCCCTGGGGTCCCCTGACCTCGAACTTGTAGCGATCGCCGGCGCTGACGCCGGGCAGGAAAATCTCCCAGACGCCGATGCCGTGCCGCAGGCGCATGGGATGCACACGGCCGTCCCAGCTGTTGAAGTCGCCAACCACCGAAACCCGCCGCGCATTCGGCGCCCAGACGGCGAACGCGACGCCGTCCATACCCTCCACCGTTGTCGGATGGGCACCCAGCCGCTCGTAGTTCCTGAGGTGATTGCCTTCGCCCAGCAGGTAGACGTCCAGATCTCCCAGGACCGGCGGAAACCGGTACGGGTCATCGATTTCCCACGTCCCTTCCCAGCCCTCCAGCCGCAGGCGGTAGGCGAACCTCTCACCGCGATTGGGGATCGCACCGCGGAAGAAGCCGTCGGGGTGAACCCGCTCCAGGCGACAGACGCTCTGCCCATCGGCGGCGTCGATCACGTCGACATGAATGGCTTTGGGCTGAAATGTGCTGACCTCGACGCCTGCGCCCTCATAGCTATGCATGCCCAGGATGGCGAACGGGTCCCCATGGTCGGACCGGATGATCGCCTCGATCTGTCCATTGATCCAGTCGGCCAATTCGTCGCGTTTGGCGGCCCGGTTACCGGCCTCGTCGATGCTGATGTCGACGCCGGCGGTCTCGTCCTCGACGCTCATGCTGGCTCCCTTGGTTTCGGCCATGTTTTTCGGGACGGCGATCGGCGCGGTTCGGGTCAGGCATCCGGATCGGGCGACCGGCGCTGGTCCAAAAGCGCCAGGACACCGCCCAAGGGGATGTCGAGCCAACCGGGTCGATTGTTGGCCTCGTAGTTGATCTCGTAAAGCGCCTTCTCGAGCAGCAGCAGGTCCAACAGCCGCATCGCCTGGTCGGGGTCCTGCGGATGGCTGGCGGTGCCTTCGATCGCCGCAGCGTAGGCGTCAAGAAAAGCCGACCTGGCCAGGCTCATCCATTCGGCGGCATGCCGCTCGACTTCCGCCTGGATCTCCGGGATCTCTTCCGACCCGGCCCGCAAGACCGCCACTGCGGCATAGTCGAACGACCGCAGCATGCCGGCGACATCGCGCAGCGGCGTGCTTTTGGCCCGTCGTTCGTCGATGCTGCGGGACGGCTCGCCTTCGAAGTCGACGATCACGAAGTCGGTCTGCTGAACCAGAACCTGGCCCAGATGCAGGTCGCCGTGCAGTCGGGTCTTCACCCCCGTCACCGGTTCTGCCGCTAAGGTGTCGATCATCTGCATGCATTCGTCGCGGCGGGTCAGGAGCGACTCGGCCCGGTGGCGCAGGCCCGCTTCCAGATCGACGATGCGCCGCTCCAGCACGGCAAACGCTGTTTCGGCGCGGTCCCGTGCACTCGCCGCCAAGGCCGCCATGTCCGCGGCCGTCATCGGCTCGGGATCGAAGGCGGGGTCGCCCGTTTCCAGGCACAGCGCCTTATGCAGTTCGGCAACCCGTTGCCCAAGCGTGGCGGCCTGCCGCGTATACACTTCAAACCGCTCGGCCGGCGACTGTTCGGTGTCGATACCCAGACGCACTTCCTCCAGTTCACGGCCGAGGAAGTCCAGGGTGTACGTCCATCCATCACCCTGATTGCGGATGAACCCCTGCAACACCGCAATGGCCATCGGCGTGCCGTCGGCGCCGATATGCTCTACCGCGCCGAGCAGCGGCGGTACGTGCGGGAACCGCGCCACATCCGTCAGGAAGCGTCCGATCTCCAGTTCTGGATGAATGCCGGGCGTCAGGCGGCGGTACACCTTCAACACCATCTTCTCGCCCAGCAGGACCGAGGAGTTGGACTGCTCCACGCCCATCCGGCGGATGTCGTCTTCGGCGGTCAGTTCGATCTCCGCCAGCCCGCCTCCGGGCGTCCCCCGAAACGCGCCGGCATCGGAGGGAAAGCTGCTGCCCTTGCGAATGGCCGACACCAGCGTGGTCGGGAAGGCGGCATCGGCCGTCGCATCGGTCAGCGCACCGACCTTGGCGCCGCGCCGCACCTTGGCCAGGGTGTAGGGCAACAGGGCCGATGCGCTGCTGACGGCGTCATCGCCCCAGTGCATCGCCAATGGCAGGAAGTACAGCTGTGCCGGCTGCCCGTCGGCCAGCGAAACCTCGACGACCGTCGCCAGTACCGTCGTGCCGTCCGACGGCAGAACCGCCGACTCGCAGATCCGGGCCGCGGCGACCCCGCTTTCCTTCGCGCCGAACCAGCGCTGCAGCCCGATGAAAGCCGGCAACACGTCGCGGACGAAGTCCGAGCCGCTCTTGTGGGCCGTCAGGCTCTTCCAGCCCGGCGGCAGCACCAGCGTCATGAAGTCGGGCATGGGCTCCGGCAACGGCACGTGCCAGGGTGGAAGTTCCACCTCTTCGGACAGGACGAACCAGTAGAACCCATATGGCTGCAGGGTCAACAGATAGGGAAGGTCGCCGATCGGCGGGAAGGTAACGCCGCCCAGCAGCTCGACCGGCAATCGCCCGCGGAACCGGCCCAGCTCCAGTTCCACTGCCTGCGCGGTGCGCGACAGGTTGGCGATGCACAGAATGACCTCGCCCTCGTGCTCGCGAAGATACGCCAGGATCTTGCGGTTGCCGGGATACAGGAACGTCAGCGTGCCCCGGCCGAACGAATGGTGCCGCTGACGCACCGACATCAGGCGCCGCATCCAGTTCAGCAGCGATGTCGGGCTCCGGTGCTGCGCCTCCACATTGACCGCCTCGAAACCGTAGATGGGATCCATGATGGGCGGCAGGAACAGATGCGGCGGATCCGCCCGGGAGAAGCCGGCATTTCGATCGGGCGACCATTGCATCGGCGTGCGCACGCCGTCCCGGTCGCCCAGGAAGAAGTTGTCGCCCATACCGATCTCGTCGCCGTAGTAGATGATCGGCGTCCCCGGCATCGAGAACAGCAGGCTGTTCATCAGCTCGATCTTGCGCCGGTCGTTGTCCATCAGCGGCGCCAGCCGCCGGCGGATGCCCAGATTGATCCGGGCCCGGCTGTCGGACGCGTAGAAGCGCCACATGTAGTCGCGCTCCTGGTCGGTCACCATCTCAAGCGTCAGCTCGTCATGGTTCCGCAGGAACACGGCCCATTGGCACGAGTCCGGGATGTCCGGCGTCTGCCGCATGATGTCCGTGATCGGGTGCCGGTCCTCCTGGGCCATCGCCATGTACATCCGCGGCATCAGCGGAAAATGGAACGCCATGTGGCATTCATCGGCATCGCCGAAATAGGGCAGCGTGTCTTCCGGCCACTGATTGGCCTCGGCCAGGAAGAAGGCGTGCGGGTGGCTTTCATCCAGCGCCCGGCGCAGATGCTTAATGATGGCGTGGGTTTCAGGCAGGTTCTCGTTGTTGGTCCCGTCCCGTTCGACCAGGTACGGGATGGCATCCAGGCGCAACCCGTCGACGCCCATATCCAGCCAGAACCGCATCACGTCGATCACCGCCTGGACGACCCGCGGGTTGTCGAAGTTCAGGTCCGGCTGGTGGCTGAAGAACCGGTGCCAGTAGTACTGGCCGGCTTCCGGATCCCAGGTCCAGTTCGACTTCTCGGTGTCGGTGAAGATGATGCGCGTTTCCGGCCAGCGCTTGTCGTCGTCGGACCAGAGATACCAGTTGCGAAAACGCGATCCCTTCTTCGCCTGTCGCGCACGCCGGAACCACGGATGCTGATCCGATGTATGGTTGATGACCAGCTCGGTGATGACTTTCAGCCCGCGGTTATGCGCTTCCCTGACAAAGGCGCGGAAATCCCGCATCGACCCATAGGACGTATTGATGCCCCGGTAGTCAGCAATGTCGTAGCCGTCGTCCAGCAACGGCGAAGGATAGAACGGCAGAAGCCATAGCGCCGTCACCCCCAGGTCACGAAGATAGTCGAGCTTCTGTATCAGTCCGCCGAAATCGCCGATCCCATCGTTATTGGAATCGAAGAAGGATTTGACGTGCAGCTCGTAAAGGATGGCATCCTTGTACCAGAGCGGATCGTCTGAGGAGATCATCGGCGAAGGCCTCGAAGCCAGGGATCGTCTCGGGTCGGTCCAGACACTACACTTTGGCGAGGACACGCGCCGGTGCCGGGCGCCTGCGGCGGTGGCGAAGAATAGGCAGACACCGACGCCGGCTGCCAGTCCAGATCGTCCGCCGCGACCGTCCCGATTAGACGATGTTTAAATCATTTGCGATCTGATGGGCAGATGGGGTCCCCGACTGGGGCCGGCCTGTTGAGCAGCGATGTTTAAGACCCATTTCGAAATCATGGTCCGCCGCGATGACCGGTGGACAATCGAAGGCATCCGCGACGACGAAAGTCGCGCCATGATCCTTGCGCTCGACTTGCTGGCGCAGAAGAACACCGAAGCCGCGCGCGTCCTGCGCCGGCGCGTTGGCCAGTCCGGGCGCGAGTACGAAGAGGAGGTCTTCGTACGGGAGGCGCAACGATCCGGGGTCTCCGCCAACCTGGCCAGCGATGTGGAAGTCGCCCCCGTCTGCGCGACT
Organism: Alphaproteobacteria bacterium; assembly: GCA_028281985.1. Taxonomy (GTDB): domain Bacteria; phylum Pseudomonadota; class Alphaproteobacteria; order DSM-16000; family Inquilinaceae; genus JANQIU01. Next base: position 6,458 of record JANQIU010000241.1, on the reverse strand, counting down.
CTGGCCGACCTCGACGGGCTGGCCGCGCGGACCACCCTGTCGACGGCGTTGCGGCGATATCTCGACGCCCACGGCCTCACGGTCAGCGAAGTGCTGCACAACGCGCGGGAGTTGAAGCGCATCTTGGATGCCGACGCCCTGGTGCCCAGCGCGCTGGCCCGCATCGCCGCTGTCCAGGCCCGCGATACGGGCACGGACGCCAAGACACGGTCGCGCGCGCTCGACGATCTGACGCAGCAAGCCGTGCAGCGGGCGCGGGAAGCAGCCGCCGCAAAGCGTCGACCGGCCTTGGGCAAATCCGGCGTGACCGGGCTCTTCAAACGGCTCTCCGGCGACCCCGACGACCGCCAGTTCGCCGCCCGCGTCGCGATCAGCGTGCGACTGGTCGAAACGCGTCACCTAGTCGGCAAGCTCGACACGCTCTTGGACCTGTTCCCCCCGGAAGCGCATCCTGACGCCGATGCCGTTCTCGGCGGGTTCGTGGCCGAATGCCTGATGTCCGGCCAGTTGCTGAAGGAGCTGATGCCGTTCGAGGCCTGCCTTGCGGATGCCCTGGAGTCGCTGCTGTTCCTGGTCAAGGGACAGTTGGAGCACCGATCGGGCCCGATGACGTCGGATGCCGATCCATTGACCCGGTTGAACGCCTTGTTCGGTGCCAAGCGCCTGCCCGAATCGCGGTTGGTGGTGTTCGACCGGATCCGGCGGGAGCTGAAGGGAACCCAGCCCTTGACCAAACGGGGAGAGGGCGAAGACATGCGCCGGTTCCGGTCGCTCCTCCAGTCCATGATGACGTCAAAGGGACCCATCGGCGGACCGCCCATGGCCTCGGCGCTTGTGGGACGTCAGGTCCGGTTGGGCGGCAAGGGCGGCGTCGCCGCGCTACGGACGGCGATCCGCAACATTGGTGCCGGCTTTCGGGCCCCCTGGGACGAAATCACCTTCATGTCCGCCCTGGCCCGTAGCGAACTCGCCGACCTGTTCGCCGACGAGATCGCCCACGGCCTCAACGGCTGCCTGAACGAGGTCCACGACATCGACCATCTGCTGCGCGACCTGCCCAGCCGCGCCGGCCGGGTCAAGCGGATCCAGTCGCTCCGAAAGACCCTTGTCGACCTCCCCTTCGAGGACGGGTATCGCGCCAGCTATACGCGGCGGATCGATGATCTCCTGGCACGCCACGCACGCAAGCACGGGGATCGCCTTCCCGGCGCTGCCGCGATCTGCCAGGAAACCCGCGGTACCTAGCCTGCTACCTCGATACCGCCGGCGGACAGGATGAAGTCGGTTACCGTTTCGATCCCCACCCCGGCTTTCAGGTTGGTGAACACGAAGGGACGGTCCCCGCGCATGCGCAGGGTATCGGCCTCCATCACCGACAGGTCGGCACCGACCAGCGGGGCGAGATCGATCTTGTTGATCACCAGCAGGTCCGACCGGGTGATCCCGGGACCGCCCTTGCGCGGGATCTTCTCGCCGGCAGCCACGTCGATCACGTAGATCGTCAGGTCCGCCAGTTCCGGACTGAAGGTCGCGGCCAGGTTATCGCCGCCGCTTTCGATCAGGGCGATCTCGGCCGCGGGAAACTGTGTCCGCATCTCGGCCAGGGCCGCCAGGTTGATCGACGCATCCTCGCGGATGGCCGTATGGGGGCATCCCCCGGTCTCCACCCCCATGATGCGGTCGGCCGGCAGCGCCCCGGCCCGGGTCAAGATGCGCTGATCTTCCTTGGTGTAGATGTCGTTGGTCACGACGAACATGTCGATCCGGTCGCGCAGCCGTTTGCACAGCGCTTCGGCCAGCGCGGTTTTTCCGGACCCGACGGGTCCGCCGATACCGACGCGCAGGGGACCGTGGGACAGCGAAGGTGTCTGGGTCATGAGCGGAACAGCCGTGTGTATTGGGTTTCGTGACGCATGGCGCAGATGTCGATCATCGGTGTCGCCGATCCGGGTGTCGTGTCCTCCCGCCCAAGCGCCCGGTTCGCGGCTTCGACCACCACCGGTTCCAGCGCGGCCACCACCCGTTGCCCGTCGGTCTGGCCCAGGGGGATCAGACGAACGCCGGCGGAGACCAGATTGGCCACGAACGCGTTCAGATAGAGGGCCACCAGCGGATCGGGTGCAAGACCATGGGCGCCCCCGGTAACCCCGACCGCCACCGGCAAGGTCACCGGCGCCCGCAACGCCTCCAGCTTGCCGAGCCCCGGATCGGGCCAGACGGCACGCACCGTGCCCAGGAACGCCGCCCCCTGCGCGCGGGTCTCCAAGGATAGTTCCGCCGCGCCCGGCAGGGCGGACGCCAGTTCGGCGACGTCGAACAGCCGCGCGTCGTCCCCGTCGACGGCCGCCTGTCGGGCTTCGACCAGGAACCAGGCATCGGTCCGCCCGGCCCCGAACCGCAGGACGCCCTCCAGCCAAACGCGAAGGTCGCTAGCATCCCGCACATGGCCGCGGTCCACGGCCGTTTCCAAGCCGTGGGAATAGCTGAACGCCCCGATCGGAAAGGCCGGCGACAGCCAGGACTGCAGCCGAAGCAGCGCCTCAACCGTCGTCGGCATGGCCCTGCCCGTGGTGATGATGGCCGTGGCGATGATGACCGTCGTCGTGATGCCCATGGTCATGGTGCCCATGGCCGGATGCGTAGGCGCCGCCTTCCGGCTGGAACGGCGCCTCCACCTCCCGCACCGCGGCTCCCAGCCCGCGCAGCATATCGGCGATGACATGATCGGGCCGGATCAGCAACCGGTCCGGCTGCACGTCGCAGGCCAGATGCCGGTTGCCCAGGTGCCAGGCGATCCGCGCGAAATGCCGGGTGTCGCGGCCGCGGACCTCCAGCAGCGGTTCGGGCGCCGCACGCACCGCAACCCAGCGGCCGTCGTCGAGCTTCAGGCCATCCCCCTGGGCCAGGGCAACCGCCCGTTCCAGGTCCAGCAGCATCGCTTGCCCGCCATCGGTCTGCAGCCGGATGCGGCGGCGGTGGCGCATATCGAAGCTCAGCGTGACGCTGTCGCAGGCCGTTTCGGCGGGCCAGTGATCGACCGAAGCCACGGCGACCGCACGGTTCATCGATGTTTTCCGGTCAGTAGAGGAAGTAGCGTTGGGCCATGGACAGCACCTCCGCCGGCTCACAGGTCAAGAGCGCACCGTCAGCCCGCACCTCGTAGGTCTCGGGATCGACATCGATCCTCGGCGTCAGGGCGTTGTGCAGCATCGACGCCTTCGAGATGCCGCTGCGCGTATTGCCGACCGCGATCACCTGCCGCGACAGGCCATAGGTATCGGCAATACCGGCGTCGACGGCGGCTGCACTGACGAAGGTCACCGCGCTTTCGATCCGCGACCGGCCGAAGGCGCCGAACATCGGGCGGTAATGCTCCGGCTGCGGCGTCGGGATCGACGCGTTGGGGTCGCCCATGATCGCCGCCGCGATCGTCCCGCATTTCAGCACCATGTCCGGTTTGACGCCGAAAAACGCCGGCCGCCACAGCACCAGATCGGCCAGCTTGCCGACTTCCACCGACCCCACCTGGTCGGCGATGCCATGGGCGATGGCCGGGTTGATGGTGTACTTGGCGACATAGCGCTTGGCCCGTCGATTGTCATTGTCGCCGGTCTCCCCGGCCAGCGGGCCGAACTGCCGCTTCATCTTGTCGGCCGTCTGCCAAGTCCGGATCACCACCTCGCCGACCCGCCCCATCGCCTGGCTGTCGGACGCGATGATCGAAAACGCACCCACATCGTGCAGGATGTCCTCCGCGGCGATGGTTTCCCGCCGGATACGGCTTTCCGCGAAAGCGACGTCCTCGGGGATCGACCGGTCCAGGTGATGGCACACCATCAGCATGTCCAGATGCTCGTCGAGGGTGTTCACCGTGAACGGCCGGGTCGGATTGGTGGATGACGGGATGACGTTGGGCTCGCCACAGACCTTGATGATGTCCGGCGCATGGCCGCCCCCCGCCCCTTCGGTGTGGAACGCGTGGATGGTTCGGCCCTTGAAGGCGGCGACCGTGTTCTCCACGAAGCCGCTTTCGTTCAGCGTGTCGGTATGGATCAGCACCTGGATGTCCAGGTCGTCGGCCACGCCCAGACAGCAGTCGATGGCGGCCGGTGTCGTCCCCCAGTCCTCGTGCAGTTTCAGGCCACAGGCGCCGGCCCTCACCTGGGCTTCCAGTTCCCCGGGCAGGCTGGCGTTGCCCTTGCCGAAGAAGCCCAGGTTCATCGGGAACGCCTCGGCCGCCTGGATCATCCGGGCAATGTGCCAGGCGCCGGGCGTGCAGGTCGTGGCATTGGTGCCGGTGGCCGGCCCGGTGCCGCCGCCCATCATCGTGGTGACACCGCTATAGAGCGCTTCGTCGATCTGCTGCGGGCAGATGAAATGGATATGCACATCCAGCCCGCCGGCGGTGACGATCTTGCCCTCCCCGGCGATCGCCTCCGTCCCCGGGCCAACGACGATGTCGACGCCGGGCTGCACATCCGGATTGCCGGCTTTTCCGATGCCGGCGATACGGCCGTCCCGGATGCCGATATCCGCTTTGACGATGCCCCAATGGTCCAGGATCAGCGCATTGGTGATCACCGTGTCCACGGCACCTTCGGCACGGGTCACCTGCGACTGGCCCATGCCGTCGCGGATGACCTTGCCGCCACCGAACTTGACCTCTTCGCCATAAATCGTGCGGTCGTCTTCGACCTCGATGAACAGCTCGGTGTCGGCCAGGCGCACCCGGTCGCCGACGGTGGGGCCGAACATGTCGGCATAGGCCGCGCGCGGCATCCGATACGGCATCGGCTCAGCCCTCCCCGCTTTCGTCCAGCGGCCCCATCACCACTTGGTTGAAGCCATAGACCCGCCGTCCGCCGGCAAAGGCGACCAGCGACACCTCGCGCGTCTGCCCGGGTTCAAACCGGATGGCCGTACCGGCGGGAATGTCCAGCCGCCGGCCGCGCGCCGCGTCCCGATCGAAGTCCAGCGCCGTGTTCGTTTCGGAGAAATGGTAATGCGAGCCCACCTGCACCGGCCGGTCGCCGGTATTGGTCACCGACAGGGTGACGGCGGCACGGCCCTCGTTCAGCGTGATGTCGCCCGCCGCCGGCAGAACCTCTCCTGGGATCATTGGCCGGTCTCCTTCAGCGGATCGGGTGGTGCACGGTGACCAGCTTGGTTCCGTCCGGGAACGTCGCTTCGACCTGCACCTCCGGAATCATCTCGGCAATGCCGTCCATCACCTGCTCGCGGGACAGGACGCCGGCGCCGGCCGCCATCAGGTCGGCGACGCTGCGGCCATCCCGGGCCCCCTCCAGCACGAAGTCGGTGATCAGCGCCACGGCTTCCGGGTGGTTCAGCTTCACGCCGCGCTCCAGGCGCCGGCGCGCCACCATGGCCGCGACGGCGATCATCAGCTTGTCCTTTTCCCGCGGCGTCAGGATCATCGGTCCTCCCCTCCAGCCCGCTTGCTTGTCAGATATGCCACAGCACCGGCAACCGGGCCGGCCGGCCCAAAACGATCGTGCGCAGGTGCGCCCAGCACGTGCCGAAGGCCCGGCGCACCGCGGCCGGATCCGGCCCCAGCAGGCGGATCAACAGAAGCCCCGGCCACGCCGTCGCCGCCGCCTGCAGATCTGGCCCCGCCGCACCATCAAGCAGATCCCGTACACCGTCCAGCAGGTCCGCAGCGGCGTCGATCGCCACCAACCCGGTGGCCAGCGCCCGCCCACCGGCAAGACCGGCGGGGTGGTCCAGCGTGGCCGACACATCTCCATCGGCCCGGAACGCGTCCGCCCAGACAAGCCGGCCTGCCGAGCGCACGCGCCACTGATCGTCGATCAGCCCGCGGCGCATCACCTCGCCCATGCCCAACCGACCGAACACCAGGATCTCACCGGCCAGCAGCCGGGCGCCAGGCGCCAGGTCGATGACCATCCGCCGGCGCAACCGGCACCCGTCGAACAGGATCGTCCCCTGGGGCAGCCACTCCAGCTGCGCCCCGGCCTCGACGGTGAGGGACACGTCCACCACGGTGTCGTCGCCCGTGGACCGGTAGATTTTCTCCGCCGCCTGCCCGCAGATGGTGATATCCGCCCCGTCCTGGGCGGCAATGGTGATCCTGTAGCGGTCGCCCCCGACCATGCCGCCGGACAGGTTGGCCAGGACCGCCGTCGGCGCCTCACCGGCGGCCGGCTTGGGGAGCAGAACCCGGCATGGCTGGCGTTGGTAGAGGTCGCGCAACCGGCCCCCGCGCGCGGCGACGATGCGCGCTTCGCCGTCGGCCCGGCCGATCGCCGCCGGCACCGGGATCGGAACGCCGCCGTCCAAACTCAGACCGTCAGGTGCCGGCGCACCTCCGCCTCCCGCATCTCGCTCCGGTCGCCGGCCAGCACCACCTCGCCGCGATCCATGACCACGAAACGGTCGGCCAGGTCGCGGGCGAACTCGAAATACTGCTCGACCAGCAC
>JANQIU010000176.1 GCA_028281985.1 Alphaproteobacteria bacterium | reverse complement strand
CGTCCTTCCGGACCCCACTGGCGGCAGCGGGCCGGCCTACGTGTTCAACCTCGCGGGACACCTGAGCCGCTTTGACCGAAGCTGCGCGTCGCTGGGCTTCCGCACCGATCTTGTCCCCGGCGCCCTCGAGCAGGGCATTCGCAAGGTTATCCGGCGGAACCACCCGACCGAGCCCAGCGGCCTGCGCCTCTTCGCCGTCATGAATGGGGCGGACGATCGCTCGGGCGATGCGGCCGATGTCTATGTCTTTCTGCGGTCGTTGCGGGGCTACCGGCTGGATCGGCCGTACCGGCTTGCCTTTGCCGGCCTGAAACGGTCGCGCGACGTCGGTCTGCCATACGACATCAAGGCCATGGCGCATTACGGCCCGGGCCGGCTTGCGACCCGCGACGCCCGGGCAAGCGGCTTCGACGACGCCGTCTTCGTCAATGATAACGGCCACATCACCGAAACGCCGCGGGCGTCCCTGGTTTTCCTGCGGGGCGAAGAGGCCCTGACGCCGCCCGTGGCCGACGGACTGCTTCCGGGACTGACCCGGGAGCTGGTCCGGCGATGCTGCTGCGACAGCGGCCGATACCGGTGGCAGGAACGGTCCGTACCGGTCCCGGCGGTCGCCATGATGGACAGCGCCCTGCTGTGCAGTTCGTCGCTGGGTGTCGCGCTGGTCCGGCAGATCGGCGACACGGTGTTTCCCCACCCCGAACGGGGCCAGGAGATCGTCGACAGCTTCCAGCATCTCTCCAACGCCGGCCGCGCGGCCTGGTCCGACATCGTGACCGAGATCCCGTTGCAGAAGGCGGGTGCAGACGCCGGGAGGCCGTCGTGACCGGCTGGCTATGGCGGAATGGCGCGCTGATCGAGGAACGGTGCTTGGACGGCGTGCCGGTGCTCGCCTCCGCCATCGCCTACGGCCATGTGGTCGCCGACGAACTGCCGCTGCTCCCGGCAGCGGGCGGCGACCGCGCGCCTCTGGGAGACCTCACGACATTCATCGGAGGATTCGGAGGCCTTTGCCGGCGGCTGGCGTTCACGATCCCCTGGTCCGGCGACGACCTGATGCACGGCATCGATACTGTCATTGCCGCCAACCGTCCCGAAGGTCCGGCGGCGCTCCGCATCCTTGCAGCAAACGAGGATGCGGGGTTCGTCGAGCCCTGTTCGGCCTGCGTAACGATCTTCCCGATCAAACCGGAGCAGGCGGTTACCGACCGTCCCCTGGCGCTGTCCATCTTCACCGACCGAAGACTGAGCCTCGCGCCCGACGCGCTTGCCCAACGGCAGTTCGCGGGCTTCCACGCCCTGGCGCGCCTTGCGCGTCTGTCGGCAAGGCGATCCCGGTGCGATGACGCGGTCCTGGTCGACACCAACGGCGGTCTGGCCGGGTGCGCCTCGGGGCTGGTGCTGCTGATCGGGCCGGGGGGCGTCGTGACGCCGCTCGTCGAAGCGGTCCCCCAGCGGATGCACCTGTTCCACGCCATCAAGGACATCGGCGTCTATGACCTCGGCTGGTCCTGGGACGAGCAGGCGGTGCAGCCACAGCACCTGCATGGCTACAGCAGCGCCCTGCTGATCAGCCCGTCCCTGACCGCCACACCCATCGGGCGGATCGGACCCGTGCAATTCGCGGACACGGGCCGGGCCGAGGCCTTCCGGGCCGATCTTGCCGCCGCGCTACACCCCCGTGCGCGCCTGCCGGGGAGCCGCCCCAAGGCACAGGTATCGAAGGGAGCGACACCATGGACATGATGATCGGCCCGGCAACGCCGCTGGAGCGCAAATGCCGGGACCTTCGCCGATCGACGCTGGAGATGATCGCCGAATCCGGCACCGGCCACCCGGGCAGTTCGCTTTCCTGCATGGAACTGCTTGTCTGCCTCTACTACCGCGTCATGGCTTACGAGCCGTCGGATCTCGGCTGGCGGGACCGGGACCGGCTGGTCCTGTCCAAGGGCCATGCGGCGCCGGCGCTCTATGCCATCCTGATCGATCTGGGAATCCTGCCCCCCGACGAGAAGTGGCGGTTGCGGCAGATCGGCTCGATGCTTCAAGGGCATCCGGACAGCCGGTTCACGCCGGGTGTCGAGGTCAGCACCGGCTCGCTGGGCCAGGGTCTGTCCGTCGCCGCAGGGATGGCGCTGGGCGCGCAACGGCGGAACTCGCCCAGCCGCACCTTCGTGATCCTGGGCGACGGTGAATCGCAGGAAGGCCAGGTCTGGGAAGCGGCCCTGGTCGCGAGCAGCCTGCAGCTCGACAACCTTTGCGCGATCACCGACTTCAACCGGATCCAGCATGACGGCCGGCTGGACGAGATCGTCGGCATGCAGCCGCTGCTCGACAAATGGCAGAGCTTCGGCTGGGACACCCAGGAAGTGGACGGGCACGACGTCGACGCAATCGTCGACGCCCTGCAACGGCCGCTCGTCCCCGGCAAGCCCCGGATGCTCATCGCCCATACGATCAAGGGCAAGGGCGTCGACTACATGGAGGACGACTGGCACTGGCATTCCGTCGCCGACGCCGCGCGCCTGGCACGGGACTTCGGCCGGGGGGCTGGGACCGATGCGTGACCCCTTTGCCCAATCCCTGATCGCGCTGGCCGAAACCCGACCCGACATCTTCGTGCTCGACGGCGACTGCTCGCACTCCACCCGCTCCTACCGCTTCGGCGAACGGTATCCGCACGCCTTCCTGAATGTCGGCATTGCCGAGCAGAACATGATCAGCATGGCGGCCGGTCTTGCGCATGCTGGGTTCCGGCCGATCGCCTGCGGCTTTGCGGCGATCGTGGCCGCCCGGGCCGCCGAGCAGATCATCCAGTCGATCGCTTATCCGTCGCTCAACGTGAAGATCGCCGGTCACTATGCCGGGATGTCGGCATCGCGCGAGGGCGCGCCGCATCACGCGATTACTGACATCGCCTTTCTGCGCGCCGTTCCGAACATGGCGATCTGGTCGCCGGCCGATGACGGCGATGTGGGGCCGGTGCTGGAGACCGTGCTCGATACCGCCGGCCCGGCATATCTGCGCCTGTCGCGCAATCCGGTGCCGGCGCTGGAGGGCGGCCCCTACGACGCGGCGGGCGGCTACCGCTTCTGGGACGGCGGCGGCGACGTCCTGCTGGTGGCGACCGGCTCCACGGTCAGGGAGGCCCGGGCCGCGACGGCCATCCTGGAGCGCAGGAGCCCGATACGGGCAAGCGTGCTGGGCCTTGTCCGCATCAAGCCGCTGGCGGGGCGGGAACTCAGCCGGCTTCTCGGGCGGTTCCGGACCGTGGTGACGATCGAAGAACACAACGTCATCGGCGGCATCGGCAGCGCGATCGCCGAGATCCTGTCCGGTAGTGCCGGACGCCTGATCCGGCTGGGCATCGCCGACTGCTTCACCGAAACCGGATCGCATGACGAGCTTCTGGATGCCTACGGCATTTCCGCAGAAGCCATCGCCAGACGGGTCATCGACGCCCATGCGCCGGCTTTGCCGGCCTGATCGCGATGACCACTGGAAAGGACTTAACCATGAAGATCGACGCCGTCACCGGCCATGCCGTGCTCGATTCCAACGGGCTTCCGGCGATCGAGGTCACCATCCGACTGGAAAGCGGGATTGCGGCCCGGGCGATCGCCCCGCGGGGATCGACGACCGGGCAGTACGAGGCGTCCGTTCTGGAGGACCAGGACGCGGCCGGCCTGCTGACCGCCGTGGAGCCGGCGCTGCGGGCGGTTCACGACGTGGTCGGGCCCGCCCTGCGACGGGCCGACATCACCGATCAGTCGGCCATCGACGCGATGCTCTGCGACCTCGACGGAACACCCAACAAATCCGTGCTGGGCGGCAATGTCTGCGTAGCCACATCGATGGCGGCGGCGAAGGCCGGGGCGTTCGTGAAAGGCGTCTCCGTGGCTCGACACCTGCACCACAATGGCCAGGGTCATCTGCCCACGCCGATGTTCAACATGATCGACGGGTCGCGGGCCTGTGGTTCGGCCGTCGGCGGGATCGAGTTCCTGTTTCTGCCATCGCGCCGCCTGCCGCCGGCGAAGGCGCTGGAGATGGGCATGGCGGTGCGCCAGGAACTGCGCCGCATTCTGCAGCACAACGGCGTGGTGCCGGCCGACAGCGCGCAGGGCGCCTACGAGGTGGCGGCGGCCGACTGCACGGGCCCGCTGGGCTTCATCCTGGAAGCTGCTTTGCGCACCGGCCTTGAGCCCGGCCGGGATTTCGGGCTTGGCCTGGACCTGGCCGCCTCGGACTACTTCCAGGCCGGGGGATATGTGTTCGGCTGGCCTGCGGAGACCGGCGCACCCCCGGCCAGCAAGCCGATGCCGCATACCCGGCTTGCGGAGGTCTACGCCGCGCTGTTGGCGCGCTACCCGATCAGCTACATCGAAGATGCCTTCGCCGAGACCGACGAAGCCGGGTGGGCAGCCTTCATGGCGCAACACGCCGACGGCCTTCACATCGTCGGCGACGACCTTTTCGCCTCGTCGGCCGAGCGCATCCGGCAAGGCGCCGCCAAGCGGCTGGCCAACGCCGTGCTCATCAAGCCCAACCAGGTCGGCACGGTTTCCGAAACGCTGCAGGCGATCCGGGTGGCCCAGACCTGCGGTATCCAGGTCATGGTCTCCCAGCGCAGTGGGGAAAACGACGATGATTTCATCACCCATTTGGCCATTGCCGGCGGGGCCCTCTACTTGAAAGCCGGCGGCCTTTCCCGAATGGACCGGATCGTCAAGTACAACACCCTTTTGCGCTCGGACGACGCCGCGTCGCCGTCTTACATCAATTGAGGTCGATGGTTCGGAAAGGCGGCTGACGGTGCGCCATTCCGGCACTCCCGCGGCAATCACCTCCGGTGTTCTTCTTTCGACATCGTCCGGAATGCTGCTCACCTCCATGTTCTTCCTGCCGAAGATCGGCCAGGTCAGCGCGCATCCGATCCAACTGGCCTTCCTGCGCTACGCGGGGGGTGTCGTCTTTCTGATCGCGCTGATGGCGGTGTCCGCGATCCGCGACCCGATATCGCCGCGCCTCCTGGATTACCGGGCGATGAAGTGGCACGTCGCCCGCGCGCTGGTCGGTCTGGTCACGTTGACCCTGACCCTGTATGCGGCGACGGCCGTGCCCATCGCCAATGTCCAGGCCATCCTTTCGGCGCACAGCATCTTCATCATCCTGCTGATTCTGGTCATCGATCAGCACCGTATCCGTTTCTTCGTCGTGGTCTGCGTCTTCGTCTGCATTGCCGGCGCGGTGGTCGCGGCGGAGCCGGAGGCAACGGGTTTTCTCAATTCCAGCCTTCTGGGATATCTGGCGGCCGCGCTTGCCGCCTTCTGCTGGGGGCTGGAGGTCTATCTGTTCCGCAATGCCTCCCGCTATGTGACGACCCTGACAACCATGTTGATCGTCAACGGTCTGGGCCTCGGGATCCTGCTGTTGCCGGCCGCCATGGTCTGGCAGCCACTGGATGGGAGCGACATGGCCACGGTCCTGTGCATGGGCCCCCTGGCGGTCTGTGCGCAATTCGCCCAGTTGTCCGCGCTTCGCCGGGCACCGCTCGACCTGATCGCCCCCTTCCGCTACATCAACGTTCCGTTCGCCGCCCTTCTGGGCATCCTGTTCCTCGATCAATGGCCGACGGCCCAGGCACTCGCCGGCATGGTGCTGATCGTCGCCGGTGCGGCCTATATCTCGTCCCAGATCCCCAAGGTATCCCGCTCCCCTGCGGGCGAGCGCACAGCCGACCGGCCCGTCAGCCAAGCCAGATGGGGTTCGTCCACGCCTTCTTACCGTCCGCGTCGATGATCACCAGCCGGACATAGCCGTCGCCAAACCGCTCCAAGGGTAGGCGGAACTGCGTCAGGGCCTGCCCGTGGGCGTGGGCGGCTTTCGTCCCCCGGCCCAGAGCCACGGCACGCTGTGCCGGCGTGCAGGCGATGTCGACGAACGCGGCGCCGATCTGGAGGTCCAGGATCCGCGGTCCCTGCGTCGAATAGAATCGGCCGTTCTTGAGCGCCTCCAGGATGGCGGACCGGTCCAGGCTCTCGGCCTTGACCTCCACCCACCCGCCGAAATGGTCACCGGGTTTGAAATGGGCGTCGTCGGCCGCATAGGCGGTCAGCCGCCGGCCGCAGCTGAGCGCGGCTTCGGCCAGATACCAGCCATCGCCGCGGTCGATGTAGACGGCGCCGAGATGATTGTAGATCTCGACCGCATGGGCGTCCGGCAAGGCCTCGACATCCTCCAGCGACAGGCCGCTGCAGGCCGGATGGGCGATGCCGATGAATGCGCCCGCCGCGGCCGCCCGGGCAGCCAGTTGCGACCCCGTTTCGTCCGGCCCCGTGGCGGCGAAGTCCGGCGGCAGGCCGACCGCCACAATGTGCCAGAGGTCGCCCATCGAGTTCGCGGGCGCATGCAGTTCGGCGCCGGGGATCGAGATGAAATCCCCGTCGTCGAGATGACTGGTATCGGTGACCGGCCAGTCGTAGCGCGCCTCGAAATGGTCGGTCATGGCGATGAAGTGGTAACCGGCCTGCCGGTAAGCCTGCACGACCTCCTCCGGTGATTTGAGGCCGTCCGACCGGTCGGAATGGGTGTGAAGATTGCCGCGGTAGAAGCGGCCCGGCGCCGCGAAAGGCTGGTCGGTCATACGGGTCTCCATCGATATCGCGGGGATGACCGGAACGGCGGCCGTTCGGTGCGCTGGCCACCGGTCAACGCGCCGGCCCTTGCGCCGCCTGCGCCAAAGGCTGCGGGCACGGGGCGGCGGTTCGCCATCGCCGGGGCGGCGGATCCGGGACGGCCGGCGGCTGTCGCCGCGGCACGAAGGGATCCAGGACCGACGACAGTAGCGTCTGGGTGTAGGGGTCCTGCGGCGAACCGATCACCGACGCCGTCGGACCGATCTCGACGATCGCGCCCTTGTGCATGACCGCGATGCGTTCGCTTAAGGCCGCGACGACGGCGATGTTGTGCGAGATCAGCATCATCGCCACGCCGAGGTCGCTTTTCAGCCGGTGCCAGAGATCGATGATCTGCGCCTGGACCTTGACGTCCAGGGCGGATGTCGGCTCGTCCGCGACGATCAGCTTCGGCCGCATGATGATCGCCCGGGCGATGCAAACCCTTTGCTTCTGCCCGCCCGACAACTGGCCCGGCAGCCGATCCGCAAACTGCGGTCCCAGGCCGACCTGCTCCAGGGTCGTCATGACCTGCCGCGTCCGCTCTCTGGCGTCGGCGGTATCGAAGTTGCGCAAGGGTTCCGCGACGATGTCCCGGACCCGCATGCGCGGATTCAGGGCGGCGTGCGGATCCTGCTGGACGACCTGGAGATGGCGCCTGAAGTCGCGCAGGCGCCGGCCCCGCATCGCGGTGACCTGGCGACCGTCGAGCCACACGTCCCCTTCGGTGGGCGGCACAAGACAGGCGACGATTCTGCCCAGGGTCGTCTTGCCCGAGCCGCTTTCGCCGACGACCCCCAGCGTTTCCCCAGCGGCGATGGCCAGCGACACGTCCCGCAGCGCCCCTACCCGGCCGCGGCGCCCGAAGGACGCCGAACCGTAGGACTTGGATACGCCCCGAACCTCCAGAAGCGGCCGGGGCGACCTACCCCCGGCAGCGGCGCGGCCCGGGACCCCGACCGCTTGCCGGTGCCCCACGGCATGCGCCGAGGGTACGGCCTCGATAAGGCTGCGGGTGTAAGGGTGGCTGGGCTGGCCGATCACCGTTTCGGCCGCCGCATGCTCCACCGTCCGGCCACCGTACATCACGATGGCGCGGGCCGCGAAATGCGCCACGATACCCAGGTCGTGGGTGATGAGGACGATGCTCAGATCAAGCTGGCTCTTCAGCCGGTCGAGCAATTCGAGGATCCGCAGCTGCACGGTGACATCGAGCGCGGTCGTCGGTTCGTCGGCGAACAGAATGGCTGGCCGCGGCGCGATCGCCATGGCGATCATCGCCCGCTGGCGCATGCCGCCGGAGAGCTGATGCGGCAGGCTGCGGAACGCCAGCGCCGGATAGGGCAGCCCGACTTCGGCGAGCATGTCGAGGGCTTCCGACCGTGCGGCCCGGAGGGACATGGCATGGTGAAGCCGGATCGACTCGACGACCTGGCTGCCGATCGTCATCAGCGGGTTCAGGGCGGTCATCGGCTCCTGAAAGATCATCGAAATGTGCCGGCCGCGAACCCGCTGCAATGTCCGCTCTTCCAGGGACAACAGGTCGACCCGGGAGTCGAAGACGGCCTGGCCGGCGACACGCGCCCGGCGTTTGGGCAGCAGCCCGAGGATCGCCAGCGCCGTGGTCGTCTTTCCCGAACCGCTTTCGCCGACGACGGCCAGCGTCTCGCCGGCCCGCAGATCAAAGGACAGATCGTCCACGGCCGTGACCGTGCTTCGCGCTGAATGGAAGGAGACCGCCAGTCCGCGGACCGACAGGACGGCGCTTCCGTCGACCGCGCCGGTAGCCGGGCCGGTAGCCGGGCCGGTAGCCGGGCCGGTAGCCGGGCCGGTAGCCGGGCCGCCCTTCATCGGACGTAGTCCCGGCGCGGGTCCAGGCGGTCCCGCAAGGCATCGGCCAGCAGGGTGACGCTCAGCGTCGTCAGGGCAAGGGCGACGCCGGGGACGATGACGACCCACGGGGCGACGATGAAGTAGCGGGCCCCGACGGCGATCATGTTGCCCCAGCTCGGCACCTCCGGCGGCGTGCCGGCGCCGAGGAAGCTGAGCCCGGATTCGGCCAGGATGGCCGACGCGCAGAGATAAGCGGACAGCACCACCACCGGGGCGTAGGCCGCCGGCGCGATGTGCCGGACCAGGATCCGCACCGGCGGCGTCCCGGCGACCACCGCCGCATCGACGAACGGCAGCGACCGGGACGACAGCAGGATGCTGCGCGCCAGCCGGGACGACCGCGGCAGGTCGCCGATCGCGATGACGAGGATGACCGTCAGCACACCCGAGGGCAGCAGCGTCAGCAGCGCGATGGCCAGCAGAAAGGCCGGGAACACCGACGCCAGATCCATGAGCCGCATGATGAATTCGTCGAGGACCCGCCCCAGCCCGCAGCCCAACCCCAGCACCATCCCGCCGATCACCGCCACGATCGCCGCGCCGAAGCCGACGATCAGCGAGATCCGGGCCGCATAGACCGTGCGGGCCAGAACATCGCGCCCCAGATGATCGGTGCCGAGCCAGTGTCCCGCGCCCGGCGGCAGCAGCCGGTCCGCCGGGTCTATGGCCAGTGGGTCCTGGACGATGAAGGGGGCCAGAAGGGCGGTCAGCGCAAACACGGCAAGCACCGTCAAGCCGATCGCCGCCTGCCGCGCAACCGCCCCGAACCGGCGCTGTCGGACCGGCGAGGTTTCCCAATCCGGCGCAAGCTCGCCCGCCGGCTCCGATGACGCGCGCCCCTTCATCGGAGCCGGATCCTGGGATCGACCAGCGAGTAGCTGACGTCGACGATCAGGTTCATGACGACGTGGAACAGGGCGAAGACGACCAGGAGCCCCTGAATGATCGGGTAGTCGCGGTTCCTGATGGCATCGGCCGTCAAGCTGCCGATGCCCGGAATGCTGAACACGATTTCGACCAGCACCACGCCTTCGATCAGGATCGCCAGGGTGGAACCGATCGTGGTGATGATCGGCACGGCCGCGTTGCGCGCCGCATGACGCACCAGGACGCGCCGCCCACCCGCCCCCTTGGCATGGGCGGTGCGGATAAAGTCCTCTTCCAGCACCTCCAGGAAGCTGGTGCGCGTCACCCGCGACAGCAGGGCGGTGATGGGCAGGGCGGCCGCGATGCTGGGCAGAACCAGGTGCCAGAAGGCGGCCAAGGGGTCGGACTCCAGGCTGCGAAACCCCTGGACGGGAAACCAGCCCAGCAGAACGGCGAAGAGGTAGCTCAAGAGATAGCCGGCGACGAAGATCGGCAGGCTGTAGGCCCCCGCCGTGAACAGCATCCACCCGTGATCGAACCGTTCCTCCGACCACCAGGCCGCCAGCATGCCGGCCGGCAGCGCCAGGGCCAGCGCCCAGAGGAGCGCCATCGCCGCCAGCAGCAGCGTCGGCTCCAGGCGCTGCACGATCAACGTCGCCACCGGGGTGCGGGTGTAGAACGAGGTACCGAGATCCCCCTGCAACAACCCGGACATCCACAGCACGAACCGCTCGGTCATCGGCAGGTCAAGGCCAAGACCGGTGCGGATCGCCGCCGCCGCTTCCGGCGTTGCGGTGTCGCCTGCGATGATGGCCGCCGGGTCACCCGGCAACAGGTCCAACAGCAGGAAGACAAGCACGCAGGCCGCGGCGAAGGTGATGACCGCACCGGCCGTGCGCCGGGCAACGAAAACCAGGATATCGGCCATGGAGGAATCTCGGCACCCGTAGAGCGGGAAGGGCCGCTACTGCTCTGCTATCGCAATGTTCCAGAAGACGGTCAGGTTCGGAACCTGCAAAACGCCGTCCAGACGATCCTGGCGATAGGCGAAGGGCAGCATCCACTGGCCGAACGGCACATAGATGCCCTGGGTGTAGACGCGTTCCTGGATGGTCTCGGCAATCTGCAAGCCTTCATCCGCCGCAGCGTGCGGCCAACGGCTGCGCAGATCTTCGATCTCCGGATCGCACGGCCAGCCGAACCAGGCGTCTTCGCAGGACGCGACGATGCTCGGATGGGTAAGCGGGTTGGTGATCGGCGGTCCGGACAGCGAGGTCAGGAAGATGTTCCAGCCGCCCTCGGAAACCGGTCCCCGGTTGGCCCGGCGCTGGGTCAGCGTGCCCCAGTCCATGGATTGCAGATCGACCTCGACACCGGCATCGCGGAGCTGCTGGACGAAGATCAGGGTCGCCGGGTCGAGGGCCGGATTGTCGGTCGGGTGCAGCACGACGATCGGCTCGCCGGTGTAGCCGGCCGAGGACAGCAGATCTTCGGCTGCGGACGGATCGCGCGACGGGCTGGCGATGTCGGAGTCGAGCGGTGCACCGCAGCCGAACACGGCCCAGCACTCCGCGGCGAAATCGCCGAGCCCCAGCCCCTGCATGATGCTGGCCTGATCGACGAGGCTGAGCATCGCCAGCCGGGCTTCAACGGTATCGAACGGGGGCTGCAGGTGGTTGAGCCGGATCATCCCCTGGGAGCCGACCTCGCCGCGCAGCCCGAAGGCGATATTGGGGTCGTCTTCGAGGATCGGCAGGAAGTCCGGCGCCGGCGCCCCAAGGAAATCGACCTCCCCGGCCCGCAGGGCCAGGACCGCGGTCTGGGGGTCGGGGATCACCCGGAACTCGACCCGGTCCACCAGCACCTGCTTGCCGCCGGCAGTGCCGGAGGCCGGTTCGTCCCGCGCCACGTAGTCGGGGTTCCTGGAGTAGACCAGCAGGCTGCCGGGCAGCCATTCATCCTCCTCGAAGATGAACGGACCCGACCCGGTGTACTCCGTGATCTGCTGCTCGGGATCCAGTTCCGCCAGACGCCGGGGCATGATGAACGGCACGTTGGGGCCGGTCTTCGCCAGCAGTGACAGCAACGGTTCGAACGGGGCCGACAGGACGATCCGGAAGGTGCTCGCATCCACCGCTTCGATCGTTGAGATGCTGTCGAACAGGATCTGGCCGGCGCCGTCCCGCGCCCCCCAGCGGCGCAGCGATGCGACGGCATCTTCCGCGGTCACGGGCGAACCGTCGCTCCACGCCAGGCCGTCGCGCAGGGTAAACGAATAGGTCAGCCGGTCATCGGAAACCGCAAACGTGTCGACCATCTGCGGCTGCGGGTCGAGGTTCCCGTCGATAAAATTATGATTCTATATGAAACGAAAGAAAATAAGCAAAGCGAATAAAAATTTTAAAAAAAATGTTCAATATTTGACGATTATGTTCAGGCATGTG
>JANQIU010000164.1 GCA_028281985.1 Alphaproteobacteria bacterium | reverse complement strand
CCCCCCTGCCCGCGGTCAGAAGATGTCGTCATTTTCGGTGAAGACGTTTTCGAGCTGGCGGTCGATCCGGATCAGCACCTCCTGCTCGATACGCACATTCAGATTGATCTCGATTGGCCTGTCGGGGGCCTCCACGCGCACCGTCGGCTCACAGGCCGCCAACAGGATCGATAGGCCGGCTAGAGCTGGTGCCGCCGCCGGCCAGAGACGCCGGTTGCCGGACCGGGTGTCCAAAGTCGTGCCGATCACTGGCTGTCCCCCGCTAGGGCGTCTTCCAACGCCTGACCTTCAATGCGTTCACGATAGTACTCTTCCGCCCGCCGCGCATAGCGGCCGGCTGCCAGCCCCTGGCGCAGGATGTCGTACAGCTCGCCCGATACGTTGACGTTAAGCGCGATCGGGTAGCCGTCGTACAGTTCGGGATTGGCTCCGCTGATCCGCAAACCGATGTCGGTTTCCCCGCCGGTTTCGCCGTTCAGCGTCATGGACAGGGACTCGTATCGGAAATCCCGCAACGCCTGGAGAAGCAGGGTCACGCCCGCCTCGGTCGCTGCTGACGGCTCTTCAGGCACGTAACGGATCGCTCCCGGGATCGTACTCTCCAAGAATCCGTTATCGATCCAAATCGTGTCGGCGCCAAGGCGAACCGGGATGCGTCCGTCGAGGCTCCCCGTCGCCGAAAGCTCGGGCAGGCCGATGGCTTCGAAAAGCGCCGACAGGTTCACGGCTTCCGCCGCCACCACGACAGCCTGATCAGACCCGTCGAGGGTAATCACGAACGGTTCGGCGGCGACGGTTCCCCCTGCCCAGTCGAAAACGGCTTCGTCGATCACGATGGCCCCGTCCGCGTCGACCCCGACGGCGATGGCTCCGTTGGTCATCGGTATGCCCAGGTCGATGCTGCCGACCGAGATCGGCTGCCCGGCGGGCAGTCGCAACGGGGCCAGCGACGTCGCCGTCAGATCGCCGGAAACGCCCGACACCGGTATGCCGGCCACGCTGAAGCCGACCCCGGAAAGGCGCAGATCACCGCCTGTGCCCTGACCTGTCTCCGTCCAGTCGGCCACCAGCGTCCCATCCACGACACCGGAAACCTGAGAGACCGGTAGCGTGGCCGCCAAGGGGGACAGGGCCGCCGGTTGCAGGCCGTCGACGGCGAACGACATCGGTTCCAGCGTTGCCGTCAGCCCGCCGACACCAGACGCCACCTCGTGGCGCCCCGACCAGTTGATCCGGAGGTCGCCGTCGGCACCTGTCGCCGTTCCGGTACCCGAGGCCACCAGCGTTTCCTGCAACTCCTCGACTCTGATCAGGCCGGAAAGCACCAGTGGAACCACCGGGGCGGGGTCGGCGAGCGGCCTGGCCCGCATCCGGTCCAGGGCGACTTCTATGGCCCCGGTACTGGGGTCGGCCAGTCCGGCATCCATGTGAACGCCGTCAAAGGCCCAACCCCACGCTGTCGCCGTAATCGCGCCGTCCGCCAACTGGGCTGTCATCGACTCGATTTGGCCGGCAGTGCCGGCCAATGCCAAGCTGATCTCCGGCCAAGCCACCCCAAGGCCGGTGCCGTCGGGAAGAACCAGCCGGTCGCCGTCGATCCTGGGTTCCCCGGCGAGCCGCCAACGTTGCCCGCCATCCACCGTCAACCAGGGATCGCCCTGGTTGGGCGCCATCTCGAGCGCCAAACCATCGGGGAAGGTCAGCCCAAAGAGGTCGAGATCTGCCGCCTGCGCAAACCCCGAACCGGTCGCCGACCACCGCCACCCCTGGTCGGAGGTTTCGAGAACCCCGGCAACATCCACCTCCCCGGCCGCAACCACGACGTCGGGTGAAAGCAGTCCCTCCAAAGCCACGTTGGCGGCGACCGTCAACCTGGTCAGATCTGGTGAGATCCGGCCCTCCACCGAAAGCCCAGGCACCGATAGGGTCATCCCATCCCAGGCAAAGGGCTCAACAGTGGCGACGGCCGTCTCCAGGTCCGCCGTCCAGCCGTCATCCCGCCAGGACATGCGGAAAACCGGCCCCCCGGCGCCGCCGTCGCCGATGCTGCCCAGGGCGGGCCCGGTCACGCCGCGAAACGTCTCGACCGCCAACAGCCAGGGGGCATCGCCGGTGACGGCGAGACGCCCATCGCGCCAATCCAAGGCCGCCGTTGCCTCCAGGGCACCGTCGGCAATCCGGTCCGGCCAGTCCACTCCTTCCAAGCGCAACGCTGCGCTACCGGTGGCTGACGCAGATGAGGGGTCCAAGGCCGAAGCCAGGGTATCGCCCGGCAGCGCCACATCGGCCTGCAATCGCATGCCGCCGGTCAGCGGCAGGTCCACGCCGGCTGTAGCGGCCAGCGCCCTCACATCGTCGGTCCGGATCTCGGCCTCCAGCCGGATGTCCTCGTCGCGTACAAGCAGATCGGCCCGCAACGCCGTACCGGTGTCCGGCTGCGCTGCCCGCAGCACCGCGAGTTCGGGCGCGTCCACCGGGCCGCTGACCGTCACCGCAACCTCCGCCAGCGACAGGGACCCGACGGTCAGCAGGGGCGCTGATGCCTGCATCGACAGGACCGGGCGCGCGTCTTCGAACAAATGCCCCGATAGGTGCCCCCAGCCGGACACGCCAGAGGCCGACACCCCCCCAATCGCCGGGTCGGCGCTGCCCAGATCCAGCCCGAGCGAGAACTGGCCCTGCGGCTCGATACGTCCATCGATCAGCGCCGAAACGGATCCAACTGGCCCGACCTGTCCCCCTACCCGGCCTTGGAACCGGAGACCGTCGGTCGCTGAAGCATGGGCAATGCCGTTCAGCGTCGTTGCCGCATCGCCCCATGGTGTGGCCAGGGAGATCGCGCCCCCGGTGATCTCCAGTTCCTGGAAAGGCAACACCGGCAAGGCACTGCGGCTGTCCCTGCGGTCGTCGTCCGCCAAGGGAAGGCCGGAAACGGAAAGGGTCCCATCCGCATCCAACCTGCCGGCAAGCGTCAAACCCTCCACCTGCAGCCTGGCGAGCGGATTACCCTCCGGCAACGCCGCCAGCGCGCCCTCGGCCGTCAGGCGCCGTATCGATACCCCCCCGTCACCCAGAACGATCCGCTCAAGCACCAATCGGGTCGGGCTCAGCTCGACCAACTCGACATCGGAGACCGAGACGCCGTTCGACCACAGATCCCGCACGGCCAGGCGCATTGCCACGTCCGGCGACAGGTAAACGGCAGTCGCCGCCAGCAGCACGCCGGCCGTGACTCCCACCGACAGGAGGGCGGCGCCGCGTTGCGCCAGACGCATAGAGAGCTGCCTTTGCACGACCATGGCTTGAGGCCTAACCTGCTGCTAAGAGTCCGGCAAAACAACGGCCGGATTGCAGAGCAGCCTCGGCGCGGGGTCGTCCGGGGACGCTTTGGGCACCGAGGGAGATTGTCATGGCCAGCACTGAGACCGTGTTCGACCTGCTCATCGTTGGCGGCGGCGTCAACGGTGCCGGGATCGCACGGGATGCCAGCGGGCGCGGCCTCAAGGTCCTGTTATGCGAGCAGAACGACCTGGCAAGCGCCACGTCTTCCGCCTCCTCGAAGCTGATCCATGGCGGGCTGCGCTATCTGGAGATGTACGCGTTCCGGCTGGTGCGCGAGGCGCTGGCCGAGCGGGAAGTGCTGCTGAAGGCGGCCCCGCACATCATCTGGCCGATGCGCTTCGTTCTGCCGCACAACAAGCTCCTACGCCCGGCCTGGATGGTCCGGATGGGCCTGTTCCTCTACGACCATTTGTCCTCCCGCGCCACGCTGCCCGGCACCAAGACGCTGAAACTGCGCGAGACGCTCGAGGGCGAGAGCCTGAACGCGGATCTGGTCAAAGGGTTCGCCTACTCGGACTGCTGGGTCGAGGATTCCCGGCTGGTCGTCCTGAACGCCATGGATGCCCAGGAGAAGGGGGCCGAAATCCTGGTGCGGACCGAATGTAGGCGGGCGGAGCGGCGTGACGGCCTTTGGCAGGCAACCCTGCGCGATACGACAACCGGCGCTGAGCGGGCCGTTCAGGCGCGTGCCGTGGTCAATGCGGCCGGACCCTGGGTCGACATCTTCCTGCGACAGGGCCTTGGCAACAACCAGGCCCAGAACCTGCGGCTGGTCAAAGGCAGCCATATCATCGTGCCCAAGATCTACGAGGGGCCGCACGCCTACATCCTTCAGAACACGGACAAACGGGTGGTTTTCACCATCCCCTACGAACACGACTACACGCTGGTCGGGACCACCGACATTCCATATGAGGGCGACCCGGGGGCCGTCGCGATCGCCGATGACGAGGTCCAGTACCTCTGCGATGCCGCCAACGCCTACTTCACCCGTAGCATCTCGCCGGCCGACGCCGTCAGTGCCTATTCCGGCGTCCGTCCCCTCTATGACGACCACAAGAGCAGCAACCCGTCGGCGGTGACCCGCGACTACATGTTCGATGTGGAGGGCAAGCCCGGTGAACCGCCGCTGCTGTCCATCTACGGCGGCAAGATCACGACCTACCGGCGCCTGGCCGAGCATGCCATGAAGCGCCTGGCGCCGTTCTTCGACGGCCTGGGTGCTGCCTGGACCGCCTCGGCCTCGCTTCCGGGGGGCGACATTGCCGGTGCCGACTTCGAGGCGTTCCTGACCGGTTTGCGAAGCCGCTACCCCTTCCTGCCCGACGACCTGTCCTGGCGGTATGCCCGGCTGTACGGAACGCTGGCGGACACCTTCCTGGGCGGTGCGACGTCCCTGGACGACTTGGGCGAGCATTTCGGCGCGGGCCTCTATTCGCGCGAAGTGGAATACCTGACGCAGCAGGAATGGGCACGGACCGCGCAAGATATCCTGTGGCGCCGGACCAAGGTCGGTCTCAAGATACCGGAAGACGGTGCAGCGCGGCTGGAGGAGTACCTGCACGCCCGCCCGGTTGCGGCGTAAGGGGAGGTCAAGAGTGATGCGTGCCTGGCTGGTGACACTCCTGTTTCTCGGTTTGACGTCCGTGACGCCTTGGGCGACGGCGGGTGAAGCCGACGTGATCGACGTGACCGTCAGTGAACAGTCACAAGGCGTCTACCGGTTCAGTGTCACGGTCGCCCATGCCGACACGGGTTGGGATCACTACGCCGACCGATGGGAAGTCGTGGCACCGGATGGAACCATCCTCGGGACCCGCACGCTCCTCCATCCCCATGAGAACGAGCAGCCTTTCACGCGCAGCCTGTCGGGTGTTGTCGTGCCGCCCGGCATCGAATCGGTCACCGTCCGCGCCCATGACAACGTGCACGAGTTCGGCGGCGCGGAGATGACCGTGCCCCTGCCCAACCGTTAGGAATTCCGCCCGTGGCCTCCCGGCCCTACTCGCTTGACCGCCTGAATGGCATGTCGCGGCGGCGTTTCGAGAATGCCCTGCAGGACCTGTTTCCCGACGCACCGTGGATCGTCGCGCAGGCAGCCGGTTGCCGCCCCTTCTCATCCATCGGCGTCATGCACGACGTGATGGTGGCCATCATCCGCGACGCGCCCGAGGCCGAGCGGACGGCGCTGCTGAGCGCCCAGCCCGATCCGCTGGCGGACATGGCCATGGTCCAGGCCCTGGTCGGCCCGATGAACGACCAGGACCGCGGCAATCTGTCCCGAATGGTCACCGACTACCGGGAGCGCCACGGATGGCCGCTGGTCCTGTCCCTGGAAGGCCTGACCGCCACCGGGCTGATGATCGCGGTCGCACGGCGGCTGGGAACGCCAGCGGTGCTGGAGGTCGATGCAGCCATCCAGGAACTGGCGCGGGCCGCCCGCGGCCGCCTGGCCGAGCTGGTGTCAGCCCATGGTTCTTCCTGATCGACCGCTCTTTCTCGCCTCGCGAATCGGTCTTTGACTCGGCTCCTGGTCGGCGCTTCTATTAACCAACAGCTACGACAGCCGTCGCCAATCGATCCGTCACGAGAGGTCGGCCGTGAGTATCGTTCTCCTCCTGGTGTTGGCTTCCTGTGTGGTAGCTCTGGCCTTTCTCGCCGTCGCCGTGCACCGGAACGGCCGGGAACGAAGGCGCCAGCAGCGTCTCAATGCGGCGTTCGAACGGGCCAAGCGCGTTGCCTATTCCGGCACCGGCGAACAGGGTCAACCCTACTCGATCTACGGCCACAGCGCCTGGACCGACTGACCGGGCCGGCTTGGGGCAGCCCGCTTAGCCCGGCCGTTCAGTCCGACCCGGTGATGCGCTGCCGCTCCGCAGCAGCGTCGCCCTGACCATTGGCTTCGAGCCGCGCTTCGGCCACCGACCTGATATGCGCCCGCAGCCGCGGATGGGTGCGGGCAAAACGTCGGAAGTCCCGCCCCTGCAGCACCAGGAGCCGGCAATAGGCGATGGCGCGGACATCGGCCGATCGCCGGCGAAGGGATAGAAGCGCCAGCTCGCCGAAGAAGTCCCCGCTGCCCAGCAGAATCGACCCGTGTCGCGGGTGCATAACCTCAACCGCACCGGACGAGACGAAGAACACCGAATCGGCCCGTTCGCCGAGCGCCACCAGCATCTCGCCCGGCACCGCCAGGCGCGGCCGGAGCAGGTCCGCGAAGCCGCGGATCTCCTCCTCAGGCAATCCGTCGAGAAACGGCAGGCGACGGACGAGTTGCAAGGTGTCGAGCCCCAGATCCAGCGCCGGCCGGTCGGCCGTGGTGTCCCAGTCGCGCCGGACGCGCTGCATCAGGTCGCCATAGATCTCGCCGCTGATGGCCGCTTCCTCGAACAGGGTTCGGTATCCCGCCTCCTCCATCCGCAGCGCCGCCCGCCGCAGGAAATGCGTCTGCAAACCATCGTGATAGTCCGGATATTGCAGCCGAAGGGCATCCAACGCCTGGACCGCGCTTTCCAGACGCTGGCGCAGAAGCGCCTCGACGGCGCTGGCGGTTGACCGCCCGACCAGCCCGGAGAGCGTGGCGTCCGCAAAGCGGCACAGCTCGACCAGAACCATGCGGGTGATGGTCAGCGACTCGAATCGGTCCGCCAGGCGTTCCGCCAGCGGTCGCTGCCAGCCGATGACCCGCTGGAGGCCGTGGACGACGCGGAACGCAAGGCGGAACTGCAGACTGTCCCTGGCCGCCACCAGATAGGCCTCGCTGCCGCCGACCCTCGCGCCGTCCCGCAGCCGGCCCGCCTTGGCCAGCAGCGTGACCGCCGTGCGCCGGGAAACACCCTTGGTACCGAAATGGTGGAGGTAGCGTTCCTCTTCCCGGTTGGTGGCGATGACCAGTGCCACGCGGATCTGCTCGTCCGCCGTCAGGACCTCCAGATCCGCTTCGCCCCCGGCGTCGATCCGGTCCCGATAGCCATCGATCACCTGCCGTGACAGCTGCGGTTCCAGATGCAGATCCCGGCCGGCAGTCGCGAGTTTGTCGACAACCCCCGCCATCGACATCGCCACCGCCCGGTCACGCAGTCTCGCCTCGACTGGCGATAGCTTATCGAGCCGCAACAGCCGAATGACCACGCGGAGGGTCGGCGCGTTGATCGCCAGCGTCACCAGCACGAAGCCCGCCGCCAGCGCGCCGATCATCCGGGCCTCGTCGGCGCGCAGGCTGGGCAGCTCAGTGACCGCCAACGCCAGGACCAAGGTGATGGCGCCGCGCAGGCCGCCCCAGAGAATGACCAGCTTGTTGGACCGGGTCACCGGCTGGGAGAGCCCGGACACCGTCAGCACCGGCATCAGACCGAACAGCACCACGGCGCGCGCCGCCAAAGCCGCCACCGCCACCAGGGCGACCAGGCCGACCGTCTCCCAGGTGACGTCGGCGATCAGGGTCGGGACCAGCATCGCCGCCAGGATGAAAATCAATGCCGTCGCCCAGTAGTTGATCTGCTCCCAGACATTGAGCATCTGCTGCCAGGGCCGGTTGGAGACACGGACCCGCGCCGTCGCTCCGGGGACCAAGGCCGCCGTGGCCACGGCCGTCACGCCGGATACGGCCAGCACATGTTCGGCAACGACGAAGGTCACATAGGCCAGCGCCACCGACAGGGTCACCTCGGCCAAGGGCAGGCCGCGCATCAGGCCAACCAGCGAGCCGGTCGCCCAGGCGCAGGCGTAGCCGAAGGCCAAACCGCCGACGAACTGGACCAGAAAGGTCACCACCGTTCCGATCCCGGCCGAGGCGCCACCCGCCGACAACAACCCGAGCAGTACGGCGAACAGGGCGATGGCGGCCGCGTCGTTGTAGAGGCTCTCGCCCTCCACAAGGATCGTCAGCCGTCGCGGGGCTCCGACATCGCGGAACACGCCGACGACGGCGGCGGGATCGGTCGTCGACACGATCGCCCCCAGGATGAGGCAGGTCACCAGCCCCAGCGGCGATGCCAACCAGACCGCGATCCCGACGGCTGCGGTACAGACGACGACGGCAACGACCGCCAGCATCAGAACCGGGGCGATATCGTCGAACAGCCGCCGGGCATCGATCGTCAATCCTGCTTGGAACAGCAATAGAGGAAGAAAGACATAGAGCATCGGATCGGAGCCGAGATCGATCTGCCCCACCTCGTCCGCCAGAACGCCGACGATCGGCCAGCCGCCGATTCCGTCGGCCGAGGCGGTCAGGAGGCCCAGACCGACCCCCAGCGCCGCCAGGAGGACCGAA
Organism: Alphaproteobacteria bacterium; assembly: GCA_028281985.1. Classification (GTDB taxonomy): domain Bacteria; phylum Pseudomonadota; class Alphaproteobacteria; order DSM-16000; family Inquilinaceae; genus JANQIU01. The sequence continues at coordinate 6,002 of JANQIU010000164.1, read as the reverse complement.
TGCGGCAGCGACACCCGGTTGGCCAGGACCTGCAGCAAACCGGCCGCGGTCAGCGCCGCCGACAATAGGATCAGGGTGACGGCGATTTCCGGCACGGAACCTCCGAAGGATTGGCGACCCCAATCCGGTGGTGAGTCGCCCTGCGGCGCTCGTCAACGTCAAGTCAAACCGATCGAATCATGCTGTGGATAACGTGGTGGACATAAGTGCCGCGGTCAGGCAACGCCACGGTGCGGATCTTCGATCAGAGAACCCGATCCTAGCCATTGCTGGTTTTATATCAATGGTTTGCAGGTTTGCATCACCGCTTTTTCGGAGGATCGGTGACAAAATATGCACGCGGAAGGCGAAATCTGATCGATTCCGCCCGTGTGGATAAGGGAACGCCGGGCCGCCGTCTAACTACCTGAAAAAGCGCACTGATTTCGCATCCGGTGAAACCGGTCAGGTCACCTTATCCACGACGAACCGATCGTCGGGATCGGCGATCGCGTCCTGGGCGGCGATGAGCTGGATCTCGCGGGCGGACCGGCGGTGGGTTTCCTCCAGCACGGCAAAGACCGATGCGGCGGTCTTGCCCAGGGCCGTCGCCGGGCTGCCGGTCCGCAGGAAATGCGCCAGGAACAGTGCCGACGTCATATCGCCGGCACCGTTGACGGCGATCGGCAGCAGCGGCGTCCGAACCAGCCAGGCTCCCTCCCCGGACACCGCCAGCATCTCGATACTGTCCGTCGGGCCGTCCGCCCGGGACAGGCTGGTCAGCAACACCAGGTCCGGGCCCAGCGCCCGCGCCGCATGCGCCGCGCTCAAGGCAGTGTCCATATTGCCGATGGACTGGCCTGTCAGGAACTCAAGCTCGAACTGGTTCGGGGTAATGATGTGGGCCGCGGGTACCGCCCGATCCCGCATGAACTCCGGGATCCCCGGGCGGACGAAGAAACCGCGCCCGACATCGCCCATCACCGGATCGCAACAGTAACGCGCGGCCGCATTGGCCGCCCGCGTGCGGCCAACGGCATCCAGGATGACCTCGCCCAGGCTGACGTCACCCATATAGCCGCTCAGCACGGCGTCGCAGTCCGGAAGCACGCCGCGCTCGTCGATGCCGCAGACCACGTCGTGGACATCGCCGGCATTGAGGATCGGGCCGCGCCATTGGCCGTACCCGGTATGGTTGCTGAAATGCACCGTGATCACGGGCCAGACCGCCACCCCCAGGCGTTGGAGCGGGAACGTCGCCGCGCTGTTGCCGACATGGCCGTAGGCGACAGAGGATTGGATCGACAGGATGTTCACCGTTGTTGCCTCTTTGCTGGACGGCCGCTTTTCCGGCCTTACGCAACTGCAAGCACGGGCACGGGATCCCGGTTCAGGAGATCCCGGACGATCGACAGCCCGCGGCGCAATTCATCGAATGTCCGGGTTGCCGACAGCGCGACGCGAACCCATCGCGGCGCTTCCGCCCGGCCCGGCACGAACAGATCCGGCGGGGTCACCGACACGCCCCGTTCGCGCATGGCTTCGATGAACTCCCCCGGCCGCCAACGATCCGGAAGGCACAGCCAGATGTGAAAGCTGCTGTCGGTGGCGCGATAGCATTGGCCGGAGAGCATCTCGCGGGCAACACTCTGGCGCTGGGCGGAATCGGCCCGGATCCGTTCGGCCAACTCCGCCGCGGTGCCGTCGCGAATCCAGCGCGCCATGATCTCGCCCATCAAGGGCGGCGCCATCCAGTTGTTGGCCCGTGCCGCGGCGCTGAACCGGCCCAGGCGGTTGTCGGGTAGCGCCGTGAACCCCACACGCAGCGCCGGCGATACGCTTTTCGATGCCCCGGTCACAAAGATCGTCCGTTCGCGGGCAAAGGCTGCCAGCGGCGGCGGCGCGTCGGCCTGCAGAAAACCGTGGACGTCGTCCTCGATGATCGTCAGGTCCGCCTGGCGGGCCAGCGCGGCAATCGCCCGGCGCCGGTCCTCGCTTTGCACCGCCGTCGTCGGGTTGTGCACGGTGGGCATCGTGTAGAGCAGGCGCGCACCGGTCGCCCGCTGGGCGGCCGCCAGGGCATCGGGCACGATGCCCTCGTCGTCCATCTCCACGGCGCGGAGATTCAGATGCAACAGGGCCGCCGCGGCCCGCAACCCCGACCAGGTCAGGGCTTCGACGAGAACCGTATCGCCGGGAACGGTGAACGCCATAAGCGACGCGGCAATGGCATGCTGGGCGCCGCTGGTCACCAGCACCTGTTCGGGCGAAACGTCGAAGCCGTCCCTGGCGATCCACGCCGCACCGGCCACGCGGTGCCGCCATTGTCCCGTGTGCGCGCTGTAATTGATCAGTTCTGATAGCTCGTTGGATCGCGACAGATCCAGCAGCGCCGCCGCGAAGGCATCGGCTGCCAGATGCGCCGGCGGCCGATTGATCCCCATCTCGATCAAATTGTCTCCGCCCAATTCGGGCATATCCATGGTGGCTGGCGATCGCCCGCCGGCGCGAACATAGCTGCCCCGGCCCACCTCGCCCACCACGAGGCCGCGCCGTTCCGCTTCGGCGTAGGCGCGGCTGACCGTCCCAACGGTGATGCCAAGCGCCCATGCCAGCTCGCGGTGCGTCGGTAGACGCGCCGACGGCTGCAAACGGCCCGATTGCACGTCCTCCGCCAGGGCATCGGCGATGCGCAGGTATTTGGGGCCGGGACGGTTGTCCAAGACCGGCAGCCAGCAAAGCGGTCGGGGCATGACATCGCCTGCCTGGTGATTGGGATCAATCCAGCAAGCTTACCGCCGGCATCCGATCACGACAATCGATCGTATCTGGGAATTTTGCATGCTGACAATCGGATCGGGATTGTCGCTGTCTTGAGGGCATACCCGGGCGTGGGCGGCGTCGTGCGCCGCCCAGCCTTGCCGTGGCGTGTCCCGGTCGCGTGGCGCTTAAGCGGTCGGGGATTGGAAGGCGGCCGCAGTTGCCCGATCACGCCAGATATGGGCAAGCGCGCCGCCGACGAACGCCATCGCTAGAATAATGGCTGCCAGCGACACCAGGCTGTCCAGGAAGAGGACGAAAGGGTTCCCGGCGCCGGCCTGGATGTTCCCGCCGGTGCGGCTCATGATCTGCCCCATCAGCCAGTTGATCAGCCACACCGGAAGATAGGCGACAACGACCAGCCCTGCGGATTTCAGAAACGGCGCGGAGGTCATACCCCCCGGAAAAGACCCGGGGATCGGGGCCCGGACCGCCTGACGGTCGGCCTGCCCCGTCTGCACGATGACCGGCGCCAGATAAAGGAACACCCGCGTAATCGCCCAAAGACCGGTCACCAGCGCGAGGTAGCCCAGCACGGTGAGGATAAACGACAGGAACCCCGCTCCGCTGGCATCTTCGGTGCCTGCGAACCGTGCAAAATCCGCATAAAGACCCGTGATCTGGCCCAGGGCCAGCAGGATGGCAGCGACCACCAGGGGCCAGAGGCTGACGATCCGCTTCAAGGCGGTTTTGATGATCAGCGACTCGTCGGAACGAATGCCGACCAGCGGCGAGTCCGCGGAACCGAGCTGCCAGACGAGTTCGGTTCTGTCCCGGCCGACGGCAAGCCGGTAGTAGGTGAGCGCGAGATAGGCAACGAACGCCACCGTCATGGCGAACCACGCCAGGGCGATCAGGATCATCATCAGAAACGAGCCGAAATCGAATCCACTGAAGACGATCGAAAGCATGAACCGCAGGGCATAGTCCCCGAGCAGATACGACAAGAACACGAAGATGGCCGACAGCAGGATTGCCAGTCCGCCACCGGCCTTGATGACGGCCATAGGCTGACTTGTGACGAAGCGAATCCCGGATTGTATCGAGTCTGCGAGATTGAACGACGTTGCGTGCACCATGTCAGCCTCTTCCATTTCAGTGGCACTAGTTTCAGCGGCACCAAATTCAGGGGTACCAAAAGCGACGTTCCGCCAAGGGCGTGGGAAGATCCGCCGTAACTCCGCCGCGGCGGGCGGAACGACGAGCGGCAGCACCCCCCCGCATCGGCCGCGTGAGGCGCGCTCATGCGAATCGATCACCAGACAGACGGGGTTTGCTGGGGCGTTACGGTACGGTCGGTATATTAGGAATTGGTAACGGACGAACCGGCAGAACATTAGTGGAAACTAATAGTCATTTGAACCCCGTACCGCCCATCGAGCCTTCCAACAAAGGCGGTGTGGAGACACGTTAGGGCCGCGACGCCGGCGCTCGTGAAACCCCAGCCCGGGCGTCCCGCGCGCGGAGCAGGAAGGTGACGGTCATGACCGGGAACGCGATCTTTCCCAGCTTGAAGGAGCAGGTTGCTTTCGTGACCGGCGGTGCCACCGGCATCGGCGCGGCCATCGTCCGGGCACTCACCGGCCAAGGTGCGCGCGTGGCCTTCATCGATCTCGATGCTGAGGCTGCGTCCATCCTTGCCGATCAGATCGCAGCCGACGGTGCCCCCCGCCCCTGGCACCGATCCGTCGACATCCGCGATACCGGCGCGCTGCAGGGTGCCGTGCGCCAGGCGTCCGACGACCTCGGCGGTCTCCGCGTCCTGGTGAACAACGCGGGCAACGACGATCGGCATGCCGTCGATGGCGTCACGCCGGACTACTGGCGCGATCGCATGGCGGTCAATCTCGACCACCAATTCTTCGCCGCACAGACCGCCCATCCGCTGATGGCCGCAGCGGGCGGCGGTTCGATCATCAATCTTGGGTCAATCATCTGGGTCGTCGGCATGGAGGTCGCCCCGGCCTACAGCACGGCCAAGGCGGCGATCGTGGGCCTGACCCGGTCGCTGGCACGGGCATTCGGGCCCGATGGCGTGCGGGTGAACTGCATCATGCCGGGCGCCGTCATCACCGAGCGCCAACGCAGGCTATGGCTCACGCAGGAAGACCTGGAGCGGATACGGCGATCCCAGTGCCTGCCGCGACATGTAATGCCGGAGGACGTGGCCAATCTCGCGCTGTTTCTGGCCAGCGACCTGTCACAGGCAATCACCAGCCAGAGCTACGTCGTCGATGGCGGCTGGGTCTGATGCCCTCCGCCTGCCCGGCGGTCACGGCATCGTCGGGACGGTGGCCGGCCCGAACGAGGTGATCATCCGGAGCACCGCACCCAGACCCACCAGCAAGGCCAGGTGGAACCCGGCCAGGAACAAGGCGACCAGCCCAAGCGGGACCTGAAAGGCGCGGATGCGTTGCTGAACCTCGTTCCCGCGCGCCGCCAACGCCTCGTTCTTGCCCTGAAGCTGGTTGGCGACCAGCCCGTAGCCGAGCAGGAACCCCAGGGCGGCAAGGGTCAACGCCGCGATCATCATGAAGAGCCACACCAGGGGCACCGTGCCGACCATCCCGATCCCGATCAGCGTGCGGATGGCCACCCAGATGCCCCAGAGGAAGCCGACGATACCAATGACCCCGGCGGCGGGAGCCGCCTTTTCGACCAGCGCCCCGCGCCCGGGATACAGCGCCTGCACGGCCGGCCCGAGGCCGAAGAACGCGAGCAGCAGCAGCAGAACCACGCTGATCGTGAGTTCGAACGAACCGGAACCGGCCAGCATCATCGGATAGGATCCCCAGAGCTCAGATCGCCGGGCTCAATAGATCAGAAAACGGACAATCAGGTACCAGACGACCAGACCCAGGGCGGTGAATCCCAAGGGAACCTGGTAGCCGACGATCTTCGAGCGGATCTGTTCCCCGGTCTTGCCGGCGCTGCCGCCCATGACGCCCACCTGTTGCAGCAAACCGAAGCTCAACAGGAACCCGAGCAGCATCATGACCAGCGCACTCGCCAGCCAGGTCAGCCAGAACAGCGGGGCGAGGCCCAGGATGTTCAGGTTGATCACGGCCCGGATCAGCCACCAGATGCCCCAGACGAGGCCTATCAGGCCGACGATGCCCTGGATGGGTGTCAGCTTGTCCAGAACCTCTTTGGCGTTTGGCTGGGCTTTGACGAGCGCCGGATACGCACCCAACAGACCCAGA
>JANQIU010000128.1 GCA_028281985.1 Alphaproteobacteria bacterium | reverse complement strand
CTACGAGGTGGCCGACCTGATGTCGGTGGAGATCGGCACGTCGGACCAGTCGACCGAGTTCCCGAACCGGGCCGTGGACGACGTGCTGCCGGACCAGTCCGAGCAGTTCGGGTTCGACCTCCAGGTCACCCGCGATTTCTCGCCGACGTTTCAGGTCGGCGGCGCCGTGGGTGCGACGGTCGTCACCGGCATCGGCGACGTCGGTCCGTTTCCGTTCTATTCCTTCGATGTGGGCTGGCGCATCACGCCGAAGGTCAATCTTGCGCTGAGCGGTGGCCGAACGGTCGACTCGCCGCAGACGATCGATTCGGCCCTGGAGACCAGCGACGCCGTCGAGTTGACCGCTGACTGGGACATCACGCCGAAGATCGATGTCGGCTCCGCCTTCGCCTATTCGCGATCCATCTTCGAAACGGCCACCGCGACCGGCGGCCTGGTGGAGGACCGCGAGGATGAGCGGTTCAGCGGCCAGGTGACCTTCGGCTACAGCCCGATCGACGATCTGCGCTTGAGCCTGTCGTACCTCTACGTCGACCAGGACTCGACGATCGACACCTCCAGCTTCCAGTTCCAGCGCGTGTCGTTCGGCGCCGCGCTGCAGTTCTGATGCCGGTGTCCCGGGCAGCCGCCACTGTCGAAAAGTAGAGCTTGGAGGATGTTGGTAAGGAATTGATTAAAATTGAATGTTATTATTGGCTTGGAGTGACGCAACGCCGATTTCAACTTGTGCAAATGCGAAGTTCATCTGCACCATTGATTTGATCGTGGTGCCTGGAGCCGTTAGGTTGCCGCGGTCAGGATCCGGTTGCCCGCCGATCCACGTCCCGCCGTTGGGGCTTTATTCGTTCCACCGAACCGCTCCCTGCCGCGGCCGAATGGGCCGCATGTCGAGACGTGCATTGTCAAATCGGGGATTCACTGGCAACGCCTGCTTCCCTCTTTGACCCTTGATCATCGCCGAAACATCGGAGGCCCCGTCCACGATGCGCAATCCGGACACCAACCCGGCTGGACCGGCTGCGGCCGCCGCCGCAGCACCTGCCGCCGCGCCGTCCCCGATGACGGCCAACAAGCATCTGCGGCAGCTCGAGGACGAGAGCATCTACATCATGCGCGAGGTCGCCGCGCAGTTTCGCAATCCAGTGATGCTGTATTCGATCGGCAAGGATTCGTCGGTCATGCTGCATCTGGCGCTGAAGGCGTTCTACCCGTCGAAGCCGCCCTTCCCGCTGATGCATATCGACACGACCTGGAAGTTCCGGGAAATGATCGCGTTCCGCAATCGCCGGGCCAAGGAGCTGGGTCTCGACCTGATCGTGAAGACCAACCAGGACGGGCTGGCCCAGGGCGTCAACCCGATCACCCATGGGTCGTCGGTGCACACCGACATCATGAAGACCCAAGCGCTGAAGCAGGGTCTGAGCGAGCACGGCTTCGACGCCGCTTTCGGCGGCGCCCGGCGGGACGAGGAACAGTCCCGGGCCAAGGAGCGCATCTTCTCCTTCCGCACCGCCGCCCATCGCTGGGATCCGCGCAACCAGCGACCGGAGCTTTGGCGCCTCTACAACGGCCGGATCAACAAGGGCGAGAGTATCCGGGTGTTCCCGCTGTCCAATTGGACTGAGCTGGACATCTGGGAATACATCATGGCCGAAGGCATCGAGATCGTGCCGCTGTACTTCGCCGCCCCGCGTCCGGTCGTCGAACGCGACGGCATGCTGATCATGGTCGACGATGACCGCCTGCCGCTCAAGGAGGGCGAGCAGCCACAGCACCGCTGGGTCCGGTTCCGCACCTTGGGCTGCTATCCCCTGACCGGCGCGGTCGAATCCCGGGCCACCACCCTGCCCGACATCGTCGCTGAGATGGCCGCGGCCAGTACCTCCGAACGGCACGGGCGGGCCATCGACCACGACCAGGCGGCGTCCATGGAGCGCAAGAAGCAGGAGGGCTATTTCTGATGTCCGACCGCATGGCCGCCTCTTCGGTGGTGCCCCCGGCGGCCGGCGACGGCCGGTCGAAGGACCTGTTGCGCTTCATCACCTGCGGCAGCGTCGACGACGGCAAGAGCACCCTGATCGGCCGGCTTCTCTATGACAGCCAGCTGATCCTGGAGGACCAGATGTCGGCGCTGGAATCCGCCAGTCGCCGCTTCGGTACGACGGGTGAGGAAGTGGACTTGGCGCTGCTGATCGACGGGCTGCAGGCCGAGCGCGAACAGGGCATCACCATCGACGTCGCCTACCGGTTTTTCGCCACCGACAAGCGCAAGTTCATCGTCGCCGACACCCCCGGCCATGAACAGTACACGCGCAACATGGCCACCGGGGCCTCGACGGCCCAGATCGCCCTGGTGCTGGTCGACGCGCGGCAGGGCGTGCTGACCCAGACCCGCCGCCACGCCTACATCCTGTCGCTGATGGGGCTGCGCCGGGTGGTGCTGGTGGTCAACAAGATGGACCTCGCCGACTGGTCCCAGGACCGCTTTGACGCGATCGCCGAGGAGTTCACCGCGTTTGCCGCCAGCATCGGCATCGACACCGTCGATGCGGTGCCGGTGTCGGCCCTGACCGGGGACAACATAACCGCCCCCAGCGATCGCATGCCCTGGTTCACCGGCACGCCGCTGCTGCCGTATCTGGAGGAGGTGACGGTCGCCGAGGATGCGGCCAATGCGCCGGCCCGGTTCGTCGTGCAATGGGTCAACCGGCCGCATCTGGACCTGCGCGGCTACAGCGGCATGGTGCATGGCGGCCGGATCGCCGTGGGCGACACGCTGCAGGTGCTGCCCTCGGGCCGGCAGTCGACGGTGACGCGGATCATCACCTATGGCGGCGACCTGGACGTGGCCATGGCCGGCCAGTCGGTCACGCTGGTGCTGGCCGACCAGATCGACATCAGCCGCGGCGACATCCTGGCTAGCCCGGACACCGCGCCGGCGGTCGCCGACCAGTTCGCCGCGCATCTGTTGTGGATGGACGATGCGCGGATGCTGCCGGGACGGTCCTATGCCATCCAGCTCGGAACAGCGATGGCGGGGGCAACGGTCAGCCGCCTGAAGCACGCGGTGGACGTGAACACGCTGGAGCACCTGGCGGCCAGCCATCTCGAGCTCAACGAGATCGGTGTGTGCAACATCGCGCTGGACCGTGCTCTGCCCTTCGATCCCTACAAGGACAACCGCCATACCGGCGGCTTCATCCTGATCGATCGGCTGACCAATGCCACCGTCGGTGCCGGGATGATCGACTTCCCGCTGCGCCGGGCCGGCAACCTGTTCTGGCAGCCGACGACGGTGGAACCAGCTGCGCGCGCCAATCTGAAGGGACAGCGGCCGGCCGTGCTCTGGCTGACCGGCCTGTCCGGATCGGGCAAATCGACCATCGCCAACGCCATCGAACACCGCCTGTTCGCCGACGGGCGGCACACCTTCCTGATGGATGGCGACAATGTCCGCCACGGCCTCAACCAGGATCTTGGCTTCACGCCGGAGGACCGGGTGGAGAACATCCGCCGGGTAGCGGAAGTCTCGCGGTTGATGGTCGATGCCGGGCTGATCGTCATCGTGTCGTTCATCTCGCCCTTCCGGGAGGAGCGGCTGATGGCGCGGCGGCGCATCGAGACCGCGGATTTCATCGAGATCTTCGTGGATACGCCGCTGGAGGTCTGCGAGCAGCGCGACCCCAAGGGTCTGTACCGGCGGGCGCGCGCGGGGGAGATACCGGGCTTCACCGGCATCGACTCGCCCTACGAACCGCCGGAAGCGCCCGAGATCGTTTTGCCCACCGAAGCGCTCGATCCGGGGGCGGCGGCGGGCAAGGTGGTCGACCTGGTGCGCGAGCGCGGACTGATCCTGAGCAACGGCTGGACGCTTCCCTCCGACCCGTTCGCGCTCTAGGCTCGCCCCGACGACGCTGACGACTGCAACGGAACATGCCGCA
>JANQIU010000091.1 GCA_028281985.1 Alphaproteobacteria bacterium | reverse complement strand
CAGAAGCGGCCGCGCGGGCTGGTGGCCCTGCGCGGCCGGGCGGCGGAGGCCTGAGCCATGGCGGTGGGAACCGGGTCGGGCTACGTGCCGCTGCTGATGCGCCTGGACCGGGGCGGGGCGGTCTTCCTTTCGGTCCTGGCTGCGGCGGCGGTCCTGGTGCCGGTGCTGAACCTGATGGTGCCGGCCGACCATCCGCTGCATGTGCCGACCTATCTGGTCAGCCTGTGGGGCAAGTACCTGTGCTTTGCCCTGCTGGCGGTCAGCGTCGACCTGGTCTGGGGCTATTGCGGTATCCTCAGCCTCGGCCACGGCGCGTTCTTCGCCCTGGGCGGCTATGCCATGGGCATGTACCTGATGCGGCAGATCGGCGACCGCGGCGTGTACGGCGACCCGCTGCTGCCGGATTTCATGGTGTTCCTCGATTGGGATGCTTTGCCCTGGTACTGGTACGGGTTCGACAGCTTCGCCTTTGCCGCGCTGATGGTCCTGCTGGTGCCGGGGGCGCTGGCCTTCGTCTTCGGCTGGCTGGCGTTCCGGTCGCGGGTCACCGGCGTCTACCTGTCGATCATGACCCAGGCGATGACCTATGCGCTGATGCTGGCGTTCTTTCGCAACGACATGGGCTTCGGCGGCAACAACGGGCTGACCGACTTCAAGGACATCCTGGGCTTCCCGCTGCAGGCGGACGGCACCCGGGTCGGGCTGTTCGTCGCCAGCGTCATCGCGCTCGCCGTCGGCTACGTCATCTGCCGGTTCATGGTCACCTCGAAGTTCGGCCGCGTGTTGATGGCGATCCGGGACAGCGAGAGCCGGACACGGTTCCTGGGCTATCGGGTGGAGACCTACAAGCTGGTGGTGTTCACCGTATCGGCGATGCTGGCCGGCATTGCCGGGGCGCTTTACGTGCCGCAGGTCGGCATCATCAACCCCAGCGAATTCACGCCTGCCAACTCCATCGAAATCATCGTCTGGGTCGCGGTGGGCGGCCGCGGCACCCTGTATGGGGCGGCGCTGGGCGGGGTCCTGGTCAACTATGCCAAGACCTACTTCACCGGCGCCGCGCCGGAGATCTGGCTGTTCCTGCTCGGCGGCCTGTTCATCGCCGTGACGCTGCTGATGCCGAAGGGGATCGTCGGCACACTGGATCATTTCGGTCAGGAAGTCCGGCGCCTGGTCACCCGGCGGCAGCCCGCCCGGACGGCAGCGGAGGGACGGGCGGCAGAAGGGCGGGCGGCACAATGACCGCCGCATGGCCCGACCCGGACGGCGACGTCCTGTATGTGGACGGCGTCACGGTCAGCTTCGACGGGTTCAAGGCGTTGAACAGCCTGAGCTTCACGGCCGAACCCGGCGAGATGCGCGCCATCATCGGCCCCAACGGTGCCGGCAAGACCACGATGATGGACGTGGTCACCGGCAAGACCCGGCCGGATGCCGGCCAGGTTTTCTTCAAGCAAACCCACGACCTGACCCGGATGGACGAAGCGGCGATCGCCAATCTGGGGATCGGTCGCAAGTTCCAGAAGCCGACCGTGTTCGAGAACCACACGGTGTTCGAAAACCTGGAACTGGCCCTGCGGTCCGGACGCGGGCCGCTGGAAAGCCTGTTCTTCCGGATGACACCGGAACGGGTGGCGCGCATCGACGCGGTGTTGGCGACGATCGGCCTGTCGGACCAGCGCAGCAGCCGGGCGGGGGCGCTGTCGCACGGCCAGAAGCAATGGCTGGAAATCGGCATGCTGCTGATCCAGGACCCGGAGCTCCTGTTCCTGGACGAACCGGTGGCGGGGATGACCGATGCGGAGACCGAGCAGACGGCGGAACTTCTGCGCCAGATCGCCGGCCAGCACTCCGTGGTGGTGGTCGAACACGACATGGCCTTCGTTCGGGCCCTGGGCGTCAAGGTGACGGTACTGCACGAAGGTTCGGTGCTGGCGGAAGGCTCGCTGGACCATGTGCAGAACGACCAGCGGGTGATTGAGGTCTATCTGGGACGGTGACGGGTGCTGAACGCAAGCGACATTCATCTCTACTACGGCGCCAGCCATGCGCTGCGCGGCGCCGGCGTCACGGCCACGGCCGGCCAAGTGACCTGTGTGCTGGGCCGCAACGGGGTCGGCAAGACGAGCCTGCTGAAGGCCATTCTGGGGGTACAGCCGGTCCGCTCAGGCAGCATCGCCGTCGACGGCGAAGAGATCGGCTCGTTGCCCACCCATGCCCGCGCGGCCCGGGGGATCGCCTATGTGCCACAGGGGCGGGAGATCTTTCCGCTGTTGACGGTCGAGGAGAACCTGCGCACCGGCTATGCTGCCGTGCCGCGGCGAAAGCGCATGATCCCGGAGGAGATCTTCGAGCTGTTCCCGGTCCTGAAACAGATGCTGCGCCGGCGCGGCGGCGACCTGTCCGGCGGCCAGCAGCAGCAGCTTGCCATTGGCCGGGCGCTGGTCACGCGGCCGCGCCTCTTGCTGCTGGACGAGCCGACCGAGGGCATCCAGCCGTCGATCATCAAGCAGATCGAAGCGGTCATCCGGCATCTGGCCGGGACCGCGCAGATGGCGATCGTGCTGGTCGAACAGTATTTCGAGTTCGCCCGGGACCTGGCGGACCGTTTCGTGGTCCTGGATCGCGGCGAGGTCGTGCTGGCCGGCGAGCGCAGCGATCTGCGGGAGGCGGAGGTGCG
>JANQIU010000078.1 GCA_028281985.1 Alphaproteobacteria bacterium | reverse complement strand
GGCGGCCCGCGGTTCATCCTCGGCCTCAACCCGCCCGACCCGGCGCCGCATCGCGCCTATCTGGTCGTCAGCCTGGAGCGCGGTTCCGACATTGCCGGCTATACCGCCCAGCTCCACCGGGAGTTACCGGCGGCCTTTCCGGAGCTTCGCTCGGAACCGAAGCTGTTTTCGCTCGGCGAAACGGATGCCGGCCGGGCGGTGGTCCGGATCTCCGGCGCCGGCGAGGCCGAGCTCCGGCGGCTGTCCGCCGAGGTGCAGGCCGCCTTCCGGTCGATACCCGGGACCATCAATGTGCGCGACAAGTGGGAGAACCGCCTGTTCCGGGTGGCGCTGCGATTGGACGACGCGGCCGCGCGGCGTGCCGGCGCCAGCCGGGCCGACATTGCCGAGGCCGTGAGCGCCATCACCGACGGCGCCCATCTGTCGACGCTTCGTGACGGCGAAGATGTCCTGCCGATCGTCTGGCGGGCCGAACCGGACCGCCGCACTGCGGAACGGCTGTCGGACGTCACCGTGGCGGATGTCGATGGCGCGCCGGTGCCCTTGTCGGAACTGGTGACGGTCGAGTGGAGCTCGTCGCCGGCGGTCGTCCACAAACGCGATCTGCAGCAGACCATCACGATCTTCGCCCGCAACCCCGACATGACGGCCCAGGAACTGGTGGACGCGATCCGGCCGGTGCTGGACGGGCTGGCGCTGCCGATCGGTGCGTTTTGGGAAGCCGGTGGGGAGATCGAGGAGAACGCCGAGGCGACGGCGGCGGTCACCGAGTTCCTGCCGCTTTGCTTGCTGCTGATCCTGTTGATCTTCGTCTGGCGCTTCAATTCGCTGCGCCGGACCCTGATCGTCGTGGCGACGGCACCGTTCTGTTTCGCCGGTGCGGCCATCGCCCTGGTGCTGGCCCAGGCGCCGTTCGACTTCATGTCCACCATCGGCTTGTTCGCGCTGATCGGGTTGATTGTCTCCAACGCCATCCTGGTGCTCGAGCAGATCGAGGCCGAACAGGCGGCCGGCCGCGATGGTGCCGACATGCTGCGCATGGCTTGCCTGAAGCGCCTGCGACCGATCTTCGTCACCCAGGCGACGACGGTGCTCGGCCTGATGCCCCTGCTGATATCGGGGGAAGCGTTGTGGGTGTCCTTCAACCTAGTCGTCATCGGCGGGTTGACCATCGGCACCTTGGCCTCGCTTGCCCTGGTACCGGCGCTCTACAGCCTGCTGTTTCCGGCACCCGCCGGTTCGTCTGTAAAACCATCATAACTCTTTGTGAAGAAAGAAGTTTCGCCGATCTGGCCCGTCGAAACACCTACCCAATGGGATCGTGGCGGGCTAGAAAGGCGTATGATGGACGCATCCCAAATGGCGGCACCGGACGACGATACCGTGCAGCCGTTCCAGATCGAGCTTTCGCGCCTTCGCGGACGGTTGATCCGCTTCGGCCCGGTGCTCGACCACATTCTGACCCGGCACGACCATCCGGAGCCGGTGACCCGGCTGTTGGGCGAGTGCGTGGTGATGGCGGTCACCCTGGCCAGCGCGCTCAAATACGACGGCATCTTCACCCTGCAGGCCAGCGGCCAGGGGCCGGTGCGCACGCTGGTGGCCGATGTCACCTCGACGGGCGATGTCCGGGGCTATGCCCGGGTCCGTGCCGACACGCCGATCCCGGAGGATGTCGAAGGCGCGGCCCTGCTGGGGCAGGGTACGATGGCGTTCACCGTCGACCAGGGCAGCCATACAGAGCGGTACCAGGGGATCGTCGCCCTGACCGGCGAGACGCTGGCCGACAGCGCGCGGCACTACTTCGAGCAGTCCGACCAGTTGCAGACCGGCCTGAAACTGGCGGTCGACCGGGTCGACGGGGCCTGGCGGGGCGGCAGCCTGATGCTGCAGCGCCTGCCGGACAACCAGCCGATCCTGGTCGGTGTGGACCGGGAAGAAGACTGGAACCGGGCGTTGATCCTGATGGACTCCGCCACGGTCGCGGAGCTGGTCGATCCGCGGTTGTCCGCGCACCGCCTGTTGATCCGCCTGTTCCACGAAGACGGCGTGCGGGCGTTTCCGCCGTCTCCGCTGACCGCCAATTGCCGGTGTTCGCGCGACCGCATCCTGCGCGCCCTGTCGACCCTGCCGCGGCACGACCTGGTCGCCATCCGGGACGAAGGCGAGGCGGAGATCACGTGCGAGTTCTGCAACACCGTCTACCGCCTGGATGTCGCAGAACTGGATTCGCTGATCAGCGCCGCCGGCTAGTCGGGCAGCGGGATGAACTCGTCCCGGTCGCCGGGCGGCAGGTCGAAGCGGCCGGTGCCCCAGTCGGCCTTTGCCCACGCTTCCTTGGCGGCCTCGATCCGGTCGCGGGACGACGCGACGAAGTTCCACCAGATGTAGCGCGGCCCGTTCAGGGTTTCGCCGCCCAGGATCATCAGCCGTGCCCCCTGCGCACCGGCGGCGATGGTGATGGCGTCGCCCGGGCGGAACACCAGCATGCGCCCGGGGGCGAAGGTCTCGCCGGCGATCTCAATGCTGCCGTCGAAGACGTACAGCCCCCGGTCCTCGTGATCCTCGGGCAGGGGCAGGCGGGCGCCGGGCTGCATCACCGCGTCGGCATAGACCGTGTCGGAAAAGGTACGGACCGGTGCCTGTTCGCCATACGCACGGCCCAGGATCAGCCGGACCGTCTTGCCTTCGCCCTCGATCAGCGGCAGGGCGTCCTTGCCATGGTGTTCGAAAGCCGGGGCCGTATCCTCATGGGCATCCGGCAGGGCCACCCAGGTCTGGATGCCCGACAGCGGGTGCGGCGCACCGCGGGTCGCCGCACTGGTTCGCTCGGAATGGGTGACCCCGCGCCCGGCGATCATCCAGTTGACCTCGCCGGGGTAGATCATCTGGTCGGTACCCAGCGAGTCCCGGTGCTGGAACTCGCCGTTGAACAGATAGGTCACCGTCGCCAGGCCGATATGCGGGTGCGGCCGCACGTCGATCCCCTGGCCGGTCAGGAACTCCACCGGCCCCATCTGGTCGAAGAAGATGAACGGTCCGACAAGCTGGCGCCGCGGTGCCGGCAGGGCCCGCCGCACCTCGAAATCACCGATGTCGCGGGCCCGCGGTACGATCTCGGTTTCGATGGCGTCCAGGCTGCCGGCCAGCGGGCAGTCGGGCTCGATGGCGGGGTTCCAACTCATGGCGTGGCGAAGTCCTTTGGGTTGGGGGCCTTTGGGGCGGGGTCAGACACCCTGCGCTTCCGCCCAGCCCTTCAGCCGGGCGAGGAAGTCCAGGGCCGTGGTGCGGAACGCGGTGATCTCGTAGGCGATGGCCACCGGCCGCGTGCTCAGCACCCGGCGTTCGACCAGGCCGGTCGCCTCCATCTCGTCCAGCTGCT
>JANQIU010000069.1 GCA_028281985.1 Alphaproteobacteria bacterium | reverse complement strand
CGGCGTCGGCAGGGGGGCTGACTGCGCCGCCGAAGGCGTTCGCCTCAGGCGCACTGCCCGGATCGTCGTCGGAGGCACCGTCACGCAGATGTGCGCCGTCCGGGTCGGGTCGATGCGCCACGTGTCTGCCAATGCTTTCGCGGGCCAGGATCGCCACGGTGTGGCCGGGAAGCACCGCACCCCCGATCGCCAGATCCGCGGGGTCGCCGGAGACGAAGTACCCCGCCACCTGCGCAATTGGCCCCTCGGGACCAACGATGGTCAGGTCGTCGCCCGCGCGAACGAAATTGGCGCGCAATAGGGCGGCCGGATCGCCGGATACCTGGACCAGACCGTTGGTGGCGGCGATCTGCGGGATTTCCTGAGTGCCAACACTCGCGGACGGTGAAGCGGCTAAAGCATCAGTCATTATTAACGTCTCCAGGACGCATTCTTGCCGATACAGCATCGCACGATCATTGTTAATCATGCTTTAATTTTTATTGGTAAACGTCACCAGATTATTTGATCATAAACGCGTTATTAATGAAGATCAGGGACGGTATCGGGTCTGTCCTTCGACACACCCCTAGGTCGACTTCATGGCCAACGGTTTATCATTATCAGTTGAGCAGCTGCCCGCGGGATTGTCGGGAGATCACCGTGTCCGGCCCTTCCAGCGTTCGCTGCAACGGCAGGCTGGGGGCTGATCCATGCCGGACGCCCAGCCCATCATCTGTGGACCCGAGATGATGCAGGCCTTTGCCGTTCTGGCGGCCATGTTGTTCATCAAGCACTTGGCCGCCGACGGGCCCCTGCAAACGCGTTATCAGGTGAACAACAAGGGCAAGTTCCTGCACCCGGGTGGGTTGCTGCACGCCGGCACCCATGTCGGGCTAAGCGCGTCGTGCCTGCTCGCCTGGCTGATCTGGCTGCCGGTGACGGTCGGGACCGGCACGATACTGGCCGTCGGTTACCTGCTGGTCGTCGAATTCGCCGTCCACTACGGCTGCGACTACGCAAAGACCCAGGTGGAAACCCGTCACAGCTGGTCGATACTGGAACCTACTGATGACGGCACGCTCAGCCTCCGGATCACGAGCCCGTTGTACTTCATCAGCTTCCTGGCCGACCAGACGGTCCATTCGCTGACCTACATCTGGATGATCTATGCGGCCAGTTCGGTGGTCCTGAGTCCGGCCGAACTCGCCGGCCTGTGCGGGTCGGGGGCGAGCTGACATGGCAAGCGCACCCGGCACCATCACCACGGGACCGGTCGGCGGCTTCGCCGCCCCGTGGTCTTCGGCGGGCCGCAGGGCCGATCCGTTCTGGCTGCGCGTGCCCGCCCTGCTGCGGCAAGGCCTGCGCCGGGCCTGGGCCAGCAGCCGCGTAATCGCCCTGATCCTGCTTGCCGCGATCATCGTTCTGCGGATCGAAGACGTACGCCCGCTGGAGCTCCTGCGGCTCGAAGCCTTCGACACCCTGCAGCGCATGGCCCCGCGAACGCTGGCCTCCGGCGCCGTCGCCATCGTCGATGTGGACGAAGCCAGCCTCGCCAGCCATGGCCAGTGGCCATGGTCGAGACGGACCATTGCGGATCTGGTCGGGCGGCTCGACGCCGCCGGCGCGCGGGCGATCGGCTTCGATATCCTGTTCGCGGAGCCGGATCGCTTATCGCCACCGGCCTATGGGCTGCATGGCACGGACCTGCCCGATGCGCTGCGGGCGATACTGCTGAGCCTGCCCGATACCGACAACCACCTGGCCACCGCGATCGAAGCCGCCCCGGTCATCCTCGGGCGCGCCATGACCAACGACGCACAGGTCGCGACCGGGCCGCACAGCGACCGGCAAACGCCCATGGCGGTGTTCGGCGAGGATCCAGCGCCGTTTCTTTATACCTACGCCAACCTGCTGCCAAACCTGGAGGTTCTGGAGCAGGCCGCCCACGGCCTTGGTACCTTTACGCTGACCCCGGAACCGGATGGGCTGGTCCGGCGCGTCCCGGCCATCTTGCGCGTCGGTGACAGCGTCTATCCGTCGCTGGCGCTGGAGATGCTGCGCGTCGCCACGGGCATGGACTACTTCGAAGTGCACAGCAACCGGCAAGGCGCCGGGGTCGAGGCCATCAGCGTCGGCAACCATCGGATCCCCACCGATGGCGCCGGCCGCATCTGGCTGCGCTATGCCGAGCCGACGCCCGAGATCTACCTGTCCGCCGGCGACGTGCTGAACGGAACGGTGGCGCCAGAGGCCGTCGCCGGCAAGCTGGTAATAGTCGGCACCTCGGCCACCGGCTTGCGCGACCTTCGCGCGACGCCACTGTCGGAGTCGGTTGCCGGTGTCGAAATCCATGCGCAGCTGATCGATTCCGTTCTCGCCCGCGATGTCCTGTCCCAGCCTCCCTACGCCCTGGGCCTAGAACTCTGCCTGGCGTTGGCGGCCGGCGCTTTGCTGATCCTCCTGGTTCCGCGGACCGGCGCCGGTGTCAGCCTTGTGGCACTGCTTTGCGCCATCGGCATCGTCTGGACGATCAGCGTCTACGGGTTCTTCGAGCTTTCTCACCTGATCGACGCCACGCTGCCGACGCTGGCGGCCGGCGCCGTCTTTGCCTTCCTGGCCTACGCCAACTACGTACGCGAGGAACGCAAGCGCCGGGAGATACGCACGGCGTTTGGCCAGTACCTGTCCCCAGGTTTGGTCCAGCAGTTGGAGGATGATCCGGATCGGTTGCGCTTGGGCGGCGAGACCCGCGAACTCACATTCCTTTTCACCGACTTGGCGGGCTTTACCGCGATGGTGGAAGGCAGTGAGCCCACCCGGCTGGTCGCCGCGCTCAACGCCTATCTGAACGGCCTGTGCGAGATCGTCATCCGCCACGGCGGCACCATCGACAAGATCGTCGGCGACGCGGTGCACGCCATGTTCGGCGCGCCGGTCGACCTGCCGGATCACGCCGGCCGCGCCGTCCGATGCGCCAGGGACATCGACCGGTTCGGCCAAGCCTTCCGCGAGGGGTCGGACGCCCAGGGATTGGCATTCGGCGTCACGCGCATTGGCGTCAACACCGGCGCGGTGGTCGTCGGCAATTTCGGCGGGGCGCGGCGGCTCGACTACACCGCCCATGGCGACGCCATCAACATGACGGCGCGCCTGGAGCAGGCCAACAAGCTGCTGGGTACACGCGTCTGTGTGGCGAAGAGCACCGTCGAGCAGACCGTCGGCATCGCCTTCCGGCCCTTGGGTACGCTGCTCCTCCGCGGCAAGAAACAGGACGTCGAGGTCTACGAGCCGGTACAGCCGGGCGCCGGCGAGGACCGGCTGGCCGACTACGCCCACGCGTTCTCGCTCCTTTCGCGGGGCGATCCGTCCGCCCGCGGCGCATTCGAGGAGCTTGCGGCCGGCGCGCCGGACGATCCGGTCGTGGCGATGCACCTGCGGCGCATACTGGAAGGCCAGGTCGGCACCGAACTCGGGAGGCAGGGGGAATGACGCCGAGGATCGGCGAGCTACTGGCCGCAGCCGAGAGACTCCGGCCTGCGCGGCTGTTGACGTGGCTTCCGAAGATATCGACCGGTCCCGATCGGCGGCGGACGACCGGTGACGTTACGCCGTCCGACGGCGATCCGACCGACACGTCGGTTACCGGCGTTGTGAGGCGCCTGATCGGCGGCCGATTGGCCATGCTTCTCGTGTTGTCCCTATCGATCCATGTCCTGTCTCTGGCGGTCCCGGTCTTTGTGCTGCAGGTCTACGATCGCGTGGTGCCGCATGCCGGTTACCAAACGCTGATCGGGCTGACGCTTCTGGTGCTCATGGCGTTGGCCTTCGACTTCGTGCTGCGACAGGCGCGCAGCCGCCTGATCCAGCTGGTGACGGTCCGCGTGGACGTGGCGATCAGCCGGCGTGTGTTCGCCAAGCTGGCGGCGTTGCCGTTACGGGATCTGGAAAGCTGGTCCCAGGCGCGTTGGCGCACCCTGCTGCGCGACGGCGAGACGGTTCGGGACACGGTGGCCGGTCCGACCACCGTCCTGCTGGTCGACCTGCCGTTCATCCTGCTGTTCCTGCTGGTGATCTGGGTCATCGCCGGACCGGTCGCGTGGCTGCTCCTGACCATGATTCCGGTCTTCTTGGCCATGGCCCTGGCCTCCTCGGTCCTGGTCGACCGGGCGAGCGCGTCAGAGCAGGATGCCGCCCAGCAGCGCGATGCCCTGGTCGGTCAACTGGTCACCGGCCGCGGCCCGTTGAAGGCGCTCGGCATGACCGCCACCTTGCGCGGTCGCTGGGAGCAGCTGCAGAGCCGGTTGATCCTGCAGTCGGTGACCCGCGGCAGCCGGGTCGACGCCTTCAGCCACCTGGCCACACAGGCGGCTTTGCTGACCACGGTGCTGATGACCTGTTTCGGCGCGCTGGCGATCATCAACCAGCAACTGACGATCGGCGGCCTGATCGCGGCAAACATGCTGGCAGCGCGGGTGGTGCAGCCCCTCACCCGGACCGTCGGCGTGTGGCGCGGCATCAGCCGCTTCCGCCGGTCGGTGCGACGACTGGATGAGCTGTTCGCCCATCAGGAGGAAGCCGAGGAAAGCGCCCTCCAACATGATCGCCCGGCGGGTGACATTCGGTTGGAGAACGTGACCTTCCGGTTCGACAATACCCAGCGACCGATCCTGGAGGGCGTCAATCTGGCCGTCCGGCGCGGGTTGCACGGTATTGCCGGCGCCAACGGGTCGGGCAAGACGACGCTCCTGAAGATCATGCAAAGCCTCTATCGCCCGGAACAGGGACGCGTGCTGCTGGACGGCGGTGACATCGCCCAGTTCGGGCGCCAGGACCTGGCGCGCTGGATCGGCTTCGTGCCGCAGGACCTGTTCTTCGTCGACGGGACGATCCGCGACACCATCGCCCGGTCGCGCGAGGATGTCAGCGACGAGGCGGTTCAGCACGCCGGCCGCCTGTCCGGAGCGCACGCCTTCATCACCAAGCTGCCGGACGGATACGGGGCGGAGATAGGCGAAGCCGGCGCGCGCTTCTCCGCCGGCGAACGCCAGATGCTGGCGATCGCCCGCGCGCTGGTCGACGATCCGGCCGTGCTGCTGCTCGACGAACCGACCGCCCATCTCGACGTCGCCGCCAGCCAGTCGCTGATCAGCCAGCTGGTGGCGCTGGGGCGCGAGCGAACGGTTCTGGTCGTCAGTCACAGCACCGCCGTCCTTGAGGCCTGCAGTACGCTGATGGTGCTCGACGGCGGACGGATCGCCTATTCCGGACGCGCATCCGATGTGCTGGCGCGGTTGACCGGCAGCCCCGCGCGCGACGCATCCGCGCGACCCGCAACGCTGGCAGTGGCCTAGGCACCATGTACGCGCTCGACACCGTCACCCAACGTCTGCCGCTGTCGACCTGGCGGCCGCTGAGCATCGTGCTGATGCTGATGCTGGCGGTCTTCGTCGTCTGGGCGTCGCAGGCGCAGTTGAACCAGGTCGCCACGGCGCCGGGCATGGTGGTTCCGGCCGGGCAGGTGCGGGTCATCCAGCATCTGGAAGGCGGGATCGTGACCGAGATCGCCGTCCGCGAGGGCGATACCGTCACGGCGGCGGAGCCCCTGATCCGGCTCGCGCTCGGCGTGGACGGCTTGAGCGAGGACGAAATCCGGGCCCGGGTCGACGGGCTTCTGCTGCAACGCGCACGTCTGATGGCGGAGGTTACGGGTACGGATCTGAACCTGCCGCCGGCGCCGGCCGAAAGACAACCCGACCTGGCGCGGGCGGAACGGGACGCCTTCGAGAGCCGCCGCCGGCAGCTGCGCAGCAGCCTGCAGATCCTGGCGGAGCGTAAGCGGCAGCGCGAGCTCGATCTGGAGGTGATCGACATGCGGCTGGAGGGGCTGCAGCGGCAGATCGAGCTGTCCCAGGCGCAACGGGAGATCACCACCCAACTGGCGCAAGACCAGTTGTATCCGCGGTTGGGCTCGCTGGAACTCGAGCAGACCCACGAGGCCCTGAACCTGGAAATCACCGAACTGCTGGTCGCCCGGCCGCTGGCGGAGAGCGCCCTGGCGGAAGTCGCGGAACAGGAGCAGCAAGAGCTGATCCGCTACCAGCGGGAGGCGTCGGAGCAACTGCGCGATGTCGAAGCGGACCTTGCCCGCCAGACGCAGATGCTGGGGCGGGCGACGGCGCAGGCCGACCGAACGGAGATTGTCAGCCCCATCGCCGGGATCGTGCAGAACCTGCAGGTCAACACCATCGGCGGTGTTGTGGAGCCCGGCCAGCCCATCCTGCAACTCGTGCCCATCGGCGAGAACCTCGTCGTGGAAGCACGCCTGGCACCGACGGATATCGGCCAGGTTCATGTCGGCCAGCGCGTGACGGTGAAACTGTCGACCTATGACTTCGCCCGCTATGGCGGGCTTGAGGGGTCGATACACCACATCTCGGCGGACAGGAACGTGTCGCCGGAAGGGGCTGCCTACTATCTGGTGCGCGTGGAACTCGACGAGCAGGTGTTGAGGCCGTCGGAGGAGGAGGTCTACGAAATCCTGCCGGGCATGGAGGCCGAGATCGACATCGACATCGGAACGCGCACTGCCCTGGAGTATCTTCTGCAGCCTGTCATCAAGCTGCGACAGGAGGCCTTCCGGGATCGCTGACGCAAGCGGCATTCTCGGCAGGCGCGGCCCGTGACGGCTATCCCATCCACGGGCCATAGGCGTGAACACGTTCTGGCTCTTTGCCTTTCGTAAAGGCTGGATCCCTAGGCTTACGCGCACACGCTAGCCGGAATCGAGTAGATGGACTCGTTTGAGAGTTTCCGAGAATCCTATGACGATGGAGAGACGGTCTTCGTTGAGGGCAGTCAGGGCGACTGCGCCTATTTGATTGAACACGGCGCCGTTGAGATCTCTATTCTGCACGAAGGCAAACCCACCGTCCTGGCAACACGCGTTGCCGGAGAAATCTTCGGCGAAATGGCCATCGTCGACAAGCAGCCGAGATCGGCGACCGCGCGGGCGGTGGGAGAGGCTGTCGTTCTTCGGCTCTCCGAGGAGCAGTTCAAGTACCGGCTCGATGCGATTGATCCGGTCATGGGTCTTGTCTTGCGCACCATCCTGGAGCGGGTTCGCGAAACGCTGCTGCGGCTGAAATACGAGATCGCCGATTTCGGTATCCCGGTCACCCCCGGGCCGGGACGGGGATCGGGGTCGCCACCGACCGACTTGGGCCGCAAGGACGCGCTGGATCGGGTTCGGCTGGAGCGCGATCTCGAGCGCGGTCTCAACGAGAACGAACTGATCCTGCATTACCAGCCCATCGTGGATCTGGCCGGCAACAGCCCCGTCGCCTGCGAGGCCCTCATTCGATGGAACCATCCCCATCGGGGGCTTTTGTCACCCGCCACTTTCCTGTCGCTGGCGGAGGACAGCTATCTCATGCGGTCGTTGGGCCAGTACGTGTTCGAGCAGGCCTGCGCCGCGCTGGCGGAGATTGCGTCGCGACGCGATCTGCCCTTCGCAAAGAAGATGCGCATGCATGTGAATATTTCGCCTAAGCAGTTATTGTATCCCAATTTCCTTAGACAGATCGCCGACATCGCTCACAGCAATCGCGTCGAAACCAAATCGATCGTTCTTGAAATCACCGAGCGACTGCTTATCGATCAGCCCGATGAAGCCATGTCGATGCTGAATGCATGTATAGACGAAGGCTTTCAGATAGCGTTGGACGACTTCGGCACCGGGTATTCGAGCCTAGCTTATTTAAGTCGATTTCCGTTATCTGAAATAAAGATTGACCGCAGTTTTATCTCTAACATGCACTCGAACAGTCGAAGCATCGAAATACTAAATATGCTATGCAGCCTCGCCAATACACTGGAACTTCGCTTGGTCGCGGAAGGTATCGAAAGCCAGGAACAGGCTGACGCTGTTCGGCAAATGGGCTGCCCGAACGGCCAGGGATATCTTTTCGGCAGGCCGATGCCCCTTGCCGAACTGAAGACCCTGCTCAGCACGGCGGCGAAGACCTCCGATACTGTCGCCACTCAGGGTTCTGCCATACCTGCGCAGGATTGAACTGTCGGTTCTGGCGCGACCTGCCCAACTCCGAAGCCTTTCGCATCGTTGCCCAGCAATGGGCAGCCCCGCCCCAGGGGAACATGCCGGAAGGACTGCGGGAGCCATAGGCAGGTATTGAAACAAAGGACCGACCAGCGCTCCGAGGAACACCGGTCGATCCAATCCGCTGAGGCCTCCCGCCCCCCAGGGTGCCGGGGAGCCCTACGCCGCCAGATGGCTCTGGCGACCCATCTCCGTCAAAGCTGCCCCCAGGGTCGCGGCGTTGTTGTCGAAGGCGTCGAAGGCCATCGCAACCTGGGCGGTGAACGCCAGCGCACCGATCGGCGGGATCGCCAGACTGGCCTCGTTCGCCGGCCCCTCGGCTACCGGATTGCCGAGGGCCGCCTGCAAGTCGGCCAGGCTGTCGACGCTGTCCAGATCCACGCCGTCCAGGGCTACCGCCATCTCGCCCAGGGTCAGGCCAAACCGGCCGATCTCGCCCTGCAGCTCGGCCAGGCTGACCGAGCCGTCGGCAAACAGGCCCAGACGCTCCAGCATCTGCAGGATCGCCAGCCGCTCATCGAGGCTGCCGCCCTCCGTTGCCGAGGCTACCAGATCCAACACGCCGGCCCGGCTCTCGATGGTCGACAGCTCGAACGCGCCGACCAGATAAGGCGCCAGCTCGGCCACCGGGAAGCCGTAGAGCTCCAGATCCACCGCAGCCGCCGGCACGGCGTCGGGATCGCCCGCCACCGGCGCCAGGTCGGCCAGCAGATCAGGCAGGCTGGCGAACTGGCTCAACTCCGTGCCCGCCGGCAGGCCCGCCGCCAGATCGGTCACCGGAATGCCGAACAGCACTGCTTGACCCAGATCGGGCCCCACCACCCCCGGAGGGTCGCCGGTCAGGCCGGGATCCGGCGTGACGTCTGTGTTCGGAGCCGCCGCGCCACCGGTGTTGTCCAGCAGGGTGGCGGGGTTGCCGGTGCCTTGGCTGAGGGGGCCGGCCGGGGCGGTGCCGTTGCCATCGTCGGCGGACGGGCGCAGGATCACCGGATCGACGTTGCCCGTCGCCGCGATCGCGATGCTGACGGTGTCGGTCAGGGTCCCGCCCGTCCCGGCATTGCCGTTGTCGGAGACCGTGGCCGCCAAGGTCACGCCGACGGCATCGAACACTGTCGGGGCGGCGAACACGATACCGCTGGCCAGCGCCGCGTTGACGTCCGTCAGGGTTCCGGCCAGCGTCAGCGTGCCCGTGCCCGCCCCGGTGATCGTCACGCCCGCGACCGTCGTGGCGGTGGCCAGCGTGCCGCTACCCACCGTCAGAGTGACGGTGTAGGTGCCATCCGGGTTCAGCACCGTATCCACGTCGGCGATCGCAAGGTCGGTGATGGTGATCGTGTCGGACGGCAGTACGGTGAACGGACCGGCCGGGCCGGTGATGGTCGGCGCGTCGTTCACCGGGGTGATGTCGACGGTGACTGTGTTCGGCGTCGGGTCGGTGTCCACCCCGCCATTGGCGGTGCCGCCGTCGTCCTGCACCTGGAAGGTGAAGCTGGCCGCAGTGGCACCGTTGACATTGGCCGCCGGGGTGTAGACCAGG
>JANQIU010000052.1 GCA_028281985.1 Alphaproteobacteria bacterium | reverse complement strand
GTCACCAGCATGCCCCAGACGAACAGCGGCATCTTGTGCAGCGTCATGCCGGGGGCGCGCATGTTGAAGATGGTGGTGATGAAGTTGGCGGCGCCCAGGATTGATGACGCACCCGCCAAGTGCAGCGCGAAGATCGCCATATCCACCGATGGCCCGGCATGTCCCACGTCGTCCGACAACGGCGGATAGATCGTCCAGCCGGTGCCTGCCCCGGTGCCCCAGAAGGCCGAGACGCACAGCAGCAGGAAGGCCGGCACCAACAGCCAGAACGAGATGTTGTTCAGGCGCGGGAACGCCATGTTCGGCGCCCCGATCATCAAGGGGACGAACCAGTTACCGAAACCGCCGATCAAGGCCGGCATGACCACGAAGAACACCATGATCAGGCCATGGGCGGTGATCCAGACGTTCCATTGCTGGCCGTCCGTGGCCACCTGCATGCCGGTGTTCTGCAGCTCCATGCGCATCAACAGCGAGAAGAAGCCGCCCAGCAACCCGGCAAACACTGAGAAGAACAGATACAGCGTCCCGATATCTTTGTGGTTGGTCGAAAACAGCCAGCGCTGGACGAATCCCGGCTTGTGATCGTGATGCGCGTGAGCGTCGGCGTGCGCCATATCAGTTCCTTCCGTCACAGACGATATCGAGTGTCGTCGGCTTTCTTGATTGATTCGGTTCAGTTCGCGCGCGTCGCATCGACACCGACGGACGCCGTCTCGGTGGTGCCTTCGCCGTCGATCGGCAACAGGACGGGCGGTTCCTCAAGATCCAGGGACGCGGTCTGCTGGAGCACCCAGTCGTTGAATTCTTCGCGGCTCACCGCCTGCACCTCGATCGGCATGAAACCGTGGTTGGTGCCGCAAAGTTCCGAGCACTGGCCGTAATAGGTGCCTTCCCGGTCGATCCGCACCCAGGTCTCGTTCATCTGGCCCGGAACCGCATCGCGCTTGATGCTGAAGGACGGCACGGCCCAGGCATGCAGCACATCCCGGGCGGTGATCAGGATCTGGATGTTGGTGTCGACCGGCAGCACGACGACGCCGGGCGACCGGCCGGTCGGGTCGTAGGTCGACAGCAGCCGCACCTGGCCTTCGCCGATTTCCTCGTCGGGCACCATATGGGCGGCGAATTCCGGGATCTGCTGATCGGGGTACTCGTAGCCCCAGTACCACTGGTAGCCGTAGACGATCAGCGTCATCTCCGGATCTTCCGTCCGATCCATGAAATGCAGCAGCGTGATCGACGGGAACATGATCACGAACAGGATGATCAACGGCACCGTGGTCCAGGTGATCTCCAGCACCGTGTTGTGCGAGGTGCGGGAGGGCACCGGGTTGCGTTTATGGTTGAAGCGGAAGATGACGAACGCCAGCAAGCCCAGCACGAACGCGGCGATGGCGATGATGATCACCAGCATCAGCGTGTTGAAGTTGTGCGCCTGGTGGCCGACCGGCGTCACCGCATCCTGAAAACCCAACTGCCAGTTGGCGGGCTGTCCCATTTGCGCCCAGGCGGTCCCACCGAGGCCGGTGAAGAGCGACGCCAGCGCCGCAAGCCCGTATCTCATCCCCAAAACCAAGCCCCCTGTGATCCGTCGGTCGCTCGCCCCGCTTAGTGAGAGGCGGGTTATACCCGTCGCCCGGTATCGGGCAATTGGGAAATCGGCGCGCCCCGGCATCGTGCCGCAGTGCAGCGTGCCCATTCCCATACTTTTCTGCGGGCTATTACGCAAGATAGCGGCCGGAATTCGCCGCGGCCAGCCTCGCGCCGGGCGCCAAACACCACAAATCGTCGCATCATTAGAGAAATCTAATGTTCCCCAAGCGGGCATTCTCCGACCGCCGGTGTCGGACAAAGCCGGCAACGGGGTCCCGCCCGCCCGCCATCCCTCGGGCGGACGGGCGGGACCTGCCGCATCGATCGGCCGCGGGTCAGTCGCCCAAAACGATCCCTTCGCGGCGGGGGTCGGCACCGCCCACCAGGCCGTCATCCGTCACGACGATCCCGTGCAGGCCGGAGGTCAGGTCGCGGATGTTGGTCTCATGGCCGCGGGCACCCAGGGCCTCGGCCAAAGCCTCCATTTCGCTTCCCGCTTCCAGGTCGGTGGCGCCGTTGCGGTTGACCACATGGCCCATGCTGATCGCCGACTGGATGTCCATCTCCCAGTCCAGGACGCCGATCAGGGTCTTGGCCACATAGTTGATGATCCGGCTGCCGCCCGGCGAGCCGACGACCACATACAGATCGCCGTTTTCGTCGAACACCATGGTCGGCGACATCGAGCTGCGCGGCCGCTTGCCCGGTTCGACCCGGTTGGCGATCGGCCGGCCGTCCTGCGCCTCGCGGAAGGAGAAGTCGGTCAGCTCGTTGTTCAACAGGAAGCCGCGAACCATCAGGTTGGAGCCGAAGCCGCTTTCGATCGTGGTGGTCAGCGAGACCGCGTTGCCAGCCGCATCGACAAACGACACATGGCTGGTTCCTGGCAGATCCAGCGACTGGTCGGGGGCGTACAGGGCGGCTTCCCGCCAGGGCGGGTTGCCGGCGGCAGCCGGCGTTTCGGCCGCGGCGTTCCAGTCGATCGACTGGGCCCGGGAGGTCAGATAGGCCGGGTCGAGCAGGCCTTCGGTCGGCATCCGCACGAAATCGCTGTCGGCCATGTAGAGCCCGCGATCGGCATAGGCCAGCTTGCCGGCCTCGGCGAACAGGTGCCAGGCGTCGGCGCTGTCCGGCCCCATGGACGGCAGGTCGAAATGCTCCAGCAGCCCCAGGATCTGGCCCACCGTCAGCGCGCCCGAGCTGGGCGGCCCCATGCCGCAGACTTCGTAGCCGCGATAGTCGACACAGATCGGATCGCGCACGATCACGTCATAGGCGGCCAGATCCTCCATCGCCAACAGGCCGGGATTGCCTTCCGCACCGGTGACGGTGGCGATGATGTCCGCGGCAATGTCGCCGGTGTAGAACGGCGCCGACCCTTCAGCGGCGATCATCCGCAGGCTGTCGGCAAATGGCTGGTTGGTGCGGATGTCGCCGACCGACAGCGGCGCGCCGTCCGGGAAGAAGTAGTCCCGGGCGGTGGCATAGGTCTGCAGCCGGGCAGCCGTGGCTTCACCGCGCAACAGCCCGGCGAGCCGTGGCGTCACCTCGAAGCCGTCTTCGGCCAGGGTGATCGCCGGCGCCAGCAGATCGGCCCAGGGCACCACCCCGTGGTTGCCATGCGCCACCTCCATCAGCCGCAGCGTGCCGGGGGTGCCGACGGACCGGCCGCCAACCACGGCGTCCCAGAACCCCAGCGGCTCGCCGGCCGCGTCGAGGAACAGGCCGCCATCGGCCGTCATCGGCGCGGTCTCGCGACCGTCATAGACGATCAGGTCATCCGCTTCCGCGTCGTAGTAGAGCAGGAAGGCGCCGCCGCCGATGCCGGAGCTCTGCGGCTCGACCAGGTTCAGGACGAACTGGACCGCCACCATGGCATCGGCCGCGGTCCCGCCGGCGCTCAGGACGTCGTAACCGGCCTGCACGGCGGCCGGATGCGCCGCGGTGACCATGAAGCTTTCGGCGCGGACCGCTTCCCGGTCGCTCCGGCCGGTCGCGGCTTCGGGCGCGACGCTGGTATCGGTCTGGGCGAACGCGACGCTTGCCGTCGCCGCCAGCGCCAGGCTGGCCGCGCCCAGGCGACTGAAGGGCCTTGGATGGGTCATGGAACGCCTCCCTGGTTGGTTGGTGGGGTGGACCGGATGTGCGACCCGGGCCGTCAGGAGACGCTATCTTTGCAACCGAACGGGTCAAGCGCCATAGGCGGCTTTCAACCGTCGGCGCGCTGCCCGGGCGACCCGGCCGGCCGGCGGACGCGCAGCAGCGTGATGCCGATGCCGGAAAACACCAGCGCCGCCCCAACGGCGTGGAACGGCTGCAAGGGCTCGCCCAGAGCCAGCCAGGCCAGCGAGGCGGCCAGCACCGGCATCAGATGGATCGACAACCCGGTCTGACTGGGCCCGATCAGCTCCACGCACCGGGTCCAGGCCAGAAAGGCGGCGATCGACGGCAGGGTGGCCACATAGACGACGGCCCCGGCCACCTCCCAGGTCACCGGCACGACAGCCCCTGCCGCCAGATCCCAAATCCAGAACGGCAGGATCGCCACGGTCCCGGCAATGATGGTGGATTGCAGGAAGAGCAGCGGCGGCAGACCGGCCGGCCGGAACCGCAGGATCACCGAATAGAGCGCCCAGCAGGCTACAGCTGCCAGCATCCAAAGGTCGCCGGCGTGCACCTGAAGCTGCAACAGCTGGCGCGGGTCGCCCCGGCCCAGGATCCAGGCCACGCCGACCAGCGACACGGACACCGCCAGCCCGACGCGCAGGGTCACCCGGTCCCGGCAGATCAGCCAGGCGAACAACGGGATCGCCAGCGGAATGAACGAGGCGACGATCACCGCGTTGGCCGTCGCGGTGGTTTCCAGCGCGACATAGGTCAGCGTGTTGAACCCGGCCACACCGGCCGCGCCGCACAGGAAGATGATCCGCCAATGCCGGCGCAGCAGCGGGGCCGCCCGAACCAGCCCGCGAAGGGTGAACGGCAGCAGGATCAAGAGCGCCAGCGCCCAACGCAGGAAGCCCAGGGAAATCGGCGAGATGTCGCCGGCGACAGCCCGGCCCACGACGAAGTTCCCCGACCAGAACAGCGGGGGCAGAAAGAACAGGAACGCGGGCGTGTCCCAAAGGCGGCGCCGGCCAGCGCCGCCGGACAAGGATGGGGCGGGCATGGCGGCGTAGTAGCACGCGACAGCGCCGCCGACACCTGTTCCCGGCGGATCTGTCCCGACCCCAACGACTGTGGTAACCGTACCGCGCCCCCAAAAACATCGGCCGGACAGGCACGGCCGACCTCCGCAATCCGTTCCCGGGAGAGGCAGCCAGATGGGCGACAAGCCGGACACGCGAATCGAAACCGACAGCCTTGGCGAGATGGAAGTCCCCGCCGACCGCTATTGGGGCGCGCAGACCCAGCGGTCGTTGAAGAACTTCAAGATCGGCGGCGAGCGCATGCCCCCGCCCCTGGTCCGGGCCCTGGGGATCCAGAAGAAGGCGTCGGCCCAGGCCAATATCGACCTTGGCGTCATGGACCGCACCCTGGGCGATGCCATCGTCGCCGCGGCGGAGGAAGTGATCGAGGGCACGCTGGCCGATCACTTCCCGCTGGTCGTCTGGCAGACCGGGTCCGGCACCCAGACCAACATGAATGCCAACGAGGTCATCGCCAACCGGGCGATCGAGATCCTGGGCGGGCAGATCGGCTCGAAGAAGCCGGTGCACCCGAACGACCACTGCAACATGGGTCAGTCGTCGAACGACACCTTCCCCTCCGCCATGCACATCGCGGCGGTGGAACAGATCAACCACGAGCTGATCCCGTCGCTGGAACACCTGCACGCCGCCCTGGACGGCAAGGCCAAGGCGTTCCAGGACATCGTCAAGATCGGCCGCACCCATCTGCAGGACGCCACGCCGCTGACCCTGGGGCAGGAGTTCTCCGGCTACGCGACGCAGGTCGCCTACGGCATCGATCGGGTCAAGGACACGCTGCCGCGCCTGCTGCAGCTGGCCCAGGGCGGTACCGCCGTCGGCACCGGCTTGAACGCCAAGGTCGGCTTCGCCGAAGCGTTCGCGGAAAAGGTATCGGCGATCACCGGGTTCCCCTTCGTCACCGCCGCCAACAAGTTCGAAGGGCTGGCCGCCCACGACGCGATCGTCGAGGCGTCCGGCGCGCTCAACACCGTCGCCACGTCGTGCATGAAGATCGCCAACGATATCCGGTTGCTGGGCTCCGGCCCGCGCTGCGGCATCGGCGAGCTGATCCTGCCGGCCAACGAGCCCGGATCGTCGATCATGCCCGGCAAGGTGAACCCGACCCAGTCGGAAGCGATGACCATGGTCTGCGCCCAGGTCATGGGCAACCACGTGACCATCACCGTCGCCGGCGCCACCGGCCACTACGAGCTGAACGTGTTCAAGCCGGTGCTGATCTTCAACCTGCTGCAGTCCATCCGGCTGCTGGCGGATGCGGCGCGCAGCTTTGCCGACAACTGCGTGGTCGGGATCGAGCCCAATCGCGAGCGCATCAATCAACTCCTGCATGAGTCGCTGATGCTGGTGACGGCGCTGAATCCCCATGTCGGCTACGACAATGCCGCCAAGATCGCCAAGACGGCCTACGCCGACAACTCCACCCTGAAGGAGGCCGGCGTGAAGCTGGGCATCCTGACGGCCGAACAGTTCGAAGAATGGGTTCTGCCGGAAACGATGGTGGGGCCGAGCGCCTGACGGCCTTGCCCGGCGGCCCGGAGCCGGTGTCGACGGAAACGGCAACGCGCCTGCGCAAACGGTCGGTCACGATCGCCGGCCACAGGACCAGCGTGTCGCTGGAGCAGGCGTTCTGGGAGGCGCTGAAGGACATCGCCGCCGCCGACGGCACGTCGATCAACGCCCTGGTAGCCGGCATCGACGCCGACCGGTCGGGCAATCTGTCCAGCGGTCTGCGGGTGTATGTCCTGGGCCGCCTGCGCGATCAGTTGGGGATCGCAGGAACTTCGCCGGATGGGGCCGGCGGCGGCGGGTCTTCCGCTTCGGAGGCACCGGGGAGCGGCTGAAACGATTCCGCTTCCGGCGCGTCTGGTTCGGTCGGCCCCGGTTCCGGCTCCGCTTCCTCCAACCGGAAACGGTCGGACAGGGCCCGGGCGGCCCTTTGCGCGACGAACGCCTGCAGGGCCTGGACCTGAAGGCGCCGGGCCGGATCGCTCAACCGACCGACCAAGCTCAACCCGAAGGGCGGCGCATCCGGCTGGGCATAGAGCGAGAATTCCACCGTCAGGTCCATCTCGCCGTCGACCAGATCGACCGACGCGGCGCCTACCCCCAGCGCCGGTTCGGTGGTGATCCGCAGGCTGTCCGTCGTCAGCCGCCCCCCCGAGACCTCGAAGGGGGCGTTGAGCGTGGCGAAAGGCGTTTCGCCGGTGCCCAGCGCCGCCCTGACCGCCTGGAGAAATGCCAGCGGATCGTCGGCCCGGTCGATCTCCAAGCCCACCGCGGCCACGTCGAGTCCGGCAAGCGCACCGTCGCGCACCGACACCAGGCCGGTCCCTTCCAGGTCGGCGATCAACGATGACGGGGTCGCGCCACTGCTGGTGCCGGTCAATCCGAACTCCAGAATGCCGGTCCCCGGGTCCACGCCATAGACGCCCTCCGCCGCCTCCGCGAGGTCGGCGCCGACGAGGTTGAAGGCGAAATCGGCATCGCCCTGGGCGTCGATGCCGCCGGTCATGCCGAACTGGCCGCCGAAGGTTCGGCCGCTCAACCCGTCAACGGACAGCCGGCCACCGGTGACGGCCAGGCGCGCCGCCGGCTGCTCGATCACCAGGTCGCCCCAGTTCAGGCGATTGCCGGTGAACCCGGCCGTTCCTTCAACCGCCGTCAGCCAGTCCAAGGGCAGGTTCAT
>JANQIU010000326.1 GCA_028281985.1 Alphaproteobacteria bacterium | reverse complement strand
TAGATCTCTCCCATCGAGTCCTCCCGATGGATGCGCAGGCCCAGAAAGCCCGACGGCACATCGCCCGTCAGCGACAACCAGATTTCCGTTTCGCTGTCCGAACAGGTCGCCTTCACATCCGCCATCTGCCGTTCGAGCCAGCCCCTCGGGTAGAAGGCCCCGAACACGTAAGCCGGGATGTCCTCCTGCATAAGCGGGAAGACGGGGCTCCAGGCACGGCGGCTGATCTCCAGTACGTGGTCAAGCTGGTCGGGGGAGTAGGCGATGATGCGGGTCATATTGGGTGGTCTTCCCTCGCGTCCCATCCAGCCCCGTCCGAGAAGCGGTCATGGAACCGGTATCGTGGACGATCGCACAATCAACCGTATGCGGCGGCCCGCGCGAAATGAAAACGCAGGCTGTTCCTGCTCGGCGGCGCGACGCGCAGCCTGAACCGGTCATGACGTCGTGTCGTTGGTGCCGGGTCGCTGTCTCCACGTCGCGTCGGCCACAGTGACGATCTGGTCCGCATCATCGACCAGCATCGCGGTTATCGGGCGGCCGGTCGTCCGGTCGATGATGTCGACGGGACCGGGCCCGCCGATGATGTGGGTCTCGCTCCACTGCGTCAGCGCGATCAGCACGGTGGCGAGATCGCGGCCCTTGTGCGTGAGCGCATAGGCATATCGCGTCCGGTCGCCCGCTTCCCGATAGGGGCGCTTCTCCAGGCAGCCGCGCGCCACCAGCCTGGCCAGCCGGTCGGACAGGACGGATCGTGGGATGTCGAGGTCGGCGCGAATGTCGTCATAGCGCATCACGCCATAGAAGGCCTCGCGCAGGATCAGCAGCGACCATCGATCGCCGATCTCCTCCGCTGCCATCGCAAGCGCGCACGCCTCTTTCGGGATGGGCGCCCGCCGGCGCAGCGGACTCGAAGGGTCTGGGTTTGACATGAAGACCTAGATAGCGTAGGTCACGCTAAGTTCGAAATATGGATTCAGATGCGCGGGCGTTTGCCACCGGCAACCCGCCGCGACCGCCGTGACGGAGACGCACCATGACGCGGAAGCCCGCCCCTCTCCTGCGCACCGCTCTTGGCCTGAACCTAATCCTGTCGCTGGCAACGGGTCTTGCCGCGGTGCTGTTCGGTCCGGTTGTCGCGGCGATGATCGGCCATGTCCCGCCGTGGCTCATGACCGGTCTCGGGGCGGGGCTGCTGGTATTCGCGGCCGGGATCGCCTTTGCGCTGCTGCATCTCAGGATCGGCTTCGCCCTGTTGATTTCGGGGCTTGATGGTCTCTGGGTGATCCTCACGCTGCCGCTGATCCTGGTTCCCGGCCTGCTCACCTTGCATGGCGCGGCCCTTGTCGTCGGGCTGGCGGCGGTCGTCGGCGCGCTCGGCACCCTCCAGCTGGCCGGCATCCGCGCCCTTTTCCGTGCCGACGCGCCGCCGGGACAGTATCGCCATTGCATCCGCCTCAGGAGTTCGGCTGACCCGGCGCAGCTTTGGCGCGTCGTCCGCGACCTTGGCGGGATCGCTCGCTACAGCGCCGGCCTCAGCGCCTCCCGCCTGGAAGCGGAGGGCGATGTGGCGCCGGGGGCGGTGCGCGTCTGTACCAACACGCGAGGCCAAAGCTGGGCGGAGGAGGTTGTCGGTCTCGACGACGCCGTGCGATCCGTTGCCTTCCGCTTCCGGTCCGAGGCGCCGGACTTTCCCTTCCCGCTTGCCGGTCTTTCCGGTGGCTGGATGGTGACGCCCAACGGCCGGGATGGCGCCTTCGTCGACGTCTGGTGGACCATCACCCCGAAGCAGCGCCGGTTCGGCTGGCTGGTCCTGGCGCTGATGACCATACCGCTCGATCGCGATCTGCCGCGCGTCGTCGGCGCAATGGCGGCGGCGGCAAACGGCGAGCAACTACCGCGGAGGTCGGCGCTCGCATTCAGCTACTGCTGAGCGTCGGGCAAGACCCGACTGCGCCGTCGTGAGCCACGCGTCGCCCCGGGGGCCGCTGTCCGCTCAGCCCTTGGCCCACCAACGGTCTGCGGGCGAGGGTGGCAGACCTTCCCCTTCCGCCGCCGGACGCTCGAAGCGGTTCCACCAGGCCAGCCGCGTGGTGCCGTCCCGCCACAAGGGCAGCATGACACAGGCGTGGCGGAACGTGCGATCGAACGCCCGGGCGGCGGTGCGGAGCGCCGTCGGCGCCCGCGCAGTCTCCAGTGCCTCGATGGCGGTATCGAGGGACGGGCTCTTGATCCCCGACAGCGCGTAGGAGTTGGGGGCATCCGCCAGATCGCTGTGCCAGAGCAGGCGTTCCGCCGTTCCGGGCAGGCGCTCCGGCGTCCACGACAGGGTGGCCAGGTCGAAATCGCGGTCCAGCATCTGCCGCGATGCCGTTGCCGGATCGGCCCGGACCCTTACCAGGCCGACGCCCAGCCGTTCCCAGGCGCGGCCGATCCAGGTCAGCGGCCCTTCGTAGAGCGGGCTGGGCGATACGACGGCGAAGGCGAGGTCGGTGTTGTCCGCGGCATCGATCCGGCGGCCATCCCGGATCGGATATCCGGCTTCGTCGAGCAGGCGCGATGCCTGCGACAGCGCCTCGCGGCTTCCGGCCGGCGGCAGACCATCAAGGGGGTCGGGGTCCCCGAGAAGGTCTGGCGAAATCGTGTCCTCCGATGCGGACAGAAGCGACCGCTCGCCGTCCGTCACCGGACCGGTCGCGGCCAGATCGGTGTCGCCGAACACACTTTCGAAGCGCTGGTACCCGCCGGCGAACAGCGTTTGGTTCACGGTGTCGAAATCGTAAGCCAGCGTCAGCGCCAGTCGGACCCGCCGGTCGGCGAGCGGTCGCCGACGCAGATTGAAAACGATCCCGTGCAGCACACCGGCCGCGAAGGTCGGGCTCACGGTCCGTAGCATTTCGCCGGTTTGCAGCGCCGGCCCGTCGTAGCCGCTGGACCAGCGCGCCGGGCTTTCTTCGATGCGCAGGTCGTAGGCGTCGGCGGCAAACGCCTGTAGGGCGACATCGGCGTCGCGATAATAATCGAAAGTCAGGCGATCGAAGTTCCAGCGGCCACGGTTGACCCCGAGATCCGCCCCCCAATAGTCGGGAACGCGTTCCAGGACGAGGCGACGCGGCGGATCGACCTCGGCCACACGATAGGGGCCCGACCCGACGGGCCGCGTAAGGGCTTCAGCCGAGGGCCTGTCGCGCCAGAAACCCGACGGATGGATGGGGATCGTGGCGATCCGCCGGACAACGTCGCGATCACCAAGGCGGTCGTTCAGAAACACGACGCGATCTTCGGTTTCGGCGACGAGCGTCAGCGGCCGAAACGCCTGGCGATAGAACGGCGCGCCTTCGGCCTTCAGGCTCTCAAAGGTAAAGACGACGTCTTCGGCCAAGACAGGCTCGCCGGAATGCCAGCGTGCGCCGGGGTGCAGCCGGAACGCGATGACCGAGAAGTCGTCGGCGACCGCCATGGATTCCGCGAGAGCACCGTAGTAGCTCGCGGTCTCGTCGTCGCTGGCAACGATCAGGCGGTCGTAGATCAGGCGGACATCGGCAGGCGGCTGCGCAGGGTAGTGCAGCGTATCGAGGGTCTGGAAGGCGCCCATCCGGGCGAAGCGCATGGTCCCACCCTTCCGCGCCGCCACGTCGACATAGTCGAATGCGGTAAAGCCCGGCGCGTATCGCAACGCTCCGAGCGGCGAGAACCCGTGCTGCAACCTGTCCGGCACCGCCCGAACGATGCCCGGCGAGTATGCCGCTAGTGCCCCGGTTCCGAGCGCCAGAAAGGTTCTGCGACTGATATCCACGACCATGGCATTCCGGCCTCCCGTCAAGAGAGAGCATAGATGATAATAAGAATCATTATTAATTTAATGGTGGTGGATTGGGTGCACCAGCGGGGGTGCCGGTTCCCGTGCGCCGTCCATGTCGGAGCGTCAGATTGGCCCCACGTCCAATCAGAGGATGGGGCATCCGCTGCAAGCTAAGCGCGATCCGGGCTGCGAAGAGCCCTTCGCCGAAGATCCGTCAGCGATCGGCACCATTGCGGTCGAAGTCAATCAGCGGCTCGGCCGTGATGGCGTCGACCGCCATGTGGCCGATGGCTTCACTGTGAAAGATGTCGATTTCGCGCGTGGAGTTGTTGAAGACTTCCCAGGCTTTGTCCATGGAGTCGGCGCGCATGTACCAGAGCAGGTAAGACTTACCGGCGATCTCCAGGCTGAACCAGGACTCGATCTCCACGCCCTCGTCGCGCAGCGCCTGCAGGGCCTCCGTCCGTCGACGCGCCATCGTTTCCTGCCAGGCGGCAACGCTCTTCTCCGTACCCTTCTGAAGTTCGATCACGCCGGCCGCAGTTTCCATGTGTCGGTCGTTCCTTCGTCTTCTTTCCGCGCTGCGGTTCGGTTCCGATGCATCAGCATATCGACGCCTGGGACCCACCGATGCATTGCGGGACCGTCCGTATATGCCAGGCACCGCAGGCACCGTATTGATAATGAGAATGAGTTGCAATACGGTGCGTCTTCATGCCGGCGGCGCCACTCGGGAACGAATGCTCATGCCACGGTTCGCATGGCGCTCAACAGCCTTTCGGCCGTTATTCGCCGGTCCGGAACCGACATCATTGTCGCTTTAGGCGTTCACGACGGAACCGCGGATTGGGAACAAAGGGGCCATGACGGACATATCGGAAAGAACCGTCGAACACGATGAGATCCTGGGACTGACGGCGGGGGAGCGGTTCCTGCTTTGGGCCATCCGCCTGTGGGTGAAGAACCAGCAGAGCGGCGGTGAGTCCGCGGCCAAGCTGTATAGCGGCTTCCGCTCCATGCGACTGGAGGAGGGCTATCTCTTTCTGGACGAGTTGATGGGCATCGTCGGTACCACTACCACCCGCAGCATTGATGTGCGTTGCCCACATTGCCCCGGCTTCAGCACCGACGAGCAGATGCTGATCGGCGTCTTCACCGCGCTGCAGAACGCCGATTTCCGGGCCAGCGCGCGGCTGCTGGGCGTTTGGTTACCGCCCGCGGGCGTCCGAATGGCCCAGCGGCCGGCTGCCCGCCTTGCCCGCCTGATGGAAAGGAGCGGACTGCTCCTGCGACGTCAGGAACACATGGCCGCCATGACGCAGGAGAGCCAATCCGGCAAGCTCTCCCATCCCAACCTTCACGAAACCCATTCGACCGTCCAATAGCCCACCGCCATGGTGGCTCCTTGAGCGAGATGGCGCCACTTGCCCGTCGAGCGCTCTGGTCATGCGACTCAGTCTCATCTGCATTGACCGCCGCGATGCTGCGCCGCACAATGAGGGTCGGTCCCGCCTCTCTGGTGATGCCACTGAGGTTGGCGGGCGCCGTCCTCCCTGCTGTCCCTGGTAAGACAACCATCGACTGTGCGGAACTGACCGGCGAACCGACCGAGGCCTCGCGCAGTGGCCTTTCGCGGATGCGGGATACCTGCTCCGCCGGCCGCTTCGCCAGGCGACATCGAAACCGGGGCGACCGAGCATGACCGGCGCTGTCGAGACGACCAATGCGGACATGGCCGACCCGGCGACCGGGACCGGAACCGGGACGAAACACGCACCGTCGCCGATCGGCCGGCTGCTGGCCCCGGTTCGCGGCACGCTGATCCTCGCCTGCGTCTTTCAGGCGTTGAGTTCGGCCGCCGGGGTCGTGCCGTTCATTGCCGTTGCCGAGCTTGGTCGCGTGCTTTTGGCGGATGGGCCGATGGACGCGACCCGGGCCTGGACCATCGCCTGGGTCGGGGCCGGCGCGCTGGTTGTCCGGTTGGTGTTCATGATGGCGACAGGCTGCCTGACCCATCTGGCCGATGTCGACTTCCAGCTCGACCTGCGCCGGCGCATGGCCGCGCATCTCGGCCGGGTGCCGCTCGGCTGGTTCACCGACCGCAATGCCGGGCAGGTCAAAAAGGCGCTGCAGGACGACGTCACCGCCCTGCACCATCTGGTCGGCCACGCCTACACCAACCTGGTTTCCGCCGCGGTGACACCGGTCGTCGCCTTGGCCTACCTGCTCTGGGTCGACTGGCGCCTGACCATCGTCACCATCGTGCCGCTGGCGCTGGGCATGGGGCTGCTCTACGGGCTGCAGATGCGCGGCTATGGCGAGAAGATCGCCGCCTACAACACCGCGCTTGGCCGGGTCAACGCAGCCTCGGTGGAGTTCGTTCAAGGGATCGCCGTCGTCAAGACGTTCGGCCAGACGCACAAGGCCTACGGACGCTTCCTTGAGGAGACGGGACGGTTCGTCGCGTATTTCTGGGAGTGGGTTCGCGGGTTGCTGCGGCTGTCGGCGGCCTCGGAAGTCGTTCTGTCGCCGCTGTTCTCGCTGGTCGTCGTCCTGGCGGCCGGTACCTGGTTCGTGGCCGAGGGCTGGGCCTCTCCGGTCGACGTGCTGCCCTTCGCCGTGCTCGGGCTCGCGTTCACGGCGCCGTTTCTGATCATCGGCTACACACAGAACGACCTGATGATGGCCAAGCAGGCGGCCGAACGGGTCGTCGCCCTGCTGGACACGGAGGTCCTGGAGGAGCGAACTGGCGGCGGCGCACCGACCGGCACCCGCGTGGTCTACGAAGCCGTCCGCTTCTCCTATGACGGGCGCACCGACGCGCTTGCCGGGATCGATCTGGTGCTGGAGCCCGGCAGCGTGACGGCGCTGGTCGGTCCCTCCGGGTCGGGCAAGAGCACCGTTGCCAAGCTGCTGCCGCGGTTCTGGGACCCGGCGGCGGGGCGGATCACCCTCGGCGGTGTCCCGATCAGGGACCTGCCGACGGCCGAGCTCTACCGACGGATCGGCTTCGTGTTCCAGGACGTCCAGCTTCTCCGGTCGTCAATCCGCGACAACATCGCGCTTGGCCGGCCGGACGCATCGCCCGACGCCGTTGCGGCAGCGGCCCGCGCCGCCCAGATCCATGATCGCATCATTGCCCTGCCGCGGGGATACGACTCCGTCGCCGGTGAGGACGCCCGCCTGTCCGGGGGCGAAGCGCAACGGGTTTCGATCGCTCGGGCGATCCTGGCCGACGCCCCCATTCTGGTGCTGGACGAAGCGACGGCCTTCGCCGATCCGGAATCCGAGGCTGCCATCCAGGACGCGCTGTCCACCCTGGTTGCCGGCCGCACCCTGTTGGTGATTGCCCATCGTCTGCACACCATCGTCAACGCCGACCAGATCTGCGTGCTGGACCAGGGCCGGATCGTCGAACGCGGCCGCCACGGCGACCTCCTGGACCAGGGCGGCCTCTACGCCCGGATGTGGGCTGCCGCCACCCAGTCCCGCGATCCGGTGCCGCAAACCAGCGACGGGGCAACGCCATGATCCGCGCGCTGCTCGCCGTCGCCAGCGAAGACGGCACCCGGTCGCTGCGTTGGAACCTGGCCGGTCTGGCCGCCGAAGCGATCCTGATGGGGGCCGGGTTCGCGCTTTTGGTGCCGCTGCTGAACGCGCAGTTCGCCGGGGATACCAGCACCGCCTGGGCCTGGCTTGTCGCCATGGCCGGTGTCCTGGTGGTCTACGCGATCGTCCGCTATCGCACCCAACTGGCCGGTTACAGGGCGGCGATCGGCTTGGCGCGCGGTCTGTTCACGCGCCTGGGAAACCATATCGCCAAGCTGCCCCTGGGCTGGTTCCAGGCCGATCGGGTCGGCCGGGTGGGACGGCTGACCAGCCAGGGCGTTATCGACGTCATGGGCGTGCCGGCCCACCTGCTGCGCCCCGTGGTCACCGCCTTCATAACGCCGGCCACGGTGATCGCGCTGATGTTCGTCTTCGACTGGCGCCTGGCCCTGGCGGCCCTGGTCACCGCACCGGTGGCCATGTTGGTCTACCAGTGGACCGGCAATCTGGTCCAACGCACCGACCATCGCACCGACGCGGCGGCAGCCGAAGCCGCCGGCCGGATCGTGGAGTTCGCCCAGTCCCAGGCGGTCCTGCGGGCATTCGGACGGGTGGCCGAGGGCCATCGGCTGTTGGACGATGCGCTGCAGGAACAACGCGATGCGGGTCGGGCGCAGATCCTGACCGCGGTGCCGGGCTTCACCGCCTTTGTCCTGGCTGTGCAGCTTGCCTTTACCGTGGTCCTGCTGTTCGGCACCAGCCTGGCCCTGGGCGGTGAGATCGACGCGGCGGAGATGCTGGCGCTTTTGGTGCTCGCTGCCCGCTATGTCGAACCGCTGGTCATGGCCGCCGATCTGGGCGGCGCGCTCCGGGTCAGCCGCAACAGCCTGGCGCGGACGGGCGC
>JANQIU010000324.1 GCA_028281985.1 Alphaproteobacteria bacterium | reverse complement strand
AAACCCCTTTCCAGAAATAATATTTAATAATAATAAAAGAGTGGTGTTTTAATGAATACATCGGCCTCAGCGGCTTCTACGCCCAGGTCGACGAGATCACCGTTTCCGGCGATCCGGACGAAGGTGATGCGGACGAGTTTGCGATTGCCGGCAGCGTGGCCTACGCCCTGGTGCCGGGCTTCGAGATCGCAGCGGATCTGACCTATTTCGAGTTGTCGGCGGATCTGGCCGGGGTCGGCACGGCCACCGCGGACATCGACAACGAAGGCGTCGTCGGCATTTTGAGAACGACGGTCGACTTCTGACCCTTCACAGCACTCCACTGGCCTGTTCTGGGCGGAGCTTCGGCTCCGCCCTTTTCTTTCTTGCGCTGGCGTTGGCCCCGTTTACCGTTTCCGTTCCGGATCGACCGGTTTCGCGGCGAATGCCTTGATTTTGCTCTTCAATTTGCGGCTTGCGCGGACCCGTGGACGGGCATGTCGGGGGGTGTGGCAAAAATGCCCAGCATCGATCTTCAGCGCAAATCAAGGTTGCCAGTGGATCTGAGGCTTCCCGATTAACCGTCTGGAATCCATGTGCCATTTCGAACGCGGCCCGTTCGTGTTGCGCCGTCGCCACACCTTCGATTCATTTGTGGCCATTCCGCCACTTTTGCATTGAGACCGAAAAAACCCGGGCGTATGACACTTCAGGCAATGCCGCGGTAACCCGGACTTAACCGGAATCCGCGGGCTTCTTAGCCCCCACCGGCAGCCGCCGATGGGGGATCGAACGGGCTCAGAATGGAGGTTGAAGGTATGAAGAAGGTTCTCCTGGGGACCTCGGCCTTGGTCGCCGCCGGCCTTATCGCCGGTCCTGCCATGGCGCAGTTGGAACTCGAAGTCAGCGCCGAGTTCTATTGGGAAATCGGGTTCAAGGACGACGACGTCGACGACGACGACGAGTTCGACATGCAGAACGAAGGTGACATGCAGTTCACCTTCGCCGGTACGGCCGACAACGGCCTGCGTTACGGTTTCCAGTTCGACCTCGACGACATCGCTACCGATGACGGCGTGGAAGTCGACGAAACCTTCCTGTTCGTTCAGGGCAACTTCGGCCGGATCGAACTGGGCGACAACGACGGCGCCCACGGTAACCTGCGGTTCTTCATCCCGACGGTCGGCATCGGCGGTATCGACGGCGGCTACGGCGACTACATCGGCTTCGGCCAGACGCTGCAGAGCGACAACGCCATCGAAACGAGCGACTCGACCAAGATCCTGTACCAGACGACCGGTATCGATCTCGGCGGTTTCGTGTTCGGTGTGTCGTACGCCCCGGACGTTTCCGACGGGCTCGACTCGTTCGGCCCCGATCTGGGTAACGACGTCGACGTCGATCGTGACGAGGGTGGCCTTGACACCTTCGAGAACGGCATTGAAGTCGGTGCCCGTTGGTCCGGCAGCTTCGGCGATGTCGATGTCGGTGTCGGCGGTGGCTACACCTACGCCGACTCGAACGTGGATGCGGTCGAGGAAATCAACGCCTTCACCATCGGTGCCGAGGCCGGCTTCGGCGGCTTCACCTTTGGTGCGCAGTTCGCCTACGAAGGCGAGAGCGGCTCTGGCTTCCGGTTCGACGACC
The DNA here is from genome assembly GCA_028281985.1 of Alphaproteobacteria bacterium. Classification (GTDB taxonomy): domain Bacteria; phylum Pseudomonadota; class Alphaproteobacteria; order DSM-16000; family Inquilinaceae; genus JANQIU01. The sequence goes on along the minus strand of JANQIU010000324.1, from coordinate 20,049 downwards.
TGGCCGGCACGACGTCCGACGCCCAGCACGAGGGCTTCTGGCGTGTGACCGGTGGCGCGACCTACGAAACCGGCCCGTGGGGCTTCGGCATCAACGCGTACTACGCGCAGGTTGACGAAATCCAGGTGACGGGCGATCCGGACGAAGGTGACGCCAGCGAATTCGCCATCGGCGGCAGTGTCGCCTACGCGCTGGTCCCGGGCTTCGAAGTCGCAGCCGATCTGGTCTACTTCGACTTCGAGGCGGATCTGGACGGCGTTGGTGCGCTGGCGGACGTCGAGAACGACGGTATCGTCGGTCTCCTGCGGACGACTGTTGAGTTCTGATCCCTTCAGAACCAACGTCCAAGGAACTCTTTATGGTGGGCAGGGCTTCGGCCCTGCCCCTTTTTTTGTTTCGGTCGCCGGCTCCAGCATGGCCTTGCTGACCGACGGGGTCGCGTGCTTAAAGGGCATGGAGGTACCGTACCGAAGCCCCAGTTCCACGATGACATCGACACCTAAACTCCTGATCGTGCCTTTGATGGCGGGGCTGATGTTTCTCCCGGCCTGTGACATCATTTCCGGCCCGGCCGAAGGCACACCCAGGGATGCGGAAATCGCTGGCGACTCCGACGAAGCACGTCAGCAGGCGCGGCGGGAATCGGGAACCCTGTTCGGCGACGCTTTCAGCTTCGGCTTCGGCACCGGCGACGACGCGCAAGCCGCGCCCGGCATTGCGGTCAATGCATTCCTCTGGCGCGGGGCACTGGATACGGTGTCCTTCATGCCAATCACCGAGGCCGATCCGTTCGGCGGAACGGTTCTGACCGACTGGTATGCCCCACCGGAATCACCGGGGGAGCGGTTCAAGGTCAACGTCTTCATCCTCGAGCGTACCCTGACCGCGTCGGGCATCCGGGCCACCGTCTTCCGGCAGGTCTTCGACGAGTCAGCCGGGTGGATTGATGCCGCGGTCGATCCCACCGTCGGCCGGTCGATCGAGGACGCCATCCTGACACGCGCACGGGAGTTGCGGGTTACCTCCCTAGCGCTTGAGGATTAGCCGACCCTAATCCAGCCTCTCACACCGGCTGCGGTCGCCGCACCGTTGCAACGTCTTCCGGGCAGAATCCATGGCGCGCTACAATTTCCGGGACGCTGAAGCAAAATGGCAGCGTGTCTGGGCGGATCGCGGCGTCTTTCGCGCGACCGAGGACACGGGCCGGCCAAAGTTCTACGTGCTGGAGATGTTTCCCTACCCGTCCGGGCGACTGCATGTCGGCCACGCCCGCAACTACCTGCTGGGCGACGTCCTGGCACGGTACAAGATGGCCAACGGATTCAATGTGCTGCATCCCATGGGCTGGGACGCTTTCGGCATGCCGGCGGAAAACGCGGCCATCGCCAGCAACGTGCATCCCGCCGATTGGACGTTCGAGAACATCCGGGTCATGGGCGATCAGCTTCGCCTCCTGGGCCTGTCCTACGACTGGTCGCGGGAGCTGGCCACCTGTACGCCGGAGTACTTCCGGCATGAACAGAAGATGTTCCTCGATTTCCTCAAGGCGGGGTTGGCCTATCGAAAGGAGTCCTGGGTCAACTGGGACCCGGAGGAACACACGGTTCTGGCCAACGAGCAGGTCATCGACGGCCGCGGGTGGCGATCCGGGGCGCTGGTCGAACGCCGGAAGCTGACCCAGTGGTTCCTGCGCACCACCCGATATGCCGACGAGCTGCTGGACGCGATCAAGACCCTGGACCGCTGGCCCGACCGCGTCCGTGTGATGCAGGAGAACTGGATCGGCCGTTCGGAAGGGGCCCATATCCGGTTCCGCCTGGTCGATCGGGACGACACGTTGGAAGTGTTTACCACCCGACCCGACACGATCTTCGGCGCCAGCTTCTGTGCCATATCGGCCGATCATCCCCTTGCGGAAACCGTCGCCGCCGGCGACCCGGAGGCCGCGGCCTTCATCGAGGAATGCCGAACCCTCGGCACCAGCGAGGAGGCGATCGAAACCGCGGAGAAGGTCGGGTTCGATACCGGTTTGCGCGTGCGGCATCCGTTCCTGGAGGATGTCGCGCTTCCGGTCTACATCGCCAACTTCGTGCTGATGGAGTACGGAACCGGCGCCATCTTCGGCTGCCCGGCCCATGATCAGCGCGATCTCGACTTTGCGCGCAAGTACCGGCTTCCGGTCACGCCCGCCCTGTGGCCGGTGGACGCGCAGGTGTTGAGCGATGCGGCGATCCAAGCCCTGGGCGCCGAGACGCAGTCCGCTTTCGACGTCGACCCGCTGCAGGACCTTGCCCAACACGGTAGCGTGTTCCACGTCCGCAATACCGCGTTCACCGATACCCAGTCCGATCGCTACGGCTACCATCTGGGGCCGCTGGCGGCGGCGCCGACCGTGATGGGGGTCGCCGAGGCCAAGCGTGTCGTGGTCAATGCGCTGGAAGCGGCCTGGACCGGTGATTCGGCGATCACCTATCGCCTGCGCGACTGGGGCGTGTCGCGGCAGCGGTACTGGGGCTGCCCGATCCCTGTTCTCTATCGGGAAGACGGCACCATGGTGCCGGTGCCCGACGACCAGCTGCCCGTCACCCTGCCGCCGGATATCGACTGGAGCCAGCCCGGCAACCCGCTGGCCAACCATCCGACCTGGAAGCACACCACCTGTCCGCATACCGGCCAGCCGGCGGTCAGGGAGACGGACACCTTCGACACTTTTTTCGAATCTTCCTGGTACTTTGCACGCTTTTGTTCACCTAATGCCGAAACAGGTTTCGACGCGACGGCAACGGACTACTGGATGCCGGTCGACCAGTATATCGGCGGCATCGAACACGCCGTGCTGCACCTTCTGTATTCCCGGTTCTTCATGCGCGCGCTTAGAGATTGCGGTTATCGCATTGTCGAAGAACCCTTTGCTGCCTTGATGACCCAGGGGATGGTGGTCCACGAAACCTACCGGACCGGTACCGGAGAGTGGGTGTTCCCCGAAGAGATCGTCAGCGGTGCCGACGGGGCCCTGACCCGCCAGGCGGATGGCGAACCCGTCGCCCGGGGCCGGCTGGAGAAGATGAGCAAGTCCAAAAAGAACGTGGTTGGACTTGAGAAGATCGTCGAGGCCTACGGTGCCGATACGGCGCGCCTGATGCTGTTGTCCGACAGCCCGCCGGAGCGCGACCTGGAATGGACCGACTCCGGCATCGAAGGGGCTTGGCGGTACGTAAACCGGGCCCATCGGCTGGTCAGCGAACCACCGGTCCCCCTGACGCCGATCGGCACGCCGCCGCCCAACCGGTTCGCCGAGGACGCCGATGCGCTACGCCGGGTCACCCACCGGACCATCGCCGCGGTCGGCGACGATCTTCAGGGTTTCCGGTACAATCGCGCGGTCGCCAGGATCCGGGAACTGACCAACGCGATCGCCGAGAGCAAGCCTGGCGAGGGCATGGATTGGGCGATGCGCGAGGCGCTGGAATCCCTGGTTCTGCTGTTCAATCCGATGATGCCGCACCTGTCCGAAGAACTGTGGCAGATCCTGGGGCACACGGAGCTGGCCGCCGAGGCCCGCTGGCCGGAGGCCGATCCGGCGCTGTTGGTGGACGAAACCGTGACCATCGCCATCCAGGTCAACGGCAAACTGCGCACGACCCTCGACCTGCCCAAGGACGCCGAAGAGGAATCGGTGCGCACGGCTGCGCTGGCCGCAGACCCGGTTGTCCGGGCAACCGAGGGCAAGACGGTCCGCCGGGTCATCGTCGTACCCAACCGGATCGTAAACGTGGTCGTGGCATGACGCGGGGCGGGCCGTGGGCCTTGTCCAGGCGGCTGTCGATCGGCCTTCTCGCGGCCGCAGGTTTCGTCATGACAGGCTGCGATGTCCGGCCCTTGTACGGTGCCTCGGCAAGCGGTCCCGCGGAATCGGTTGCCGCGTCACTCGCTACAGTCCATGTCGCACCGATTGCCGATCAGCCCGGGCAGACGCTGCGCGGTATCCTTGTCCAGGCGCTGTCGCCCAATGGCCGGCCGGCGGACCCGGTGTACACGCTCACCGTGTCGCTACGCGAATCGCGACAGGACCTCGGGATATCCCGTGACGACACGGCGACACGCGGCAACCTGATCGTCACCGCCCGGAGCTTCTTGACCGAAAACGCCACGGATCGGGTGGTGTGGGGCGACAACCGGCGGATCATCGCCAGTTTCGGTATCCTGGACGAGCAATTCGCCACGATCATCAGTGAACGAAGCGCCCGCGAGGGTGCCCTGCAACAGATCGCCCAGGAAATCCGCACCAGCATGGCCCTATTGTTCCAACGGGGGATCCCGGAGCCGGAAGAAGCCCTGGGAACCGGGGACGATGCATCCCGGTCAGAGGCCGCCATCCGGTGAAGCTGCGGCCGGCAGAGGTTCCAAGATGGCTGGCCAATCCCGACCCGGGAATCGTCGTGGCCTTGTTCTTCGGGCCGGACAGCGGCGCCGTTCGTGACGGTGCCGACCGGTTGACCGGCACCGTACTGGCGACAAGCGACGATCCGTTTGCCCTGGCCGCGCCGGCGGTCGATGCGCTGACCAAGGACGCCTCGATCCTGGTCGATGAAGCCGCCGCCCTATCGCTGATGGGCGGCCGCCGCGTCGTCCGGGTGCGCGGTGCCGTCGACGGCCTGACGCCAAGCCTGAAACACGTCCTGGACAGTCCGGCCAGCCAGAACCTGATCGTTCTGGAAGCCGGGGAGCTGGCGCCGAAATCGAAGCTGCGCCAGACCTGTGAGGCGTCGGATCGGGCCGTCGCCGTCGCGTGCTATCCGCCAGAGGGGCAGTCGCTGAGCCGGCTGATCGATGCGGAGCTGTCGCGCCACGGCCTGTCGGCGACGCCCGAAGCGGCGCGGTTCCTGGCGGAATCCCTTGTCGGCGACTCCGGTCAGGTCCGCGCCGAGCTGGACAAGCTGGCGACCTATATCGGCGGACCGGGCCGGGTCGACCTGGCGGCGGCGATGGCCTGTATCGGCGACCGCACGCGGCAGTCGCTGACCGATCTGGCCTATGCCGTGGCCAACGGCGCGGCGGCGGAGACCGACCGGACGCTCGACAAGGTCTTGGCCGAAGGCGTCGACGTCGTCCCCATTCTGCGCGCCGCCGCCAACCATCTTCGCACCCTGCATGTCGCAAAGGCGAGCCTCGCCGCCGGAACGCCGGCGGACCAGATCGTCCGGCGCAACCGGGTGTTCTTCAAGCTCCAGCAGGCTTTCGAGCGGCAACTTCGCACCCTGCCGACCGGCCGCATCGCCGCGGCGCTCGCGCACCTGACGGAGGCAGAAGCGGCGTGCAAGAAAACCGGTGCGCCGGCCGCGGTGCTGTGCCGCCAGGGCTTGCTGGCGGCGGTTCAGGTGCTGGGAAAAACGCCGGGCGGCGGGACCGCGCTCTAGCCGGCGCGGGCGACGGCCGGTGGCGGCGGATAGATGAAGCCGCTGGCCGGGTAGGTTCGGCGGCCCAGGTGACCACCGGGAGTGTACCAGAACCGGATCTGAGACCAGTCGTTGTCCGGCGACACGTCGATGGCCGGCGTATTGATGTGAATCTGGCCACGGTTCAGCCAATTGGCGTGGCTGACGATGATCTCCCGCGGGCCGATGACATGGGTTACCACCGCCAGATGGCCATGCGGGTTGCGGTTGGTGCTGCTGAGCACCAGCACTGACCCGATGGCCGGCACGGGGCCGCGGAAATACTGTCCCGCCGCCGCCTCCCACCAGGTCCAGGCATCGCCGCGGAGTTCAATCCCCGATACCTGTCGCGCGTAAGGCACGCATTGCAGCGGATACGCACCGTTGATGATGTGCGGCGGCTCGAGGCTTGGGGCCGGATGGACCGCGGCGGTCGCGACGGTGGGCGCGGGAGGTGCCGATGCGCATCCCGACACGACCAGGCCGACCGCCATCGCCATTGCCGACCACCGCCACATGAAACCCACCCTTCAGCCACATCGTGTTCCCCAATTACGTTATCTCTCAGAAAATGGCAATATCTACCTGAAATCATGCGAAACTGAGATTGACGGGCCTGGATTGCCATGGGCTGACCGGTGGGAAACAATAGGCGTTGCGCGATTCCAGCGCCCTCCGACGACGCGATCCCGACCAGGCCCATGCCCCAGAACACCGTCGACCGCTACCGTGCCGACCTGCAAGCGATCCTGGCCGACGACCCGGCACTCTGGCCGGTCTTCGAACGGCGCCTTCTGGCCGTCCTGCCCCGGCTCCACCGGCTGTTGTCGGCGCTCTACGGCGACCGACCGGATTTCGACTGGCAGGTCGGCCGCATTCTGAAGACGGCGGCCCGCGCCCTGGCCGACCGGCCGCCGGGGCTGCGGCAGCGGGACCTGTCTTTCGAGGACGGCCCCGACTGGTTTCTGGATCACCGGCAGGTCGGGGCCGTCTGCTATGTGGACCTGTACGCCCGTGATCTCGATGGCCTGCGCGGCCGCATCGACTATCTGCGGGATCTCGGCATAACCTACCTGCATCTGATGCCGCTGCTGCGGGCGCGCGCCGGCGAGAACGACGGCGGTTATGCCGTGTCGTCGTACCGCGAGGTCGAAGCGCGGCTGGGCACCATGGCCCAACTGGAGGCACTGGCCGATGATCTGCGCGCCTCCGGTATCCGGCTGTGTCTGGATTTCGTCTTCAACCACACGGCCGACGACCACGACTGGGCCATGCGGGCCAAGGCCGACGACGCCCATGCCCAGGGATACTACCGGTTCTTCGGGGACCGTACGCTGCCGGACCTTTACCAGCCGCATCTGCGGGAGATCTTCCCCGATCGCGGGTCGCAGCACTTCACCTGGCAGGCGGAAGCGCAGAAATGGGTGTGGACCACCTTCCACACCTATCAGTGGGACCTGAACTTCGCCAATCCCCGCCTGTTCCGGCGGATGCTGGAAGAAATGATGTTCCTGGCCAACCGGGGCGTGGACATCCTGCGCCTCGATGCCGTTCCGTTCATCTGGAAGCAGGTCGGGACGACCTGCGAGAACCTTCCGGCCGCCCACCGGCTGATCCAGGCCTATAATGCCCTGGCCCGGATCGTCGCCCCGTCCCTGGTGTTCAAGTCCGAAGCCATCGTCCATCCGGACGAGGTGGCACGGTACATCCACCCCGAAGAAGCACAGATCTCCTACTTTCCACTGTTGATGGTGCTGCTTTGGGAAAGCCTGGCGACGCGCAGTACCCGGCTGATGCGGCACAGCCTTGCCAAACGTTACGCCCTGCCGCGGGGCAGCGGCTGGGTGACCTATGTCCGCAGTCATGACGATATCGGCTGGGGGTTCGCTGACGAAGACGCCGCCGACCTGCAGATCAACGGACACGATCACCGGCAGTTCTTGAACGCGTTCTATACCGGGCGGTTCGCCGGCAGCTTTGCCACCGGCGTGCCGTTCCAGGAGAACCGGAGGACCGGCGACTGCCGGATCTGCGGCACGACGGCGTCGCTGTGCGGGTTGGAGCGGGCGCTCGCCCTGGGCGACGATTGGGAGATCGAACTGGCGGTTCGGCGGGTCCTGTTGATCTATGGCATCGCCCTCCTTATCGGCGGCATGCCGCTGATCTATCTGGGCGACGAATTCGGCCAGCTGAACGACTACCGGTACCGAACGGTCGATTGGATGGCCGGGGATGCCCGGTGGGTACACCGCCCCGAAGCCGATCCCGCTGCCGAAGACCGGGCCAAGGGCGCGCCCGCCGATCCGCAGAGCCGGATCCACGCCGGCTTCTGCCGGTTGATCGCCATACGCAAGCGCCTGTCGGCGTTGTCCGGCCAGGCGTTGTCGATCCTACCGCTGGAGAATGATCACGTTTTCGGGTTTCTTCGGCCCGCTGGCCAGGACAGCGTCCTGGTGCTGGCCAACATGTCGGAACGGCCGCAAACCTTGGCCGACGGTCCTTTGGGCGCGCTGATGCGCACAGATCGGTGGCACGACTGGATCCGCGACGAAGCGGCCGATCATCCGCTGGGGGTCGCCCTGGAACCCTACCAGCTGATGTGCCTGGTCAGGTCAGACCAGTGACGTGTGGATCAGGTCAGGCCGGCATCTGCGCCACGGCATGACCGAGTGCGAAAACCGTAATCGCCAGCGCGGTCGCGACCGCCATTGCCAAGGTGGTGACCCAGTGGATCTGGGTGCGCGACGGGGCGGCCTGCGCCACACGCGTCCTTGCCCTTCCGGGGTAAGCCGATCTGACCATGGTGTCTGCTCCCGCGCCGGTCGTGATCAATCCTGACTGATATATGGGGTCTCTTGCCCGCTCCGGCGAGTTCACGAGGGCGCGAGAGGCCGGCGCGAAGGGGCGACCGCAGGTGCCAGGGGACCGCTATCGGTCCCGCAATCGCCGCAACAGGACATAGAACGCGCCGTCCCCGCCGTCCTGCGGGCGGGCCGGGTGATAGGCCAGCACCATGTCGCGCAGGCCGGGCTCCGACAACCAGTGCGGCAGTCTGGCCCGCAGGATGCCGCGCTCTCCGGCCCCGAAGGTCCCCTTGCCGGTGACCACCAGAAGCACCCGCCGGCGCTGTCGATACGATATCGAAATGAAGTCCTGGAGGGCCCGGTGCGCGCCGGCCTGGGTCATGCCATGCAGATCGATCGCGCCGTCCACGGACAACTTGCCGCGGCGCAACCGCTCCGCCGTGCGCCGATCCAGCCCCTGATGGTGACCGGATCGCGGCGACACCGGCGGCGGCGGTCGAGACCGCGCCGCGGCGGTCTTTGGCGATGACGTGGCCGGGCGGGCAGGATCGGCCGGTTTTGACCGTTCGGGAGCGGCAGCCGGCTCCGGCTCCTCCGGCACCCGCCTTCCCGGAAGCGGCTCGATCGAGCGCGCAACCTTGGACCAGAGACGGCGCTCGTCTTCGCGCAGGCGCCGCGGCACCTATCCCTCGTCGATCAACAGAATGTGCAGCCGCAACGGACCATGGGCGCCGAGCTGGATCGTCTGCTCGATATCGCCGGTCCGGGAGGGGCCGGTGATCATGTTGACGGTCCTGGGCATCGGGCCTGCGGCCCGCAGCAGATCCCAGGCGTCTTCATAGGCCGGCACGATGTCGCGGACGGACAGGACGACCAGGTGCCCCAGCGGCAGGAAATTCAACGTGGTCGGATGATCCGGGCCGGAGGTGATGATCAGCGTGCCGGTTTCCGCCACCCCGGCCGAAGCCCCCGTCAGGGTGGCAAGGTCTTCGCCGCGGCTGGGGCCGGTGGCGGTTTCCAGCATCGGGCTCGACGCCCAGTCGACGCGTCCGTTCGCCATGCCGGGTGCCAGCCGCAGTTTCGCCGGCAGGTTCCATTCGGCCAGGCGCCGGGCTGCGGCCGCCGGTATCGCATCGAAGGCGTCCAGGCGTTCGACCGTTGCGGCCACCTTCCGGGCCTTCTCGATGAACAGGTCGACCGCTGCGGCACCCCCGACCCGGGTCAGCGCCGGGACCAGCCCGCGCGGATGCCGGTTCAACCGCTCGTCGACGGCTGCGACGGCATCGGCCGCCGCATCTCTGCCGATCGACCGCCGAAGGCTCTCGAATATGCCCTGCCGTGCCGCACCCATGGTCACTGCCCCTTCCGGCGTGCACCGCGTTGATGGGCCGCCCAGGCCTGCTGGAAGGTTTGCCCTTGCGGTGCCGGGAAGTCGCGATGCCGGGTCCATCCCCCGGCCAGCGGAACCGACCGGAACCGGCCCTTTCGGCGCCCGAGGCGGCCGAGAACGGCCATCATCGGCCCGGTCGTCCAGCGGTAGAGACGGGGCCTTTTGGCCGCCCACGCCCACGCCCAGAGGGCCAGGCGCGGCACCGTGCCCATCATGTCCTTCTCGAACGCCTTCTCGCGCCAGTGCCGCATGATCTTCGGCAGCGGGATCTTCATCGGGCAGACGCTCTCGCACCGGCCGCAGAAGGTCGAGGCATGGGGCAGGTGATGCGCCTCTTCGATGCCGATCAGACCCGGGTTCAAAGCCGCGCCGATCGGCCCCGGAACCGCCCATCCGTAGGGGTGCCCGCCGACCGCCGCGAAAATGGGACAGTGGTTCATGCAGGCGCCGCACCGGATGCAGCGCAAGGTATCCTGCGCCGGCGTGCCCAGGAGCGCACTGCGGCCGTTGTCCAGGATGACCACATGGAAGGCTTCGGGTCCGTCCGGGTCGTCCGGACGACGGGGGCCGGTGGACAGCGTCGTGTACGCACTGAACTCCTGACCGGTCGCTGACCGCGACAGCAACCGCAGCAACGTGGTGGCGTCCTCCAGTGTCGGCACCACCTTCTCGATCGACGCGACGACGATGTGTACGCGCGAAAGGGTCTGTGTCAGATCACCGTTGCCTTCATTGGTGACGATGATCGTCGATCCGGTTTCGGCCACCAGGAAGTTGGCCCCGGTGATGCCCACTTCCGCCTTCAGGAAGGCATCGCGCAGGACGCTGCGCGCTTCGTCGACCAGTTGCCGCGGTTCGGACAGCGGCCGTTCCGCCGGGAACTGGGGATGGGCGTCGCGGAAACTGTCGGCGATCTGTTCCTTGTTCAGGTGCAGGGCCGGGGCAATGATGTGGCTGGGCGGCTCGCGCCGGAGCTGGATGATGTACTCCCCCAGATCGGTCTCGATCGGCCGGACACCGTTGTCCTGCAGGAAGTCGTTAAGGCCCATCTCCTCGGACACCATCGACTTGCCCTTGAGCACCGACCGGGCGCCGGCTTGCCGGCAGATGTCCAGGACGGATTGCCGGGCCTCGTCGGTAGTCCGGGCCCAATGCACCTGACCGCCGGCGGCGTGAACCTGGGTTTCGAACCGCTCCAGATAGAGGTCGAGATGGGCGAGCGTGTGGTCCTTGATCGCCTTGGCCTGGTCGCGCAGCGCCTCGAATTCCGGGAGCCCGAGCTTGGCCGCGGCGCGTTTCCGCTGAAAGCCGGTTTCGATATTGCCCAGCGCGCGGCGGAGCTGACCGTCGCCCAATGCGGCATGGGCGTTGTCGACGAAGGCATGGCTGGTCGCTTTCATCGGCGGTCGCCCCCATCCGCCGCGCCGATGGGCGGGACATCGGTCATCCCGGCCAGGACTTCCGCCACATGCCGGGCGGACACGGCCTTGCCCAGGCGGTGCAGCTTGCCGGACAGGTTCATCAGACAGCCCAGATCGCCGGCCAGCAGGGTATCGGCCCCGGTACTGGCCACCATCTCCGCCTTTTCGGTCACCATCCGGTCGGAGATTTCCGGATACTTGACGCAAAAGGTGCCGCCGAAACCGCAGCAGGTCTCGGTATCCGGCAGTTCCAGGAGCGTGAGCCCCGCAACCGACGCCAGGAGCTGGCGCGGCTGAGCCTTGACCCGCAACTCGCGCAGTCCCGAGCACGCATCGTGATAGGTCACGGTCGCATCGTGGCGCTGGTCGTTGACGGCCTGAACGCCCGTGACATCGACCAGAAACGACGTCAGCTCGTGCGTACGCCCGGCGAGATCCTGCGCCCGCGGGCCCCAGTCGGGGTCGTCCTCGAACAGGGACGGATAGTGCACCCGAAGCATGCCGGCACAGGAGCCCGACGGCACCACGACGTGGTCGTATCCGTCGAAGGCGGCAATGACCTGACGGGCGATGGCGGCCGCTTCCTTGCGGTCGCCGCTGTTGTACGCCGGCTGCCCGCAGCAAGTCTGGTGGCGCGGCACCTCGACCCGGCATCCGGCCCGCTCCAGCAGGGCCACCGTGGCAAACCCGACCGTGGGCCGGAACAGGTCGACAAGACAGGTGACGAACAACCCGACGCGCGGACCAGCATGGCCATCGTTCGGATGTGCCCCCGCCGGGACATGGCTGGTGGTCACGGGCACGGCCTCCCCCAAGGTGGGACCCGGGCCGCGCCGGGGCGGCCGGTCACCGAATTCTTGGTTGCAGCATGCTGGCGGCACGGGCAGCTGGCAAGCCGCCGCCGTGACGCGCCATCGCTACTGTTCAGGGGATGACCGGTCAGGCTGGCGTGCGGGTTTCCACCAGCATCCAGTTGGGGTCCTGGGTGCTGGTCGGCCGGGCGAAGGTCCACAGATCGATGGCTTCACCCGGCTCCACCGACCCGTCGACCAGCGTGCCTTGGGCATCGCGGGTCAGATTCACCTGGGTGCTGACGAACTTGACGGTAATCAAGGCCGTGCCGTCATCCACCCGGGCCTCGGTGATGTCCGCCGATTCGATACGCTCGACCCGGGTTTCCAGGGTTTCCTCGGCTTCCAGACGCTCGCGGATCGCGCCGTCGAACTCGGCGAACAGCTCGTCGCTCAACAGCGGCCGCAGGGCGTCGGAATCGGCGCTGGCAAACGCTTCGACGATCATGCCGAACGCCATGCGGGCGCCGCGCAGGAATTCGCGGTCGTCGAAACTGGGATCAGCGATCCGGATCTGCAGCAGCCCGGTACCCCCTTCGGCCGGTGGGATCTCTTCCGTCTGCGGACGGCTTCGTCCGGGCAAGGTGACGACGTTGTCGCCGCCGTCGTCGCCCTCGTTGATCCGCGCCTGCCCGCGCGCGGCATAAGGGTTCGCACGGCCCTCTTCGTCGCCCGTGCGCCGGCCAAGAACACTGCGCAGGCGGAAGATCAGAAACACCGCGATCAGCGCAAATATTAGGATGTCGACGATTTCCAACGCTTCGCTCGCTGTCGTTCGGACGCCGTTTTCGGTCGCGCCCGTATTAAGAATCCTGGACCGCAGAGCGAAAGGATACTACCTGCTTGGCAGGAATCCGACACCCATGCGTGCGTGCGCCGCCGTCTCAACACATAGGCCCTGGCCGGCGCAAGAGCAAGCAGCCCATCCCCCAACGGCACCGCGATGACCCTGTCCCTGATCGCCCTGGCTTTCACGGTCGTAACGCTAGCCGAGATCGCCCTGCTCATCGTGGTCGGCCAGCAGATCGGCTTGTGGCTGACCCTGGCGAGCATTCTGTTCACGGCCATCCTTGGCGCCGCGCTTCTGCGCCGCCAGGGGGTAACGATCCTGCGCGAGGCGGAAGCACGCCTGCACCGGGGCGAGGCACCGGTGCGACAGCTGTTCGACGGTTTGTGCCTGTTCGTTGCCGGCGCCTTCCTGCTGACCCCGGGATTCCTGACGGATCTGCTGGGGTTCGGCTTGCTGGTACCGGGGTTCCGGCAGGTATTGGGCAGTGCCCTTTGGCGTCTGCTCCAGCGCCGCGGCGTGGTCCTGAACTCGGCAGCGGGGTCGCCGGGCCGGCAAACCACCACCGATGTGGTCGACGCCGACTATCGCGTCGTGGACCCCCAGGACCCGACGTCAGAAGCGGACGAGCCCGCCAACCCGATGCCGGGCAGGCCCGGCCCGCCCCGGCGGTCCGATCCTTGAGCCATCGCCACCGGCCGCCGCAGGCCCCGGGACCCTGCGGCGTTGTCTCGCAGCGGCGACCCGTGCTAGCCACTCCGCCAATCCACCCGTCACCCCTTGTTCAGGACTTCCCATGACCGACCAAGCCGCCACCGACGCGCCCGCCGGCCCCCAGGGGCAACCGCGTCAACCCCTGCCGCAGGTGCAAATCCTGTCCCAGTACGTGAAGGATCTGTCGTTCGAGAACCCGAACGCGCCGGAGATCTACAAGCCGGGCATGGCGCAACCGCAGGTCCAGGTCAATGTCGGGGTGAACTCCCGCAACCTTGAAGAAGGCCGGTACGAGGTCACGCTGAACGTGAAAGCCGACGCCAAGTCGGGCGACCAGCAGGCCTTCCTGGTGGAACTGGCCTATGCCGGGGTCGCCGCACTGCCGAACGCCACCAAGGAACAGGTTCCGCCGCTGCTGCTGGTGGAAGTGCCGAGGCTGCTGTTCCCGTTCGCCCGGTCGGTCATCGCCGATGCCACCCGGGATGGCGGGTTCCCGCCGTTGATGATCCAGCCGGTGGATTTCGTCGACCTGTTCCGGCGCCAGCTCCAGGCCCTGCGGGCCCGTCAGGGACAGGGTGCGGCGCCGACCTCGCTCAGCGACACCACGCCGCCCGGCACCGCCTAAGCGGCCGCCTGGGGCCTACTCGCGGCTCCAGAGGGGATCGGTCAGCTTCCCCAGGAACGCCGCGTGCGCCTGGATTTCCTGCTGCGTCGGCGCATGCGGCCGCGCCGGCCGGAACACCCGGTCGACGCCTCCCTGCATGCCGGATCCGCGGGAGGCGCCGCCGCTGCGCACCAGCGTCAGGTCCGGCTGGCGGCCGCCCTTAAGCTCCAGGTACACATCGGCCAGCAGTTGAGCGTCCAGGAGCGCGCCATGCAGGTCGCGCTGCGAATTGTCGATGCCGAAACGGCGGCACAGGGCATCCAGGCTCGCCTGCGCGCCCGGGTAGCGCTGCCGGGCGATCTTCAGCGTGTCCACGGCGCGGTTATCCGGCAGCGGCGGCAGCGACATGCGGCGCAGTTCCGCGTTCAGGAAGGCCATGTCGAAGCTGGCGTTGTGGATCACCAGCTTCGCGTCATCGATGAACGTCAGGAACCCGTCGACGATTTCGGCAAAGGTCGGCTTGTCGGCCAGGAAGGCGTCACCCAGCCCGTGCACCGCTTCGGCATCCGCCGACATCGGCCGTTCCGGGTTGATGTACTGGTGATAGGTCCGGCCCGTGGGCACCAGATTGGTCAGCTCGACACAGCCGATTTCCACCAGGCGATCGCCGCCTTCCGGTGACAATCCGGTGGTCTCAGTGTCCAGGACGATTTCGCGCATTGGATTTCCGAAAGCGATAGAGACGGCGGCGTTGGCGATCCGGCGGCCAGTGCCGGGCAGGACGCTTCAACGCCTCGCGCACCACCTTGCGTAACGACCGCCACGTGGCAGCTTCGCCCAAACCGCTGGGCACCACAATGTCGGCACGCAGGCGTTTCTTTGCATCCGGCATTTGCAGCACCAACAGCCTGGCAAGGCGCTCCGCCGTCATGCCGGGGCGGCGCAGGGCACGCTGCCGCTGGATGAAGGCGGGGGCGCTGACCACAGCGATCAGATCCACGCCCATATGGCCGCCGGTTTCCAGGAGCAGCGGCACGTCCACCACCACGACCCGGCGGCGCTGCAACGCGGCCTGTTTCAGGAACGCTTCGGAAGCCTTGAACACCAGCGGGTGCAGGATGCGCTCCAACCGCTGGAGAGCCGCCGGGTTGCTGAACACGCGCCGTGCCAACACGCTACGGTCGACCGCACCGTCGACGGTCGAGCCGGGAAACGCCTGTTCGATCAGCGGTGCCGCACCGCCGCCGCGCGCCTGGAGCCGATGCACCGTTGCATCGGAATCGTGGACCAGGATACCCATTCGCCGGAACATCCGGGCTGCCGTACTTTTGCCCATGGCGATCGAACCGGTCAGCCCGATGATCACCATGGCTCAGGCCGCCGCCAGCACTGCCATGCGCAGGGCCTCGTCGACCGTCGGATCGATCCCGAACCAGGCAGCGAAGCCGGGCCGGGCCTGGTGCAACAGCATCCCCAGGCCGTCGACGGTCCGCAGGCCGCGGGCAGCGGCGGCAGCCAGCAATGGGGTCTGCAGGGGCACATAGACCAGATCGCAGACGGTCGCCGTTGGCAGCAAACCGTCCAGCGCCAGCTCCAGGGGCGGTTGTCCGACCATCCCAAGGGTCGTGGTGTTCACCAGCAGGTCCACGCCCTGCAGGTCGCCACGCGCCTCCCAGGGCCTTACGGTGACCACGCGGCGATCGTCATCGGCCAGTGTTTCCGCCAGTTCCCGGGCACGGTCGGGTGACCGATTGCACAGGATCACCTGCGCCAACCCGATATCGACCAACGCGGCAACGACAGCCCGCGCCGCACCACCGGCCCCCAGAAGGAAGGCCGTACGCCCCCGGAGATCCGACAGGTCGATGACGCTACGCAGGTTCTCGGTGAAGCCGTAGTGATCGGTATTGGTGCCGGTCAGGTGGCCTTCCGGCGTAACCACCACCGTGTTGACCGCGCCGATCCGCGTCGCCTGCCGATCCGCGGTGTCGACAAGCGCCAGGCAGGCCTCCTTGTGGGGAACGGTGATGTTGGCGCCTGCCATCCCCAGGCTGGACAGGCCGGACAGGGCAGTTGCCAGACGATCCGGATGGACGGCGAAGGGCAGATAGGCGCCGGGAACACCGTAACGCTGCAACCAATGGCCATGCAGTGCCGGGGAGCGGGAGTGACCGATCGGCCAACCGAGGACACCCGCCACCCGCATCTGTCTGTCGCTCAACTCACCAGGACCCCGTTGGCTCTCAGGAATTCCAGTAGGGGGAGCAATGGAAGACCCATGATGCTGGACTGGTCTCCGGCGACTCTGGAGAAGAGCTGGATACCGGGACCTTCGATTTCGTACCCGCCGACGTTCTGGAGGACGCGTTCGGCAAAGCTTTCCACATACCAGTCGAGAAAACCATCGGAGAAGCTGCGCATGGTTAGCCGCGGCTCCGCCAGATGATGCCACAGGCGCATCCCATCCCGCACCACGACCACAGCCGTGCGCAACCGGTGCTCGCGGCCGCGCAGTGCCGTGAGCTGCTGCCGCAACCCCTCCAGCGTTTCCGGCTTGTCGAACCACTGCCCCTCACAATCCAGGAGCTGGTCGGCACCGACGACGAACGCCCCAGGATGTCGGGCGGAGACCCGCTCGGCCTTCAGATGAGCAAGCACGATCGCCAGTTCCGACGGCGCCAAGCCGTCGGCCTTGGCCGCGAGCTTGATCGCCGCTTCGTCGATCCGCGCCGGGTCTATATGGACATCGAGCCCCGCAGCCGTCAGCAGTTGCCGGCGTGAAGGGCTGGCTGATGCGAGGACGAGGGATGGCACATCGCGTGCCGACGAACCCGTCATTCGGACTGAAGTTGGGCCGCCCGGCGACGGGACAGCAGGGACAAGACCTCAGCCGCAGTTTCTTCGATGGCCCGGCGGGTCACGTCGATCACGGGCCAGCCGTTTCGAGTGAAGAACCGTCTGGCTTCGCGAACCTCCTCATTCACCACTTCTGGGTCGAAATAGGTAGTGGAGTCGGTCTGGTGCAGCATCTTCAGCCGATTGCGGCGGATGTCGATCAGCCGGCTGGGATCCTGGGTCAACCCGACGATCAGCGGCTGCTTCAGATGCAGCAGCTCTTGCGGCAACGGTCGATTTGGCACGTAGGGGACATTGGCAGCCCGGATACCGCGGTTGGCCAAGTAGAGACATGTCGGCGTTTTGGATGTCCTAGACACGCCGACCAGGATGACCTCAGCCTTGTGGAGGTTGGTCGACGATTGCCCGTCATCACAGCCCAAGGCGAAGTCCATCGCCTCCATGCGGTTGAAGTAGGCGGCATCGAGGGCATGCTGGCGGCCGGGCAGACTCTTGCTGGGCTTGCCGAAGAAGGCGGCAAAGGCGGCAATCACTGGATCGAGGACGGAAATCGTCGGCAGGTCCAGGTCCGCGCAGCGCACCGTCAGACGCTGCCTTAGCCGTTCATCCACCAGGGTAAAGATGACGATGCCAGGGTTCGCCTCGACCTCATCCAGCACCATGTCGAGCTGGTTGTCGGTACGGACCAGATTCCAGAAATGCTCGACCACATCCACGCCCTCAAATTGGGCAAGACAGGCTCGAGCAACGCTATGAATGGTCTCCCCGGTGGCGTCCGAGACCAGGTGAAGGTGCACGAAGGGCGGTCGCATCATCGGTGCCGGTCAGTCACGCAACGGGGTGGAGGACGCACGGTGGCGATCCGTGTGGATAACTGCAAGAACAATGGTGGTCGATTGGCCGCTGCACGGGAAGCGGTGGACAACGTGGCAATTGAACCAGAGCCTGTCCACAGTCATGTTGCCGAAACGTAAAAACCTGGATGGTTACCACCGATCCCCAGACGCAGGCTCGTTTTCCACCGTCGGAATCCGGACAATCAGCAATATGGAACAAGTACTTCCCGGGCTTATCCCGGCCTGGTCCGCCCGGTGGTTTGCGCTGGAAGAACGATGTGGATGAACCTGGGGATGAGTGATCAATCCCAAGCATTCAACGGTACATCTACATCTACAACCAAAGACTCTTTTTCATAGAAATAGGAACCAACCCGAACGCCATGGATCACCTGCGCCCAAGCTCGACCGACAACATCGACCGTGTCGAAAAGCCCATCCTGGCTGTCCTGGCAGGACAGCGGGTCGATCCGCCACCGGTCTGGCTCATGCGCCAGGCGGGCCGGTACCTGCCGGAGTACCGTGCGATCCGCAGCCGGGCGGCACAGTTCCTGGATCTGTGTCTGAACCCGGAGCTGGCGACCGAGGTGACGCTGCAGCCGATCCGCCGGTTCGGCCTGGATGCGGCCATCCTGTTTGCCGATATCCTGGTGGTGCCCCATGCCATGGGCCAGCCCGTGACCTTCGTCGCCGGCGAAGGCCCGCGCCTGGACCCGCTGGTCGACCGCCACGCCATCGACCGGCTCGATATCGGCGAGACGGCGAGGATTCGCTGGCAGCCTATCCTGCAGACGGTATCGCGGGTGAAAGCCGCATTGCCGCCAAGGGTGGCGCTGATCGGGTTCGCCGGCGCACCTTGGACCGTTGCCGCATACATGGTTGAAGGGGGGGGCAGTCGGGATTTCCTGATCGCGCGTCGGTTTGCCAGGGCGCAATCCGCTGCTTTCGCGGGCCTGATCGAGCGTCTGGTGGCCGTGACCGCCGACTATCTGGTGGATCAGGTGGATGCCGGCGCGGAAGTCCTGCAGATCTTTGACAGTTGGGCCGGTCTTCTGCCCGAGGATGCGGTCGGCGATTGGGTGATTGCCCCGACGCGAGCCTTGGTCGATGCGGTGCGCCAGCGCCGGCCGGGTGTCCCGATTATCGGGTTTCCCCGAGGGGCCGGCTGGCACTATGCCCGATTCCTGCAGGAAACGGGCGTGGACGCGGTGTCTCTAGACACGGCCGTGCCGGTTGAGCAGGCCCGGGCTTTGCAGTCCGCCGCGCCGGTGCAGGGCAACCTGGATCCCGCCCTCTTGGTCACCGGCGGGGATCCGCTGACGCGGGCCGTTCGCAACCTGTGCGCCGGTCTGGCCGACGGGCCGCATATCGTCAATCTTGGCCATGGGGTTCCCCAGGAGACGCCGCCCGACCATGTCGCGTCCCTGGTGCAAGCGGTCAGGTCATCCGCGCAATCCCGGGACTGATGTAGCCTTGGTCATGGCCGGTTCGGCGCGACGGGTGGCGGTCGTTCTGTTCAATCTGGGCGCTCCGGACGGGCCGGATGCCATCCGGCCGTTTCTGTTCAATCTGTTCTCCGATCCATCGATCCTGCAATGGCCGGGCATCATCCGTTGGCCGCTGGCGTGGTTCATTGCCCGCACGCGGATGAAGGAAGCGCGAAAACTGTACGGGGATGCGGGCGACGACTCGCCCCTTCTGGCCAATACACGTGACCAGGTGGCGGTGCTGCAGACATGCCTAGGCACGGATGCATACCGGGTCTTTACCGCCATGCGGCACTGGTATCCGATGGCGGACGAAGCTGCGGACCAGGTGAGCGACTTCAATCCCGATCAGGTCGTGCTGCTGCCGCTATATCCCCAGTACGCGGCGGCCACTACTGCATCGTCCGTTAGGGCGTGGATGCAGGCGGCGCGGGCGTGGAATGTGACCGCGCCGACCGTACCGGTCTGCTGCTACCCGGCTGGCCGCGGGTTCGTCGATGCTTCCGTGGCCTTGATCCGCACGGCGTATGACCGGGCGTCGGCATTGGGTCGCCCGAGGCTTCTGCTTTCGGCCCACGCCATACCGGAAGCGACGCCCGAATCGGCCGATCCGTACCGGCGGCAGTGCCAGGCAACGGCAGAAGCGATCGTCGATGGCCTGGGAACTGAAGGTCTGGACTGGGTCACCTGCTTTCAGGGGCGGCTTGGGCCGGTGCGATGGGCCGGCCCGTCAACACGCGACGCGGTCATGCAGGCAGGCCAGGATGGCGTGCCGGTGGTCATCTATCCGATGTCGTTCGTTTCGGAACAGTGCGAGACGCTGGTGGAGATCGAGACCCTGTGTCGGAGGCTGGCCCTGGAGGC
>JANQIU010000297.1 GCA_028281985.1 Alphaproteobacteria bacterium | reverse complement strand
CATTGCGGTGACGGCCATGCTGGCCCTGGCCGGCATGGTGGTAGCGCTCGATGCCTACGGCCCGGTCACCGATAATGCCGGCGGCATTGCCGAGATGGCGGATTTGGACGCTGAGGTGCGCAACACCACTGACGCCCTTGATGCGGTTGGCAACACGACAAAGGCGGTAACCAAGGGCTACGCCATTGGGTCGGCCGGTCTGGGCGCGCTGGTCCTGTTCGCGGCCTATACCGAGGATCTGCAGTACTTCATTGGCAATCCGGAGAGCTATCCCTACTTCGCCGGGCTCGACCTGGATTTCAGCCTCTCCAACCCGTACGTCGTCGTCGGCCTGATCCTTGGCGGTCTATTGCCCTTCCTGTTCGGTGCGCTGAGCATGACGGCGGTCGGTCGGGCGGCGGGCTCGGTGGTTGAAGAGGTGCGGCGGCAATTTCGCGATGATGACGGCATCATGGCCGGCACGTCGAAGCCCAATTACAGCCGGGCGGTTGACATGCTGACCAAGTCGGCGATCAAGGAAATGATCGTGCCGTCGCTCTTGCCGGTTCTGGCGCCGATCGTGCTGTTCTTGATCATCAACTTGATCGACGGCCGGTCCGCCGCGTTCTCCTCGGTTGGTGCGATGCTGCTGGGCGTGATCGCGACCGGCCTGTTCGTGGCGATTTCCATGACCGCCGGCGGCGGTGCCTGGGACAACGCCAAGAAGTACATCGAGGACGGCAACCATGGCGGCAAGGGATCGGAGGCCCACAAGGCAGCCGTGACCGGCGATACCGTCGGCGATCCGTACAAGGATACCGCCGGCCCGGCGGTCAACCCGATGATCAAGATCACCAACATCGTCGCCCTGCTGCTGCTGGCGGTGCTGGCGCACTGAACCCGGATCGGCGGAGGCCGGCTCGTCGCCGGGCCGCGCCGCCGTCCGTCCGGGTACCGGATCCGGGTACTGGGGCGATCAGAGACCGGAGATATCTCAGGGGCCGCCTTCGGTGAAGCGGCCCACGTTCCCCAGCAGCTGCTCCAGAATAGTGATCTGCCGTCCAAGCGTCGGCGTTTCCCGGCCGACGGGGTCCACCTCAATGGCGTCTTCGGGCCCCAGTTCGGCAAGCTCGGTCACCGTGCCGACTTCGTCGAAGCGGATCATCAGGACGCGGCGTTCGGTGATGTTGGGGTCGAAGAACGCCACCTGTTCGGTCCGTTCGCCGATATAATACCAGGTCCGGCTGTCGAAGGTGCTGACCGACGTCGGCGTCCCCAGCAGGGCGAAGATGTCGTTGGCGTTGCTCTGGCCGACCTGGATCTGATCCAGGCGATCGTTGTCGACGAGGTTACCGCGAGTGGCGGTGACGGGGCCGCAGGCGGCCACCGCCAGGCTGATGCCAATGGCCAGCGCGGTCCGGCGCAACGGGGCGGCAGCGCGGTTGACGGTCGCGGAAGACAAGGCCATCTGCACTCGGGTGCGGGTTGGTGATGGGTTCATGGGCTTAAGTAGGACTGCCAACGACGTGTTCGCAAGATGGTTCGCAGGGGGACGACGGCGGCGCCTGGCCGCGGATCTGTATCTTGGGATTGTGGCCCAGGCGCGACAGCCAGCCTTTTACCGCAGCCTGGGCGTGCCGGATACACTCGATGGCCGCTTCGACATGATCGTGCTGCATGCCTTCCTGGTCATCCGGCATCTGCGAACGCAAGGGGCGGCGGCCGAGGCGCTGTCCCAGGCCCTGTTCGACTATCTGCTGTCCGACATGGACCAGAGCTTGCGGGAAAGCGGCGTCGGTGACCTGAGCGTCGGCAAGCACGTCAAGCGCATGGCCAAAGCCTTCTATGGCCGTTCGGCCGCCTATGGCAGGGCGCTTGATGGCGAATCCGACGGTGAGACGATGCAGGATGCGTTGGCCCGCAACCTCTATCGATCATCGCCGCCGCCGGTGACGGTCCTGGATCAGATGGCCGACTATGTCCGCGCTACCGCCGGCCACCTGGGGTCATCGCCGCTGGAGCCCCTGCTTGGCGGTCAGGTCACGTTTCCCGAACTGGCTGTCGGGCCGCGCCCCATGGCCGAAGGAGGGCAGGATCGATGACCCGTGGCGCGACCCAGCCGACGGCGCCCGAATTCTCGCGACCTTTCGCGGTGGATGAAGTGGGGTTTGAGCCGGTAACCGTGACCCTTGAGGCCACCCCGGATGAAACGGTGGCCCTGGCGGGGCGCTTCGATCTGGTGGAACTGCGTCGACTGACCGCACAGGTACAGGTGCGGTGGCGCGAACGGGGACGCCACCTGGAGGTGTCCGGCGATCTACAGGCCGACCTGGTCCAGACCTGCGTGGTTTCGCTGGAGCCGGTCGAGGCCCAGATACGCGACAGCTTTCGGGCGGGGTTTCAGCGCGGGTTGGCGCCGACGGCGGAAGTCGATCTGTTGCTCGACCCCGGCGACGACGATCCCCCGGAGCCGTTGGACGGGCCGCTGCTCGATCTCGGTGAACTGGTTTCCCAGCACCTTAGCCTGGCCGTCGATCCCTATCCGCGAGCCCCGGGCGTCAGCCTCGAGGGGATCCAAGAGGTCGTGGAGTCGACACCGGACGCGGACGGGCCGCCCGAGGGGCCGTTCGGCAAACTGGCCGCCCTGCAACAGAAGCGGGGCTGATCCGCCCCTTGCGGCAAACGCCGGCGACTGTCACCACCGTCGCCTGCAGATCGCCTATTCGGCGTAGCGGCTTGCTCCGTTGGCATCGATCCATTATGACACCGCGGAGAAATGGAGAAGGGCGGCCTCGGCCTGGGGCCGCCCTTAGCAAATCCTAGGACTGAGTAAGATGGCGGTTCCAAAGAAAAAGGTTTCACGTGCGCGCCGCAATATGCGCCGGGCGCATGACAGTTTGCGGCGTGTATCCTACGTCGAATGTCCGAACTGCGGCGAGTTGAAACGCCCGCACCACGTTTGCGCTGCATGCGGCTATTATGACGGCCGCGAAGTGGTTTCGGCGACGGCCGACTAAGGCCTGGACACGTAGATCTGGGAGTTCCATGCGGGACGTGACGGCGCCGGCGGACCGGCCCAAGCCTGGCCCGCCCATCATAGCCCTCGACGCCATGGGGGGTGACAACGCCCCGAACAGTGTTGTCCTGGGCGCGGAAATTGCCAGCCACCGTCATCCGGAGGCCCGGTTCGTCCTCGTCGGCGACGAGGCGAAGATCGAGGCTGTCCTGTCGCGGCGGAAGCAGCGCGATCACATCGCCGAGATCCGCCATGCGGCGACGGTTGTGGGCGGCGACGACAAACCGTCGACGGCGCTGCGTTCCGGACGCCAGTCCAGCATGCGGCTGGCGATCGACGCGGTAGCCCAGGGCGACGCGCAAAGCGTCGTTTCCGCCGGCAACACCGGTGCGCTGATGGCCATGGCGAAGTTCGTGTTCAAGACCATGCCCGGCATCGACCGGCCCGCCATCGCCTCGTTCTTCCCCACGAAGCGGGGGGAGAGCGTCATGCTGGATCTGGGCGCCAATGTCGATTGCGGTCCGGAAAACCTCGTTCAGTTCGCGATCATGGGATCGTTGTTCGGCAAGGCGGTCCTGGGGTTCCTGGAGCCGACGGTCGGTATTCTGAACATCGGGTCCGAAGCCCTGAAGGGCAACGATGCGGTGAAGGAAGCCGCCAACCGGCTGCGCGCCATGGAGAATCTCCCGGGGCGGTTCACCGGTTTCGTTGAAGGTGACGAGGTGACCGCGGGTGCGGCCGATGTGGTGGTCACCGACGGCTTCACCGGGAACGTCGCCCTGAAGGCGACCGAAGGGGCGGCCCGGCTCTATTCGGAATGGCTGCGGCAGACTTTCCATTCTTCCATCTGGGCGCGCATCGGCTACCTGCTGGCGCGCGGCGCGTTCCTGAAGCTGCGCGCCCGCACCGATCCCCGCCGGTACAACGGGGCCATGTTCCTGGGCCTGAACGGGATCTGCGTGAAGAGCCACGGCGGGACGGATGCGCGGGGCTTTGCCCATGCCATCGACGTTGCCGTAGATCTGGTCCGGCACGGGTTCAACGATACCGTTCGGGCGGAATTCGAGCATCTGACGGCCGCCAAGCGGCCGGCCCCCGTTGCCGTCGAGGCTGCAGGATGACGGTTCGCCGAACCCGGTTCGTCAGCACAGGGTCGGCCCTGCCGCGCCAGTGTCTCAGCAACGAGGACCTGTCGCGGCTGGTGGACACGTCGGACGAGTGGATCATCCAACGGACGGGCATTCGCCAGCGGCACCTAGCCGGCGATGGCGAAACCACCGGGACGCTTGCTGTCGACGCGGCGCGGACCGCGCTGGAGCGGGCGGACGTTTCGCCGGATGACGTCGACCTGATCGTCGTCGCGACGACCACCGCAGATCATACCTTCCCGGCGACCGCGACCCGCGTGCAGGCCGATCTCGGCATGACCCGGGGCGTGGCTTTCGACCTGCAGGCGGTTTGCTCCGGCTTTGTCTTCGCCCTGGCAACGGCGGACAATTTCATCCGCCTCGGTCAGGCGGACCGGGCGCTCGTCATCGGCTCGGAAACCTTCACCCGGCTGTTGGACTGGACGGACAGGACCACCTGCGTGCTGTTCGGGGACGGGGCCGGCGCGGTGCTTCTGGAAGGAACCGACGGTACCGGTACCGTTGCCGATCAGGGGGTGCTGTCGACCCACATCTACTCCGACGGCCGGCAGTACGAGAAGCTGATGGTGGATGGCGGCCCGTCCAGTACGCGTACGGTTGGGCACGTACGCATGGACGGTAAGGAAGTATTCAAGCATGCCGTCAGTAACATGGCATATGCGCTTGAAGAAGCGCTGAATTCCACGGGTTTCAGCGTCGACGACCTTGATTGGGTGATCCCGCATCAGGCCAATCGCCGGATCCTGGACGCCACGGCCAAGCGGGTTGCCCTGGACCCCGCCAAGATTGTGGTGAGCGTCGAACGGCACGCCAATACCTCCGCCGCATCGGTGCCGCTGGCGCTGGACGAAGCGGTGTGCGACGGCCGGATCAAGGCCGGACAGCTCCTGCTTTTGGAGGCCATGGGCGGCGGTTTCACCTGGGGTTCCGCCCTGGTTCGCTGGTAGCAGAAGGGGCCAGTGGAGACTGCCCTGCAGTCGCCTTAAGGATTTGCCCCAAACCTTTGGAATTGACGGAAAAATTCCTTAGAGGTACCGTTTATCGCTGAAAGCTGGGGAGGGCCAGGCGATGAATGGGACGACTGTGACACGCGCACACCTCAGCGAGGCCGTGTATCAGGAGGTCGGTCTTTCGCGGAACGAGTCCGCCACACTGGTGGAAACGGTCCTGGATGAGATCGCCCAGGCTTTGTCGGAAGGCGAAGTCGTGAAGATCTCCTCTTTCGGCAGCTTCTCCGTTCGCCAGAAGGGCGAAAGGGTCGGCCGGAATCCCAAGACCGGCGAGGAAGTGCCGATTCAGCCGCGCCGGGTGCTGGTGTTCCGTGCTTCCCATGTTCTGAAGAACCGGATCAACGGGACTCTGACGGACGACGAGATCGACGGTCTGGCATGAGCGATTTGGCGAGCAATGGCCTGCGGCCCCGAACCGGCGGCAAGTCGGCGGCGGCCTACAGGACCATCAGCGAGGTTTCGGATGAACTGGACGTGCCCCAGCACGTCCTGCGGTTCTGGGAAACCAAGTTCACCCAGGTGCGGCCCCTGAAGCGCGGTGGCGGCCGCCGGTACTATCGACCGGAGGATGTCGGCCTCCTGCGCCGGATCCAGAAGCTGTTGTACCAGGACGGATACACGATTCGCGGCGTTCAGCGGCTGTTGCGCGAAGGACGGATCGATCGGCCGATACCGGCTGGCGAAACGGTTGCCCAGCCCGCGACCGCGGTGGCCGAACCGCCGGTCGCCGAACCATCCGTCGACGACGAGGGTCCGCTGCCGGAAGAGGTGCTGCCGGAGGATCTGCGCGCCGAGTTGACCGATCTGCTGCACACGTTGAAGGGCCTTCGCGCCCGGTTGGGACGTGGCCAGCAATAGGATCAGTCGGAGGCCGGGTCCGTCCGCCACCGGTCATTGCAGGGTTGCCGGGCCGTCGATATAGTCGCGCGTCCGTCGAGCCCGAAGGGGCGCGGGCGGACAATGGGCGGAGCGTGGCGCAGTCTGGTAGCGCACTTGACTGGGGGTCAAGGGGTCGTGGGTTCGAATCCCGCCGCTCCGACCACCGCCCGAATACCCGATCACCCGATCGCCTCAATAACCCGATCGCCTGACTACCCGGCGAGTTCTGCGGCTTAGGGGTCGAGGAACAGGGCAACGACCACCCTGTCGACCATGTTGCCGTCGCGGCCGAGGGGCAGCATCAACCGCTTGGCGGCGATCATCTCGCGCTGGTAGACGCGCATCTGCGAATACAGCGGACGGCGGCTGTAGAAGCAGAATTTCAGGTCGTGCAGCAGGGACTGGCGATACCGGGCCTCGATTTCGCTGGCCCGGTGGCCGGACCATCGTTCGCCGGTGATGGCCAGGAGCTCCGGCCCTTCCCAGGCCACGTGAAAATCGTCGCCGTTGTCGACCGTATCGAAGATCGAGAAATGCCCTTGCCAGCGATGGACATGGTCTTCCGCGAAGTCGGCGACCGTCGGGATCCGGTCGCGGCCGGCGCAGGCGATCCAGTACCGGGCGAGCGACCACAGATCCGGATGCGTGCGCTCCAGCGAGGCGTCCAAAGGTAGGAAGTCGGCCGGATCCTGCACGGAGTCGATCCGTTTGGCGGGGGGAGTTCCGAGGGCACCTGAATAACACCGACGGCGACCGGTTGGTAAACACAAACCCGGCCGTGGGCCCGCGATCTAGCGGGCGTTCGCCGGCAGGTCGGTTTCCTCCGCCGCCGCCCGCCCGGCGGCGGTCAACCGGCAGACCAGCCAATCCGGCTTCAAGGGGTTGTCGAACCAAGGCTCGGCCCAGCCATGGCGGATGCAGGCCCGAACCAGACGGTCGCTCACCCGCTGACCGTTGCGGTCGAACAAGGGCAGCTTGCCCCCCGGTTGCGCCAGGCCGCGGCGCAGCCAGCGGCGCTGGGCCCGGCTGGGCCGCTTGTCTATCGGTTCGGGTCTCGTCACTGCCTCACGCCCTTGCCCGCGCCGTTCGGGGCTGGCCATCCTCGCCGGTGGACAATGCCGAACAGGAGGACGCCAATGCAAGCGGTGTGGGTCTACATCACAGTGCCGCAGGATGCGGAAGCGATGGCGATCGCCCGGGCGCTGGTCGCGGACCGGTTGGCGGCCGGCGTGAACGTCGTGCCCGGCGTCCGCTCCGTCTATCGATGGGAGGGCGCGGTTCGCGAGGCCGACGAACTGATCGTCGTCGCCAAGACCCGCGCGGATCTGATGGGGCGGTTGACCGAGCGGGTGGTCGGTCTCCACAGCTACGTTTGCCCCTGCATCGTCGCCGTGCCGATCGCCGATGGCCATCCGGACTATCTGTCCTGGATTGAAGCACAAACGATGCCGGCGGGCTGAGGTGTCTGCCGGTGGCGCCGGGGCGCCGGTCAGGCGGCGTCCCAGGCCGGCGACCAGGACGGGTCGATCAAACGGTTGTCCCCATTGATGGCGCCGATCGCCGCCCGGTCGGCGTCATCCAGCGCGAAGTCGAACACCGCCAAATTGGCGCGTGCGTGGCTTTCGCTGCCGGCCTTGGGGATGGCTGCCACCCCGTCCTGTTCGATCAGCCATCGCAGGGCGACCTGCGCTGGCGTGCGGCCGTGCTTTTCGGCCGTCTCGCGGATCGCCTCCGCCCGCAGCGCCTGGCCGCGCCCCAGGGGGCTGTAGGCGGTCAACACCATGTCGCGTGCGCGCATCGCCGCCAGCAACGGCCGCTGCGAAAGGAGCGGGTGGTACTCGACTTGATTGCACAGCAGATCGGCGCCGTGCGTATCCGTCGCTTCACCGAGCAAGGCTACGGTGTAGTTGCTGACGCCGATATGCCGAACCAGGCCCCGCTCGCGCAGTTGGCGCAAGGCCTCCAGGCTCTCCGCCATGGGCACGTCGTCAGAGGGCCAGTGCAGCAGCAGCAGATCGACATAGTCCGTCTTCAGATCACGCAGGCTCTGTTCCGCCGATCGGACCAGCCGATCATGGGCCAGGTTGCTCATCCACACCTTGGTCGTCAGGAAGATATCTTCCCGCGGCACACCCGACGCCGCCAGCCCGGCACCCACCTCGACCTCGTTCTCGTAGGCTTGCGCGGTGTCGATGTGGCGGTAGCCCATGTCCAGGGCTGCCGTAACCATGCGCGTGCAAGGGTCGCCGGTCAGTCGCCACGTGCCGAATCCAAGGGCCGGGACCTTCGCGCCTTTGCGGTCGATGGTGGTCATCATCCGTCGTCCGGTTCGGGTGTCGTTCCAGCCACATAGGCTCGGGCGCCGCGGCGGCAAACCGTCGGCGCCCGAGCCATCCTGCGGTTCCAGGGGCGGTCAGATGCCCCCGATCGGCTATTCCGCCGCGGTCGGCGTGGCGGCGGCAATGGCGGCCAAAGCCTGATCCAGGTCGGCCAGGATATCGCCGATGGACTCGATGCCGATCGACAGCCGGACCACGTCCGGCCCGGCGCCGGCTTCGGCCAGCTCGTCGGCCGGGACCTGGCGGTGGGTGGTCGAGGCCGGATGGATGATCAGCGACCGGGCGTCCCCGATATTGGCCAGATGGCTGAACATCTTCACCGATTCCACCAGCTTGACCCCGGCATCGTATCCGCCCTTGAGCCCGAAGGTGAGCACCGCCCCGGCACCGCGCGGCAGGTATTTGCGGCCAAGCGCGTGATAGGGCGAGTCCGGCAGTCCGGCGTAGCTGACCCAGGACACCGCCGGATGGCCCTTCAGATGTTCGGCCACCGCCAGCGCGTTGCTGCAATGCCGCTCCATCCGCAGCGCCAGGGTTTCGATGCCCAGCAGGGTCAGGAACGCGTTCTGCGGCTGCTGATTGACGCCCAGGTCGCGCAGGCCCACGGCGTGCCCATGGAAGGTGTAGCCCAGGTTCCCGAACGTCTCGTGGAACTTCAAGCCGTGATAGCCCGGGTCGGGCTGTGACAGGGCGGCGAACTTGTCGCTGCTCGACCAGTCGAACGTGCCGCTGTCGACGACCACGCCGCCGATCGACGTGCCGTTGCCCGACAGGAACTTGGTCGTCGAATGCAGGACGATATCGGCCCCGTGCTCGATCGGCCGGCACAGGAACGGCGTGGCCAGCGTGTTGTCGACGATCAGCGGAATGCCGGCGTCGTGGGCCACCTTGGCGATGGCCTCCAGGTCGGTGACGACACCGCCGGGATTGGCCAGGCTTTCCACGAAGATGGCGCGGGTCTTGTCGGTAATGCCGGACTTGACTGCCGCGGCGTCATCCGCATCGACGAAGATCGTGTTCCAGCCGAAGGCACGCGGGAAGCTGTTGGAGAACTGGTTGATGGTGCCGCCATACAGCTTCTTGGCCGACACGATTTCGGCGCCTGGTTCCATGAATGCAAACAGCGCCAGGAGTTGCGCGGCATGGCCGGATGCCGTGGCGGTGGCCCCGGCACCGCCTTCGAGCGCAGCCAGCTTCGCCTCCAGCGCCGCGACCGTCGGGTTGGTCAGTCGGGAGTAGATGAAGCCAAGCTGCTGGAGGTTAAAGAGGGCCGATGCGTGTTCGACATTCTCGAACACGAAGGACGTCGTCTGATAGATCGGCGTCTGCCGTGCACCGGTGCTCGGATCGGGGGCGGTGCCGGCGTGGATGGCCAGGGTTTCGAAGCCTTGGGGCGTTTCGCTCATGGGATGCCTCTCGTTGGGTTGGTTTTTTAGGATCGGTAGGGCGGCCGCTCAGGCGGCCGAAGCGGCAAGCCTGGGGATCTCGATGGCCGGGCACCGGTCCATGACGACCTTGACCCCGGCGGCCCCGGCCCGACCTGCCGCCGCGGCGTCGACGACGTCGAGCTGCATCCAGATTGCGGCCGGCAATGGCGACAGGGCCAGCGCCTCGTCGACGACACCGCCCGCGGCTTCCGAGTTGCGGAAGACGTCGACCATGTCGACCGGTTCGGGGATGTCGGCCAGGCTTGCGTAGACGGTTTCCCCGAGAATGGTCTGCCCCGCCTGTCCCGGATTGACTGGTACCGTGCGATAGCCGCGGCCCTGCAGGTAGCCCATGACCCGGTGGCTGGCGCGCTCCGCCTTGGGCGAGGCACCGACGATGGCGATGGTGCGCACCGAGCCCAGGATGCCGCGCAGATAAGCGTCGTCGTAATCGCTGTGATCCATGCCGTTGCTCCCGCGGGGTCTGCGACCCCATATGTCGGGCGGGCTGCCCGGGGGAGCGGCAGAGAAGCGGATTGCGCGGGTAAATTCAACACCGATTTGTGAGGCGTTTGTCGGTCAAATAACACAAAGGTAGCGTAAAACTGCCATCCGATGCCGCGC
Organism: Alphaproteobacteria bacterium; assembly: GCA_028281985.1. Classification (GTDB taxonomy): domain Bacteria; phylum Pseudomonadota; class Alphaproteobacteria; order DSM-16000; family Inquilinaceae; genus JANQIU01. The sequence continues at coordinate 7,618 of JANQIU010000297.1, read as the reverse complement.
CGACTTAGGATTGTGGGGTATCAGGATACCTCAAATCTACATGACTGGATTCAGATGTAGAATCCGGTTGATTCGCCCTGCTGCCGATCTGTATAAGTCGCGCCACGTCGGCGGGTAGCGAGAGGCCTCGCCGCCAAACCCATTGCTTGAGTGGACGCAATGAAAACTTATTCGGCCAAGCCGGACGAGATCGATCGCAAATGGTATGTGGTCGACGCCGACGGTGTGGTGCTCGGCCGGCTGGCCAGTCTGCTGGCCCTGCGCCTGAGAGGAAAGCACAAGGCGATGTACACGCCGCACATGGATTGCGGCGATCACATCATCGTCGTCAATGCCGCCAAGGTCCGGCTTACCGGGCGCAAGCGGGAAGACAAGCGGTTCTACTGGCACACCGGGTATCCGGGGGGGATCAAGTCCCGGACCGCCGGACAGATCCTGTCCGGCCGCTATCCGGAGCGGGTCATCGAGAAGGCCGTGGAACGCATGGTGCCGCGGGGGCCCCTTGGCCGCCAGGTGCTGCGCAAGCTGAAGATCTACGCCGGTCCCGAGCATCCGCATGATGCCCAGCAGCCCGAGGCTCTGGACATCGCCGGCATGAACCCGAAGAACAAGAGGCACTAGGCCATGGCCGAGACCCAAACGACCCTTGGCAGCCTGCAGGAACTGGGTGCCGTTGCGGCGGATGAAGACGAGACCAAGGCGGTCGAGCCCCAGCGCGACGCCCAGGGGCGGGCCTACGCCACCGGGCGCCGCAAGGAATCGATTGCCCGGGTGTGGATCAAACCCGGCGCGGGCCGCATCAATGTCAATGGCAAGGACCAGGAACGGTACTTCGCCCGGCCGGTTTTGCGGATGCTGATCAACCAGCCTTTCCTGGTGGTCGACCGCCTGAACCAGTACGACGTCTATGCCACCGTCACCGGCGGCGGGCTGTCCGGCCAGGCCGGCGCGGTGCGGCACGGCATTAGCCGGGCGCTGGTGAACTACGAGCCGACACTGCGCCCGACGCTGAAGGCCGTCGGTTTCCTGACCCGCGACAGCCGGAAGGTGGAGCGCAAGAAGTACGGTAAGGCCAAGGCCCGCCGGAGCTTCCAGTTCTCCAAGCGCTGACCGGCCGGTCGGCGGTCATCGTCGGACAAGAAGGGCGATCCTCGGATCGCCCTTTTCTTTTCGCGGCAGGCGCACAGGTACAAGGCGTGCCTGGATAGGCCGCGTTGCCGCGGTCGTTCGATCTAATCTTGACGATGTAAAAACCGGCGTTAGCTTGAACATAGACAGTGTCAACATCGGCGCGCCCAGTCGATCCGCGAGCCGACCTGGGTCGCGCCAGAAGGCCCATGACCGGGCACATCCGATCCCGCATTCGCAACGTACCCCGTCCGTCACAGAGGAACACAGATACGATGTTGCGAGTCTTTGTTGCCGCTATGGCTCTCGCCTTGGCCGTTCCCGGCCCAGCGGCTGGCCAGCAGGATGCGCGCGAGCGTCCCGATGGCCTCGGCGGTTTCGTCGCGATCGGGGTCGGTGTGGCGCCGGATTATGAGGGATCGAACGACTACGAGATCATTCCTCTGCCGATCGCCCGCGTCGCTTACGGCAATGTCGGGCTGGAACTCGAAGGCCTGGGTGGCCGGCTCGACGTCTCGCCCTTCGACGGCTTCGGTTTCGGTCCGGCCTTCAACTACCGCATGGGGCGGGACGACGTCGAGGACGACCGGGTAGACGCGCTGGAGGAGATCGACGATGCGGTCGAAATCGGTGCGTTCATCCGCTACGGGCAGCCGCTCGGGCTGACCAGTGGGGACGAGGCCGTCGTCCGGCTGGATGCGCTGTTCGACGTCGCCGACGGCCATGGCGGAATCATCGCGACGCTGAGCGCGGCTTACACCTTCCGGCCGGTTGAGGACCTGGGCCTGACGGTCGGAACCTCGGCCCGCTGGGTCAGCGACGACTATGCGGACACCTACTTCTCGGTGTCACCGGCCGGCGCCGTCGCATCCGGCCTGAGGACGTTCGAGGCGGAGTCCGGGGTCACCGATATCGGCCTGAGCCTGGCGGCCACCTACGCGCTGACCGATCGCTGGGGGCTGCTGGCCACCGGTTCGACCTCGTTTCTGCTTGGCGATGCGGCCGACAGCCCGGTGGTCGATGACGCTGGATCCGCGACACAGTTCTTCGGCGGCGTCGCCGTGACGTTCAGCTTCTAGAGCGAGATCGATCAAGGCGGAGTCGCTTTTGCGACTTCGACTTGATCGTGAATCTCGAGCTGCCTCAGACGAGTAGGGCAGCGACGATCTGCTCTAGGGAGTGTCGTCGGCTACGGATCTGAGGATGCGTTCGAAGCGCATACGGCGCTCTTCCGGGTCCGTGGTTGGAAAGGCGGGCGACCGGCGCATGGCGAACAAGGTCGCCAGGCCATGGGTGATGGCCCAGAACTTCGGCGCCAGGTCGTCGGCAGCGTCGGATTTGCGGCCTCCCTTCCGCACCAGAGCGTCTACCCGTTCCTGCAACGTGACAAGCGACGCCGCCGCATGCCTGGCCAATCGGGGGTCGTTTCGATCCGGCCGTTCTGACGCGAACTGCAGACCGAAAAGGTGCGGATGCCCGGTTGCGTAGTCGATGTAGCCCAAGCCGATGGCGACGAGCTGTGAAATGGGATCGGGAGGCGCTGCCGCGGCGGTGGATTCCATGGCGGCCTTGAACCGCTCGAAGGACACCGCGGCGAGCGCCGTCAGCAGCCCGTTGACGTCGCCGAAATGGTGCGCCGGGGCGGCATGGCTGACCCCGGCACGGCGGGCGACGCCGCGCAGGGAAAAGCCCTCCAGTCCCCGGTCTTCCAGTTCCGCCTCGGCTGCGGTCAGAAGCGCGGCGTGAAGGTTCCCGTGGTGATAGCTTTGTTCAACGGCCATCGCATCACCGGTCGTGGGGGCCGATCGTCACCCGGCCGGCACCGGTCCAGACCGGCCGGTCAGGTCAGGCGGCCCTGGCCAAGGAGACGCCCAGATCCTGCGCGGCGCCGAGCATCAGATTGAGCGACTGCACCGCGGCGCCGGACGCGCCCTTGCCGAGATTGTCCAGCAGCGCCACCAGCAGCGCCTGGTGCCGGTCCTCGTTGGCGAAGACATGCAGGCGCATCCGGTTGGTGCCGTTCAGCCCTTCCGGATCCAACCAGGCCATGGCCGCGGCATCGGCCAGCGGCAGGACGTCGACAAAGGACGCACCGGCGTAGCGGGCCGCCAGGGCGGCGTGGATCTGGCCGGCGGTGGGTGTCCCGGGCAGCGCCCAAAGCTGCAGCGGGATGCTGACCAGCATGCCTTGGCGGTAGCGGCCGACGCTGGGCACGAACAGCGGCCGATGCACCAGTCCGGCGTGGATCCGCATCTCGTCGACATGCTTGTGCTGCAGGCCCAGACCGTACAGGCGCACGGGATGTCCTTGATCGGATCCGTCGCCCTGACCTTCGAAGGCGGCGATCATCGACCGGCCGCCGCCGCTGTATCCCGATACCGCGTTGATGGTGATCGCTGCATCTGCCGGCAGCAGTTCGGCATCGATCAGCGGCCGCAGCAGGGCGACGGCCCCGGTGGGATAGCAGCCTGGATTGGACACCCGGGTGGCGGCGGCGATTGCCTGCGGCTGATCGGCGTGCAGTTCAGGAAACCCGTAGATCCAGCCCTCGGCGGTCCGGTGCGCCGTGCTGGCATCGATGATCCGGGTGGTGCTGGGGGCGGCCGCGACGGCCTGGCGCGCAGCATCGTCCGGCAGGCACAGGATGGCGATATCGGCTTCGGCCAACTTCGCCGCCCGGGCTGCAACATCCTTGCGCTGGGCATCCGGCAGGCGCAGGAGCGTCAGATCGGATCGCCCCTCCAGGCGCGCCCGGATCTGCAAACCCGTCGTTCCCGCGTCGCCATCGATGAACACCCTGGCCGCCATGGCCGCTACTCCCAAAACCTGCGGCACGGATGCCGCTTCCCAGACCTAGAGTGCCAACTGCCGTTCGGCCCGGCAATGCCCCACTGTCGGGGTGGGCGTTGCAGAACCCGTCCGGTTCGGCCTTGGCCGGCGGCAACTCCAACCTACTTCCGCGGTAACAACGTTTCGTCACGGGTGGGGGAAGCAAGTGAAGGCCAAACGGGGTCCAGTGTGGCGGTGGGTGCGCCGGCTGCTGATCGGCGCGACCGCTACGGTGGTCGGTATCGTCGTCGTCAGTGCCGGCATTTTCTTTAGCGGCGCCTTGGCTGGGGTCACCCAAAGCAACATCAACGATGTGGAGCCGGACGAACCGCTCCCAGCGATTTCACCGGAGATCCGGGCCGCGTTCCAGACCATGTTCGTGGCCGATCTGCACGCCGACACCTTGTTGTGGCGCAAGGTCGTCCTCAATCGCACGGATCGCGGACATGTCGACCTGCCCCGGATGGCGGAAGGCAACATGGCCCTGCAGGTGTTCACCATGGTCAGCCGCACGCCGATGTTCTCCCGCGGGCCCTGCCTTGATGGCGATCGCTTCGACATCCTCAACGTGCTGAACATGGGCCAGCGCCGGCCGATTTCGGCCTGGTTCGACCCGGTGGGTCGCGTCCGGTTCCAGATCGACCTGTTCCATACCTGGGAGGCCGACAGCGTGGAGCGGGCTGAGGAAGACCTGGAAACGGTCCGGCTGGAGCAGATAACCAGCGGCGCCGACCTGGACGCCTTTGTGGATGCCTGGGAAGCCGGGGACCGTGTGGTGGCGGGCGTCCTGGGTATCGAGGGGGCGAACGCCCTGGCCGGTGACGCAACGCTGCTCGACGAGTATGTCGGCGAGGGCGGCGTGCGCATGTTCGGCCCCGGATATCTGTTCGACAATCTGGCAACGGGATCCAGCACCGGGTGCACAGCCGGCGGCCTGACCGAATTCGGGGTCGACGTGGTGCAGGAAGCTCTGGATCGCGATGTCCTGATCGATCTGGCGCATGCGTCGCCCGCTGCGATCGTCGATATCGTGGAGCTGGTCGAAGCGCATGCCGAGGCGGAGGGGCGGCAGATCCCCGTCGTGGTGTCGCATACCGGCATCCAGGCCACCGTCGACAGCCGGCGCAATCTGCGGGACGAAGAAGTCCGCGCGGTCGCATCGACCGGTGGGGTTGTCGGGATCGGGTTCTGGAGCGGGGCGATCGGCCGGACCAGCGTGCAGCGCGTGGCCGAAACGCTGGTCGCCACCAGGGACCTGCTGTCGGAGCCGTCTTTCGCCGAAGCCATGCGGCAACGCCACGGGCGGTACGACCCCGTCGACCATCTGGGCCTCGGGTCGGATTTCGACGGTGCCGTCACCACCCCGGTGGATGCCTCGGGGCTCATCTACATCGCCCAAGCGCTGTCGGATGTCGGGTTCACCGAGCCGGAAATCCGCCGGATCATGGGTCAGAATGTCTGCCGGGTTCTATACCAGACGCTCGGTGGGTCTGATCTGGCGACGGCGGCTGGTCGCTGCCATACCCTCCAGCGATCACCGCCGACCGGGTGAGGCGTTGCCGGTCAGCCAACCTCCTTACGGTGTGGCCGTTCCGGGCTGCGCCGGCTGGTAGGTGAAGTAGCTGTGGAGTGCGGGATCCACCCACTCCAGAATGATCGCCTCGAAATCCCCGGCGATGCTGGCGTCCTCCAGCAGACGATCGATGGTGGTGATTACCTGATGCCCGATCCGGGTGTCGCTGCAGGCGAGGGCGAAGACCTCGCGTTGCTCGGTCTCCCGGATGGGGATTTGCCACATCTCGTCGCTGACCCCCTGGGTCTCCGCGATCCAGGTGAACGTCAGTGGCGGCATCAGCGTATAGTCGATCCGACCCATTTGCAGCAGCACCAGCGCCTGCCCATAACGGTTCTGGCCGAACAGCCGCAGCGCGGCATCGCCGTGCTCCACCACGACGGCATCGACCGCCGACCCGAAGCTGAGCCCGGCGGGCAGGCCGAACCGGTCACCGCGCTCGCTCAACAAACGGGTCAGCGAGACATCCAGGCGATCGGGTTCGTGCACGACTGTGTCGCGCCTCAGGGTCAGCATCGGCGACTCGAACTCGAACAGCGGCCTGGAATACGTTAGGAAGGCCTCGCGTTCGGGGGTCCAGTAGGGGCCGACGAAACAGATGCTGACGCCGCTTCGCGCCAGCGCGAGACCCCGGGCCAGGCTGGTTCGGCGTCGGACATGGTCGAACTCGTCAAGCAGGCCGAAGAGCCGGTCCTGGATGGCAATGCCAAAGCCGCTCGGTTCGGCTGCGTTCTGCGAAAGAACGAAGAGCGGCGGAAAATCGAAGGTGTGCCACTCGATGATTTCCTCCGCCCTGGCGCCGGGCAGGGGGCCGACCAGGGCCACCGAGAGAACGCCGGTCATCAGCCATTGTCTCATACCTTGGTCTCACTATCGGACGATAGGTGAAGGATCCCCGAGAGCACGGAGGTCGTCGCCGACGACGAGTGTCGATATCGCCGGCATGGCAGTGTGGATCAACCGGTCCAGTGATGGTTTACCCTTGTTTAGAACTTAGATGTCTACTGAACTAAGAGTATTATGTGATCTGAGATTGATTAGCTCGACGACGCTTGAATAGATCTCAAATTGACGCACAGATTGTCGGGCTGGATTGCCGTGACGGCGTGGTCCGGTCACATGGATCCGAATAGGCGTGGACGGGTTCACGCCTGCCCCGGATCGCCACGAGATTTTGGTCTTTGAAGGCGAACTCTTTGCATGCCAGCTCTTGCGTCCGCGCGCAAAGCAGGATGCTTGTCCCCAGCTCCCGGTTCTTCTCCTCCAGCCGGGCGGCCAGGTTGACGGTATCGCCAAGGATGGCGTGCGACTGTCGCGAGACGGTGCCCACCGTGCCGTCGACGACCGGTCCCGTCGTAATGCCGATGCGGGTCGGCAGGGGAACGCCTTCGCCGGGGCCGAAGCGTCGGCCCTGCAGGTCGCGCTGGATCGCCAGGGCGGCCCGGATGGCGTGGATGGCATGGTCCGGGTCGGGGATCGGAACGTTGAACGCGGCGAAGAGACCGTCGCCCATGAAGTTGTTGATGACGCCGTGCTCGGCCTGAACGGCCGGGACTACGATGGCCAGGTAGTCGTTGAGCAGGGAGATGGTCTCCTTCGGCGCAAGCCTCTCGCTGATTTCGGTGAACCCGGTGATGTCGGTGAAGAGAATCGTGGCCGTGACCTCCCGTCCGTCAGGGTCGATGTCCCCGCGCAGCAACCGTTCCGCGACATGCGGGTTGACGAAGCGGTCGAAGGTCTCGCGGACCCGTTGCCGGTCGCGCAGCCCGGCAACCATGGCATTGAAGCGCTCGGTCAGAACGCCGGTTTCGTCGTCGGTACTCACCGGTACCCGCACCTGAAGATCGCCGACCGCCACCCGGTCCGCCGCCTGAACCAGGGCGACGATCGGATCGGTCAGGCTTCTGGGCAGGAAGGCCAGGGCTATGGTGATCATCGCGACCGAAATCCCCAGGTCCACCAGCACCGCGGCCTGCAGGCTCATCTCCATCCCGATCGCGGCGGCGAACTCCTCGAAGAAGAGCACATCCAAGGTCAGCCATAGGGCGGGCACCAGGGCCACCAGCCCGATCACCAGCGCCCCGCGCC
>JANQIU010000275.1 GCA_028281985.1 Alphaproteobacteria bacterium | reverse complement strand
CATTGCCCTCCGGATGGGCCGCCAGCCCATCGAGGACCTCGACGATCATCTGGCCGACCTGCCGGAATTCCGCGGCACCGAACCCGCGCGTGGTGGCGGCCGGCGTGCCCAGGCGCACACCCGACGTCACCGCCGGCTTCTCCGGATCGAACGGGATGGCGTTCTTGTTGCAGGTCATCCCGGCCCGCTCCAGCGCCTGCTCGGCCACACGGCCGGTAAGGCCCTTGGGCCGCAGATCGACCAGCACCAGATGGGTGTCGGTGCCGCCGGTGACGATCTCCAGTCCCCCCTCCACCAGGGTACCGGCCAGGACCCGGGCATTGTCGACGACCGCGCCGGCATAGTCGCGGAAACCCGGCTGCAGCGCTTCCCGGAAGGCGACCGCCTTGGCGGCGATGACGTGCATCAGCGGACCGCCCTGCAGGCCGGGGAACACCGCCGAGTTGATCTTCTTCCCAAGGTCGGCGTCGTTTGAAAGGATCAGCCCGCCCCTTGGGCCACGAAGGGTCTTGTGGGTTGTCGTGGTCACCACATGGGCGTGTGGCAGCGGGCTGGGATGGACCCGGCCGGCGACCAGGCCGGCGAAATGCGCCATGTCGACCAGAAGATACGCACCGACGCTGTCGGCGATCTGCCGGAACCGTGCGAAGTCGATCACCCGCGGCACCGCCGACCCGCCAGCGATGACCAGCCGGGGTTTGTGCTCCTCGGCAAGCCGGGCCACGGCGTCATAGTCAATGAGGCCATCTTCGGCGCGAACGCCGTAGGTCACGGCATTGAACCATTTGCCCGACAGGTTGGGCCGCGCGCCGTGTGTCAGGTGACCGCCGGCGTCGAGCGACATCCCCAGAACCGAATCACCGGGCTGCAGCAGGGCCAGCATGACCGCCTGGTTGGCCTGGGCGCCCGAATGGGGCTGCACGTTGGCGAACGCGCAGTCGAAAAGGGCGGTGGCCCGTTCGATGGCCAGCCGCTCGGCCACGTCGACATGCTCGCAGCCGCCGTAGTACCGGCGCCCCGGATAGCCTTCGGCGTACTTGTTGGTCAGCACCGAGCCCTGGGCATCAAGGACCGCGCGCGACACGATGTTCTCGCTGGCGATCAGTTCGACCTGGCTCTGCTGCCGGACCAGTTCATCCTTCAGCGCTTCGGCGAGCGCCGGATCTGCCTGATCGACGGAGCGGCTGAAGAAGCCCCCGTCGGTGGCGGCCGATCCGGGTGCGGACATTTGAATGGTCATGGCTGCTGCCTCCTCGATACTGCTTACCTGCTGCCGCCGATCGGCACGGCCGCACCGCCGGCCGTCCGACCCCGACCGATCGCGCGCATACGCCTCGAATGCCGAAGGACCATAGCCGAAACCGGGCGCGGGCATCGACCGGCCACGGCCTCGGCTCATACGCCTTGTACGGCGATGTCTCAGGCCAATTCCAACCCGGCACTCACCCGATCGGCACGATGTCTCGGGTGCGCGCAGCATATCATTCGCGTGCCCGGTCGTACCAGATCTGCCGAACGGTGAAGAGCGCGTCGCTAGACCTTGAGGTTGCCCCTAACGACGGGAACCTTTCTGGTAGTCACGCTGCAGGACGTAGCGCAGCTTGTTGATCGCCGTGCGGCGCAGCGTCTCTTGCCCGGCCGTTGCCGGCCCCTGAATGACCACCTCCGTGCGCGTCTTGGGATCGACGGCGCACACCTTGATGGCGTTCCCCACCCGGGTGAACTCCAACAGGACTTCGTCCAAAGACGGTGGCGACTGCACGGCCCCACGTCCTCCCGGACCGATCGCCGAAAGCCGGATCAGGCAGCCGACCGGCCGATAATCGGGCTGCCGATGGTCCGCGTGTTCCAAAAGCCCTCGAGCTGGATAAGCGCATCGTTGAGCCGGTGGAACAGGTCGGGATCCAGCTCGGAATCCTCCAGCCGTTCGGCATGGCGGTCGAACATCTCGCGGACCTTGGACCGCAACGAAAGGCCCTTCTCCGAAAGCCGAACCCGCACCGAACGGCGGTCATGCTGCGAACGCTCCTGCACGAGGTAGTCGTTCTCCACCATTTTCTTGACGTTGTAGGAGACGTTGGAACCCAGGTAGTAGCCACGCGCCGTGAGCTCGCCCACCGTCAACTCGTCCGGCCCTATATTATAGAGAATCAGACTTTGCACGTTGTTGATGTCTTGAATGCCGAGGCGCTCCAGTTCTGCCTTCAGCAGCTCCAGGAACTGCCGGTGCAGCCGCTCGATGAGCAGAATGCTATGATAGTAGGGGTGTTGCACGTCTCCCTCCTTGGCCGGCACAGCGATGCAATCGCCGGGGAATTTACGGCGTTCAGACGTTAATAATCCATTTTTGCCGAAAGCCTTGCAAATAGATTAGATGGCTGATCGACAGATCGGACGACCGGCTGCATTGCGGCACCGGCGTCATGCGGGTGCCGCCGCGATGTCATCGTTGACCTTTTGTGTCAGTCGGACCATCCCAGATTGGCAATTCGCCGCACACCTGGACCCGACCCCATCGATGATCGAGAGCCGTCTCGGACTGCCGGAACAGACGATGACCTATATCAGGTCGCACGGCCTGCGCGAGCCCGACTCCCTGGCCGACCTTCGCAAACGGACCGAGCCGCTGCCGCAGTCCCACTACCAGCTGGGTCCGGAAGTCGGCTGTCTCTTGGACCTGCTGATCAACCTCATGGGGGCCCGCCGAATCCTGGATATCGGCACCTTCACCGGGTACTCCGCCATGGCTGCCGCCCTGGCCGCCGGGCCGGAAGCCGAAGTACGAACCTTCGACATCTCGCCGGAGTTCACCGCCATCGCCCGACGCGCCTGGCGCGACGCCGGGGTCGAAGACCGCATTCACCTGCATCTGGGGCCGGCCAAGGCCAACCTCCACAAGCTGCATGATTCCGCCGGCGACGGCGGGTTCGACATGGCCATCATCGATGCCGATAAGGAAGGCTACGAAGGCTACTATGAATGCTGTCTGCGCCTCGTCCGGCCGGGCGGGCTGATCATCATGGACAACGTGCTGTGGCGCGGAACCGCGGTTGACGCCAGCCGCGCCGGCGTCAAAGGCCAGATGATGGATGCCTTGTCGCGGAAGATTCGCGACGATTCGCGGGTGGTGCCGCTGATTCTGCCGATCAGCGACGGCGTGAACATCATCCGTGTCGTTTCCACCGGTGACCGTTCCGGGCATCGCGAAACGACCTGCGGCATATGACAGCCGGTGGCCCTGGCAAGTGTCCACGACCCACCATCCGGTGTATTTTATGCAATGACAATTTGCCGTGAAGCGCCAAGTTCTTCTGGATCGCACGTCAACTTCGCATTAATGTTTACTTATGTAGAGTCGTGGTTGTGGTGGTTTTGCCATGGCCACGCCCGGAGGGAGAGGATGATCCGCATCCTTGCGTTTGTTGGGGTCTGTATTGCCGCACTGCCGGGCGCAGCGTCGGCCCAGGAGTCGTGCACGACCCGCCACGAAGTCGGATCATACCTGCTCAGTGAATTCTCCGAAGCGCCGGTTGCCCTGGGTGTGGCCAACAACGGCAGCCTGATCGAGGTGTTCGCCAGCAGCGACCGGACCACCTGGACGATCATGCTGACCCAGCCGGACGGCACCAGTTGCCTGGTGGCGGCCGGACAGTCCTGGGAAAGCCTGCCGCAGGTCGTGCCCACCGCCGCCGACCCGGGAACCTGACCCGAAAAACGCTGTTTAGCCGTGCCTGGGCCGCCTATCGGGCCGGACCAAATGCCGGGTGTTCGACGCGATCGCCCGCGGTAATGCCCAGCAGGGCCGACAATCCGCCGTTGATTTCCAGCACTGCGCGAACCGGACCAGCGGACCGGTAGGACCGATCACTGCGCGTTTCGGTGCGTTCGGCGATGTTGACCACCGTTCCATCGGCCGCAATGAACAGCATATCCAGCGAAATCAGGGTGTTGCGCATCCAGAACGAGGCGGTGCGCGGCTGGGGAAAGACGAAAAGCATGCCCCCATCCAGCGGCATGGATGTGCGGAACATCAGCCCCATGCGCTGTTGTTCCGGGGTCAGCGCCATCTCCACCGTGAAGTCGAGTACCGCGCCCCGCTGGGTGAGAATGCTCAGCGACTCGGTCGGTAACTCGGGCTGCGCCCGGTCCTGCGCGGTCGCCGGCCAAGCCGCCGCCAGGATAAGGATCAGCGACCAGAGAGGAACGGCGAACGGGCGCATCATGCCTGCGGATCTCCAGGGGGACGATCGGCACAGCCTAGCGGCTCGCGAACCATGACGGAACCGATCGGGTCCGCCGACCAGGCCGATCGGCCGTCACAAGATTGACACTTACGCGCGCGTCGCGCAGGGTCGGGGCCAGTCTTGCTGGGGTGCTCGCGTGATGCGGGCTGAGAGGCCATCGGGCCAACCCACAGAACCTGATCCGGTTAGCACCGGCGAAGGGAGACGAGACAGGCACGCGCCAGCATCTCCCTCGCCCTTCGTAGATTTGGAGATTGCGGCATGTCGCGCCCGAACCCCATCATCCTGCCGGCTTTGCTCACCTTGGCCACTCTTCCGCTGGCAACCGCCGTCGCCGACGAGTTGCCGGTTCTGACGGTCTATACCTACAACTCCTTCACCTCCGAATGGGGGCCGGGGCCCGCCCTTGAGGCCGGGTTCGAAGCCGAATGCGGATGCGACCTGCGGTACGTTTCCGTCGATGACGGTGTCTCGATCCTGACCCGGTTGCGCCTGGAAGGCGCCTCGACCCAGGCGGATATCGTCCTGGGCCTGGACACCAATCTGACCACCGAGGCCCTGGCCACCGGCCTGCTGCAACCGCACGGCGTCGACGTTTCCGCCGTGGACCTGCCGATCGCCTGGTCCGACGACGTGTTCGTGCCTTTCGACTACGGCTACTTCGCGTTCGTCTATGATTCGGAGCGTCTGCCAGAACCGCCCGAAAGTCTGCGCGCCCTCGCCGATTCGGACATCGAGATCCTGATCCAGGACCCGCGGACCAGTACGCCCGGCCTGGGGCTGCTGCTGTGGGTGCAGGCGGTCTTCGGCGCGGATGCAGCCGACCTCTGGGGCGACCTTCGCGGCCAGATCGTCACCGTTACCAGCGGCTGGAGCGAGGCTTACGGCCTCTTCCTGGAAGGCGAAGCGCCCATGGTGCTGAGCTACACGACCTCGCCGGCCTACCATCGGGCCGTGGAGGGTACGGACCGGTATCGCGCCGCCGCGTTCACCGAGGGACACTATCTGCAGGTCGAAGTCGGCGCGGTGGTG
>JANQIU010000312.1 GCA_028281985.1 Alphaproteobacteria bacterium | reverse complement strand
CCAGGCCAGGACGGCCGCCGCCAGCGCCACCAGGAACCCGGCATGCAGGCGGGTGCGCGGCACCAGGTCGGGCAGGGTGGCCGGGCCGGCAATCGGCTCCGACTGCGGCCAGCCCATGCCCATCGGATCCTGCATCGGGCCTTCCAGCATCATGCTGACGAACAGAAGCACGATGAAGTTGAGCAGCAGGGTCGTCACCACCTCGTCGACGCCCAGGCGCGTCTTCAGCAGCGTCGGCACCAGCAGCAACAGCGCGCCGCCGGCGGCCCCGGCGGCCATCATCGCCGGGATCATCACCAGCGACGGCCCCCAGGCCTGGCTGGCCACCAGGACCGCCATCATCGCGCCGATATAGAGCTGGCCCTCCGCGCCGATGTTCCACAGCTTGGCGCGGAACGCGAGCGTGACCGCCAGACCGGTCAGGATCAGCGGGGTTGCCCGGGTCAGGGTCTCGGTGATGGCGAAGCGGCCGCCCAGCGCGCCGGCGATCATCTGGGCGTAGGCCTCGCCCAACGGGGCGCCGGCCAGCGCCAGGGGGACCGTCGCCAGGGCCAGTGCTGCCAGGATGGCGCCGGCCGGGGCGCCGACGGTCAGCAACAGGCCGGGGTGCTCGCGGGGCTCAAGCCGCATCGCGGGTGGTCATCATGACGCCGACCCGGGCGCGGGTCAGGGTTTCGGTCGGCTCGGCCCGGGTCAGCCGGCCGGCATGGATCACCGCGATGCGGTCGGCGATCTGGAACAGCTCGTCCAGGTCCTCGCTGACCAGCAGCACCGCCGCGCCGCGCGACCGGGCCGCCAGCAACCGTTCCTGAACATAGGCGACGGCGCCGATATCCAGCCCGCGGGTAGGCTGGTCGGCCAGGATGATGCCGGGCATGCGCTCCAGCACCCGGCCGAGGATCAGCTTCTGGATATTGCCCCCGGACAGAAGACGGATCGACGCCTCCGGGCCCGGGCAGCGGACGTCGTAGGTGTCGATCAGCCGGCGCGCGTCGGTCCGCGCCCGGCCACGGCGCAGCCAGCCGCGACGCTGGTGGTCCGCGGTGCGATAGGTTTCCAGGATCGCGTTTTCCCAGACCGTAAGGTCGCCGACCACGCCGTCCCGATGCCGATCTTCCGGGATGCGGCCGATGCCCAGCGCCTGGGCGCCGCGCGGATCCAGGCGGCCATGCCCGACGCCGTCGATGGTCAGCGACCCGGTGGTCGGCGGAACCAGTCCGGCCAGCACTGCCGACAGGGCGTTCTGGCCGTTGCCGCTGACCCCGGCGATGCCGACGATCTCACCGCCATGCACCGTCAGGTGGGCATCGGTCAGCGGCGTGCCGCCGCGCGGCCCGGGCGCCGACACCTGCTCCAGCACCACCCGGGGCGGACCCGGCGGGTGGGGATCGCGCCGCGTGTCGTGCACCGGACGGCCGACCATCAGCTCTGCCAGCATCGCGCGGTCGACGGTGTCGGTGGGCCGTTCCGCGACCAGCTTGCCGGCGCGGATGACGGCCACGCGGGCGCTGATCCGCATCACCTCGTCTAGCTTGTGGGAGATGAAGACGATGGCCAGCCCTTGGGCGGACAGGGCGCGCAGGGTCTCGAAAAGGGTGTCGACCTCCGGCGGGGTCAGCACCGCGGTCGGTTCGTCCAGTACCAGGACCCGAACGCCGCGATAGAGCGCCTTCAGGATCTCCACCCGCTGGCGTTCGCCGACCGCCAGGGCGTCGACCCGACGGCCCAGGGGCACGGTCAGGCCGCTGTCGGCCATCAGGCGCTGCAGGCGCACCCGGGCCGGCCCGCGCTTCAGCGATGGCTGCCAGACCGGCTGGGTGCCGAGGACGATGTTGTCGAACACCGTCAGATTGTCGGCCAGGGTGAAATGCTGGTGGACCATACCGACCCCGGCGGCCAGGGCGGCAGCGGGCGAGCCGGGCCTGAGGAGCGCCAGCGCGCCGTCCGGCTCGGCGACCTCGACGGTGCCCTCGTCGGCCGTGTAGTGGCCGAACAGGATCGACATCAGCGTCGACTTGCCGGCGCCGTTTTCGCCCAGCACGGCAAGGATCTCGCCGCGGCTAAGGCCCAGCGAAATCCCGTCATTGGCCACAAGACTGCCGAACCGCTTGGTAATGCCGGTCAGCTTCAGAACCGGCGGGGGTGCCTGATCGGCACCGCCGCCGCCAGCGTCGGTCACGTTTGGCTTACCGGGTCGAGGTGGGCTCGCTGTCGTTGACGTTGACCCGGAACAGCCCGTCCAGGATCTCCTGCTGGCGTTCCTCGACCAGGGCCAGGATGTCGGCCGGGATCACCTCCGTATCCATCGGCGCCAGCGAGCCGCCGCCATGGGTCATATAGGAGTACTGCCCGTAATCGGTCGCCTCGAAGCTGTCGCCGGCCACGGCGGTAAGTGCCCGATCGATCGTCGGCTCCATGTGCCAGAGCGCGCTGGCGATCACCGTGCCGGGATAGTCGGCGGCGGTATCGATGACGTTACCGATGGCGTAGATGCCGGCGTCCTGGGCCGCGTCACTGACCCCGAAGCGCTCGGCATACATGACGTCGGCACCCGAATCGATCATCGCGATGGCGGCTTCCTGGGCGCGCGGCGGGTCGTACCAGCTGCCGATGAAGGTGACCAGGAACTCGACCTCTTCATTGACCTCGCGCGCGCCGTCCATGAAGGCGTGCATCAGCCGGTTCACTTCCGGGATCGGGTAGCCGCCGACCATGCCGATCAGGTTGCTCTCGGTCATCGCCCCGGCGACCATGCCGGTCAGGTAGGACGGCTCGTGAATCCAGTTGTCGAAGACGGCGAAATTCTCGCCGCTGGGCCCGAAGCTGGAGCCCATCAGGAACGCCACCTCCGGATAGTCGGTGGCCACGGCGCGGGCCTGGCGTTCCACGGCGAAGGCTTCGCCGACCACCAGATCCATGCCTTGTTCGGCGTATTCGCGCATCACCCGCTCGTAGTCGGTGTTGGCGACATTCTCGGAGAACCGGTAGGTGATGTCGCCGCGGGCCTCAGCCGTCTCCAGCGCCAGATGGATGCGGCTGACCCACTGCTGTTCCACCGGCACCGTGTAGATCGCGGCCACGTCCAGGACGTCGTCCTGGGCCAGGGCGCCGGCGGTGCCGACCGCAAGTCCAAGCGCAAGTCCCGCCAAACCGGCGCCAGCGCGCCGTGCCATCGCTGTTGTCATGGTAGCCTCTCTGTTCGTGAACTGGGTCCCGCCGCGGGCACTGGTTGGTTCTTGTTTTGCGGCAATGCGAGATTATGGGGTCGGTGTCGGACCGTCAAAGGGGCGCATGCCAAGGGGCATCGATGCCGGCCGGTTTCGCAACGAACGGGCCCACCAACCGTCGAACCGCGGCGACCTGTTCACACCTTGTGACCGGCAGCGTCGTCCGTCGTCCGGCTTCCCTCGGCGAAGACCTGCCGCCAGGCGAGGATCCGGACGG
>JANQIU010000163.1 GCA_028281985.1 Alphaproteobacteria bacterium | reverse complement strand
GTCGCCGCGGGCGCCGGAGCCGACGGCCAGGATCTCGCCCTCCTGGGGCTTCTCCTTGGCGGTGTCGGGAATGATGATGCCGCCGGCCGTCTTCTCGTCAGCCTCGAGGCGGCGGACCAGCACACGGTCGTGCAGGGGGCGGAATGCCATGTTCGCGATCTCCCGATGGTCGAAATACGTCAACGGGCGGCCCGTTGCGCCGCCCGAAGGTCTCCACAGCGCTGTTAGCACTCAGCGCGTATGAGTGCCACGGATGTAGTGGTTGTCGGGAAACCGGTCAAGGCCGCGTCCGCTAGGTGCCGTTTCCGGCCGGCTTTGGCAGCACTCCTCCAAACTAGCTGCTAATCGTCTGACTTAACACAATTTTCATGCTTGTCGCCCGATCCTGCTCGGGTACAGAATGATCGTTAACGAAAGCCAGGGGGATCGATCAGGCAAGGTCATTGCGCACTTGATGCAGATTGTGAAAGGAGCTGATACGACCATGGCCAACCTGGAGCGGATGCTGAAGGGCTACAGACTGACCACGGCCGAGATTCTCTACCATATGCCCGACCATCCGGGTGTGTTGCAGAGCTTCACCTGGCAGAACCTGGACATTGCCCCCCACTTCCCGGAACTGTCGCGGTTTCTGGAATTCTGGAAACGCGAGATCGACGGCGCCCTGCATTCGGTCACCGTCGCCGCCAAGGATATCCTGAGCCCGCCGGAAACCCGGTTCGTCGGTGCGGACTACCGCCTGCACTAACGCCGCGATCTTGCCCCAAGCGGGGCGCTAGCGGTCCCGCGCCTGCAGGAGATCGGCGAACAGCGCCTTAATCTCCAGCAGGCTCGCCGGTGGGGCGTCGGGCCACAGCACCTGTGACCCGACGAACAGTGCGTACTCAAGCCGGGCCAGGGTGTCGGCCGTCTCCGGCCGATCCCGCCCCTGCGACCGGTAGAGCGATGCGACGAACGACAGCCGGGCGTCGTCCACCTGGCGGACCATGTCGGCGGCGACCGGATGGGCGGCCGCGAAGCGGCGCACGGCGACGTCCAACCGGTGGTCCAGATGGCTGGCCAGCGCATGCAGCGATTGCGGGCGATCGGCCGGCGGAGAGGCCTCGACCCCGGCTATGACCGCGTCGGTATGGATCGACTTCCAATGCTCCATCAGGGCTTGGACGAAGGCATCGTGGTCGGCGAAATGGTGATAGAACGAGCCGCGGGTCCGGTCGGCCGCGGCGCAGAGCTGTTCGACGGTCAGCCCGGCGGCGCCATCCTTCACCAATTGCCTGAGGCCCAGCGCCAGCCAGTCCTCGCGCCGAAAACGGACGCCTGACGGTTTCCCGGCCACCGGTTTGGCGGGGACCGGTCTCCTGGGGCGCGCCGCCGCGGTGCCGGTCACCAGGCCAGTCCCGCCAGGCCCAGCAGCCCGATCGGCAGCAACAGGAACCCCTGCGGCATCTTCGCGAAACTCTGGCCGACCGCCCTGGGCAGGACCAGCCCCCACAGGGCCAGGGCGATGGCGATCCCTGCCACCAGCAGCGCCAGGTCTTCGGCCCCCGGCGCGAACGCCGCATAGATCAACCCGCCGGCCATGGCCGCCAGCAGGATGGTGACGATATGCCAGCAGTAGAACTGGGTGTATTTCGGCGTGTCCTTCAGGTCCCCTGCCGCCAGCAGCGGTCGGGCGCTCGATCGTCCGCCCACGAAGGTGTGGATTGCCCAGGTGATCGCGCACCAGATGCCGGCCACGAGAAGGAGCGTATTCATCGTCCAATCCTCCTGGAGAATACATACCATAACACATGGTATGGTCTTGACCCTACCCCTGATCGGATGAAGAGGGCAAGGGCGGCGCGCTCCGGCCCCATCTTCCCGCGGCCAGGGCATTGGCGATCGACGGCCGGCCGCGTAGGGTGGTTTCACTTTCCCAACGCAACCCTCCGGACCCCGTGGCGCACTCTCTCTATCTGCTTCGCCATGGCGAGACCGCGTGGAACCGCGAACGCCGCATCCAGGGATGGCGCGACTCACCCCTGACTGAGCGCGGCGTTCGCCAGGCCCGTGCCATGGGCCGGCGGCTCGCCGAACTGCTGCCGCATCCCGGCGCCGCCACCCTCTACACCAGCCCGCAGGGCCGGGCGGTGGCCAGCGCCGATCTGGTCTCGGCAGCCTTCGACAGTCCCTTCGCCGATCGGATCGTCGTTCCCGACCTGCGTGAACGCGGCTTCGGCGATTGGGAAGGGCAAAGCCATGCCGAGTTGGAGGCGGCGCAGCCCGGTGCCCTGGCGAGATTGGCGGCCGCCGGCTGGACCGGCGCGGCGCCGGGCGGCGAGAGTCTGCGGGAACTGTCGGAACGGGTCGGCCGATGGTGGCAGACCGTGCCGCGTGACGGGATCGTCGTCGTGGTTGCCCATGGGCAGGTCAGCCGGGTCTTCCGGGGACTGCTGCTGGGCTTGGGGCCGGAAGAAACCCGCCATCTGCCGTCGGCGGAGCAGGACTCGTTCTTCCGTTTCGCCGAGGGGCAACTAGCAACCATCCCGGCCCTGGCGCACGAGGTGGACGCGTTCGAAGAGCCCTGAGGGACCAAGGTTCCGCCGATGTCCGAAGCTCCCTCCCCCTTCGAGGGGGAAGGCTTTCGCACGGCTTCGGGATTCGACTAGCCCTAGCCCTGTTGATCCAGCCGCTCCTTGATCCGCAGGAGATCGCGCCAGGCATCCCGTTTCATCGCCGGTTGGCGCAGCAGGTATGCCGGGTGGTAGATGGCCATCGTCGGCACCGGGGTGGCTAGGCCGGGTACCGGATGGTCGCGCCACCGGCCGCGCAACCGGGTAATGCCCTCGGTGGTGCCCAGAACCGACTTTGCCGAGGTGCCGCCGCACAGGATCAGCAGGCTGGGCGCCTTCAACACGATGTGCCGCTCCAGGAACGGCAGGCACACGGCGATCTCGCCGGCGGTCGGCTGGCGGTTGCCGGGCGCCCGCCAGGGCAGGATGTTGGTGATGTAGACACCCTGGCGGACCAGGCCGATGCCGGCCAGCATCCGGTCCAGCAGCCGGCCGGAGCGGCCGACGAACGGCAATCCCTGACGGTCCTCGTCGGCGCCGGGCGCTTCGCCCACCAGCATGATCCGCGCGTCCGGATTGCCGTCGGCGAACACCAGGTTGGTGGCCGTGTGCTTCAGCGCGCATCCGTCGAAACGCTGCAGCAACTCGCGTAACTGCATCAGGTTGGCGGCACGGTCGGCTACGGTGCGGGCATCGACGATGGCGGCGTCGCCGCCCAGGGGCAGCGGGGCCGTCGCCCGGGTCGGGGCGGGTCGGGGTGTTTCGCGGGGCGGCTGCGGTCGTGCGGGTTCCGCTTGTGTCGCCGATGGTTGCGGCCGTCCGGTCGGTTGCGACGCGGGGGCGCGCGTGTCGGGCAGGGCGGTCAGGTCGCAGGGCGACGCGCCGACGCTGGCGTCGACCCCCATCTCGCCGTACCAGCGCAGCAATGCCGCCGCTTTTGCATCCAGTGCCGACACGCCGATGCCCTATCCGCTACCCGTTCGGCCGACACTGTCCGGGACCGCCGGTGGCCGTGCAAGGGGGCAAGGCCGGCTTCGTTGCCGCGACCTGCAGGCGCGGTGGTGTTGCATAGCAGCATTGCCCGTGGTTGATAACGGAGCACACTCCCAAGGGATAGCGTTTCCCGGTGCGGCCGAAGCGTGCCGGACCCAGGGACCAAGCCCGCGGAACCAAGAAGGGCCGATATGGATCGTGAAAGCATGGAGTTCGATGTCGTGATCGTCGGGGCCGGCCCGTCCGGCCTGAGTGCGGCGATCCGGCTTCGCCAGCTGGCTATCGAGAAGGGTGCCGACCTGTCGGTCTGTGTGCTGGAGAAGGGGTCGGAAGTCGGTGCCCACATCCTATCCGGCGCGGTTTTCGAACCGCACGCCCTGAACGAGCTGATCCCGGACTGGAAGGAAAAAGGCGCACCGCTGAACACGCAGGTGCAACACGACGAATTCCATCTCTTCAGCAAGAACGGGTCGCGGCGCATTCCCAACTGGCTGCTGCCGCCGGAACTGCACAACCACGGCAACTACATCATCAGCCTGGGCAACCTGTGCCGCTGGCTGGCGGAGCAGGCGGAAGCGCTCGGCGCCGAAATCTACCCCGGCTTTGCCGCTGCGGAGGTGCTGTATCACGAGGACGGCAGCGTCCGCGGCGTTGCTACCGGCGACATGGGCATCGGCAAGGATGGCCAGCCCACCGCCAATCATCAGCCGGGCATGGAACTGCACGCGAAGTACACGCTGATCGCCGAAGGTGTGCGCGGGTCGCTGGCCAAGTCGCTGTTCGACCGGTTCGATCTGCGGGCCGACTGTCAGCACCAGACCTTCGGCATCGGCCTGAAGGAGCTTTGGGAGGTCGAACCGGCCCGCCACAAGCTGGGTACGGTGATGCACGGGTTCGGCTGGCCGCTGGACCGCAAGACCTATGGCGGCGGGTTCTGCTACCACCTGGAGGACAACCAGGTCTCGATCGGCTACGTCGTGGCGCTGGACTACCAGAACCCGTATCTGTCGCCCTTCGACGAGTTCCAGCGGTTCAAGACCCATCCGCGCCTGCGCAGCATCCTGGAAGGCGGCCGGCGCATCTCCTACGGCGCCCGCGCCATCAACGAGGGCGGCTATCAGTCGGTCCCGAAGGTGGTGTTCCCCGGCGGCGCCATCATCGGCTGTTCGGCCGGCTTCGTGAACGTGCCCAAGGTCAAGGGATCGCATACTGCGATGAAGAGCGGGATGCTCGCCGCGGAATGCGTGGCCGAGGCTTTGATGTCGGGACGGGTCGGCCATGATGAGGTCGACACCTATGAAACAGCCCTCAGGTCCAGTTGGGCGATGAAGGAGCTGAAGGCGGTCCGCAACTGTCGCCCGGCCTTCAAATGGGGACTGTGGGCAGGCACGCTGGTCAGCGGGATCGAGCTGTGGCTGCGTGGCCGTACGCCCTGGACGCTGAAGCATCCCCATCCCGACCACGAAAGCCTGGCACCGAAAGAAAAAGCCAAGCCGATCGACTATCCAAAACCGGACGGGGTGATAACCTTCGACCGCCTGTCATCGGTGTTTCTTTCCAACACAAATCATGAGGAAAACCAGCCGTCGCACCTCCAGCTTTTGGACGCTGAAATTCCTATAGAGCACAATCTGAAGTTGTTCGACGAGCCGGCGCAGCGATACTGTCCGGCCGGCGTGTATGAAGTCGTCCGCGATGCCGATGGAGAAAACCCGCAATTCGTCATCAACGCACAGAACTGCGTCCACTGTAAAACCTGTGATATCAAAGATCCACTTCAGAACATTCAGTGGACGGTGCCTGAAGGAGGTGGTGGTCCGAACTACCCGAATATGTAGAAATCTATGGTTTTGAGTCGACGGGGCGGCTCACAAAACTGTGAACACCCGTTCTGAGATCGTCGAGACCGGCACTCGTCGCGAATTGCGGTTCTCAGTCGTTCGACTATTAATCCATAGATATGTGAAGGATTTACCCGGGTTGTACCAACTTCACTATTCGGTTACATGCACTTGGGCCGTGTGTTGCGGCCCGTCGTGGACGCCGCAGGAGTGTTGGTATGGCCGATCGGGACCCCCTGGACGTGCATATTGGTGAGCGGCTTCGGTTGCTTAGGACTTTGCGAGGATTCAGCCAGGAGCGTCTTGGCCTGGCGCTCGGTATTACTTTCCAGCAGGTGCAGAAGTACGAGCGAGGCGCGAATCGGATCGGTGCCAGTCGCTTGTATCACATGAGCCGCGTCTTGGGCGTGCGCGTCACGTACTTCTTCGACGCCATGAACCGTCCCGCGGACGATCCGGGCGAGGCCGATGGAAACGGGACCATGCACCGGCGCGAGACGCTGGAACTGGTGCGCGCATATGAGCGGATTGCCGACGGTCGGGTCCGGCGCCGTTTCTTCGATGTCGTTCGGGTTATCGGGGACGATGCCGTCGCAAGCTGACCAGTGAGCCCGCGGCGTCGGCTTCGGCGCCCCGCCGATCAATCGTCGTCGTCATCGTCTTCCCCATCATCGTCGTCGTCTTCGCCATCGTCGTCGTCGTCACCGTCTCCGCGGTCGTCGTCGCCGTCATCATCGTCATCGTTCCGATCATCATCCCGGTCGTCATCGCGGTCGTCGTCGCGGTCGTCGCGATCGCCTTCCGTATCGCGATCGTCGTCACGGTCGCCGTCGTCATCGTCATCGTCACCGTCGTCCGCCTCGTCGTCGCGATCGGCATCGTCTTCGCGACCGTCGTCGGGATCGTCGCCAACCCAGTCCTCGGGCGGGCGATCCCAGGCCCTTGACGCCGGTCCGCGAAGAGCGGGCACATCCCGGTCGTCATCGTCATCATGCTCGGGCCCCTGGAACGGGCTGACGCTGTCGATCGTCAGACGGCCGCGTTCATCGATCGAGGCATCCACCAGGACCGTCGCGTCGATATCCGCCACCCGTCCGGTGCCGGCCGACGGCAAGCGGCCATAGGGGGTTTCAGCTCCGGGGAATGCCTGGATGAACAGCCGGTCGATGTCCTGGCCGAAGGGGGTCGTGGCCACCGGCTCCACGTCGACGACGACCAGGGATGTCGGCGTCACCCGCGCACGGACACGGACCGTCCTGCCAGGGCTGGCGGCCGCCGCCGCCCCGGTGAACGGCTGTCCGCTGACCGAGAAGCGGTTTGCCGAGACCTGATCGACCCGGCCCTCCAGCAGGACGGCAGCCGGCGGTGGTACGACTTCCACGCGGGACGCTGCGATCGCGCCGTCGGGGCTCCGCAATCCGCTGACGGCGATCCAGTCTCCCGCCCCAAGAGCGTCGATCCGACCGATCTCCGGCCCGGTTTCGTCGACAACGACCGTGGAACTGCCAATGCGGATCGGCTGTTCGAGCGCCCGGAGCTGACCGCTATCGAGATCGGCCGACTGGATCGGGCCGACCAGGACCTGGCGTATCGATACCCTCTCGGCGCGCAGGCCGGTGGGCGTGGCCGCTGCTTCCACCTCCACCAGATGACCGACGCGCAGATCGGCCGCCGAAGCCGCCCGGCCCGCCATATCCACATCGACCCCTTCGGCCACGAACACGGTTCGACCATTCACGACGATGCTGCCGAATGCCGTAACCGTGCCAACGATGCCGGTGCCGCCGATCCCGCGCTCACCATCGGCGACGATACCCGTGCCGCCGATCCCGCTGTCCAGGCTGGCGGCGGATCGCGGCTGCCGTTCACCGTCCGCGCAGGCCGAAACGCCGAACAGAACCAACAACAGGGCCAGCTGCCATCCCCACCGGCGGGCGCAAGGCGTGGATCCTCCGGGCACAAGGGTCATGATGCGTCCGGCCGGATGGTTGGCGGTCCCTTGGCGGTATCCTCGCCGAAGAAGAACACGCCCACCGTCATGCGCTCGGTGCTTGCGGGCAGGTCGGCGTCCTGTTCGGCCAGGCGCAACGCCTCGCGGTTGATCCGCAGCAGCAGGTCCATTCCGCCCTCTTCGGCCAGCCGCCGCAGCGCCGTTACCGAGGTGGCCGTCAGGCCGTCGTAGAAGACGGCACGCTCGAACAGCGGCGGACCGTCGCCGGCGACGTTGTGGGCAGCCGCGGCGATGTGGTCGCGCAGGTTTCGGCCGAAATAGTGCGCCTTCTCCTCAAGACCGCGGTTTGGGACGAAGGCGGCCTCGTTCAGCGCCACCTGGTCGCGGTCATCCACGCTGGCGATGCCGAGCCGAAGCCATTCATCCAGGACCGCCCGGGGACGCACATCCTTGCTGACCGACGCCACCAGCGTTTCGAAGGTGTCGACGTTCCGGCGCCCGGTTCGGGGCAGAGGGCGGGGACGTCCTTCGGCGTCGGAGAACTTCGGGTCGCCTGCCCATTTGCCGATGATCTGGGCGCCGAGGGTCGGCGTCAGCAGAACCGCCGGTTCCCCATCCGATTGCATCAGGATCCGCTTGACGTCCTTACGGTGCACGCCGGTCAGCACGGTGATGCGGCTGATGGTCTGCGGGCGGCCATCGACCGGAAAATCGGCATTGGCCACCTCGACATAGAGGGACTTCAGCAGTGCGGAGAGCGCCGGATAGGAGATGCCGAAACGGATCAGCAACCGCACCAGCGGCCTGAGCATCCTCCGGACGGCGCGCACAACGGGTTCCTGCGCCTGGCCAGGCTGGGTCGGCTCCATCCGCTATGTGCAAACCTGTTTCTGCATTCGTTCCGCTCTGGTGTGGGAACTCATCCCACGAAACTGTGGCAGGTTCAATGTGATCGGAGTTGACGTGGGATTTTTTCCCACATAGCCTCCCGGCGGGAGCCCATAAACAATACGCACCTTGATCGCGGATCGATTGGTCCGTCGGCAGGTTGAAATGGAGGCAGCATATGGACAATCGGTTTTCAGCGGCCGCTCTCGCGGCGATGTTTCTGGCGGGGACGGCGATCGTCTCCCCGGCCAGCGGCCAGACGGCAGACGATCTGAACCAACGCTATCTGGACCGTCTTCAGGAAAACGATCTGCCGACGGCCACGTCCATCTTCCGGTCCGAATTGCGGAATGATTCCGTCGACGACGGGGATGATGATGACCGGGACGGCGACGGGGACGATGACGACGACGACCGGGATGACGACGACCGGGACGGCGACGGGGATGACGACGACGACGACCGGGATGACGACGACCGGGACGGCGACGGCGATGACGACGACGACGACCGGGATGACGATGACCGGGACGGCGACGGCGATGATGACGACGACGACCGGGACGACGGGGACGACCGCGACGATGACCGGGACGACGATGACCGGGGCGGCGACGGCGATGATGATGACGATGACCGGGATGACAACGACCGGGATGACAACGACCGGGATGACGATGACGGCGACTAAGCGCGCCTTCGGTTTCCGTCACAGGCTGGTAGCCTGAAGTATTTCAAAGGGTTAACCTGACCTGTCGCCCCCAGTTCAAGGCTATCCAAAGCCCGGAACTGGGGGCGATCCCGTTCCGGGTCGGGGTCAGGCGGCGTCGGCCCGGCTTGTTTCGTCGGATGCCCGACCCTTCGCCGCTAGGTCGTCGCGTGCCTCAGACGAATGGCTCACCGCCTCGGCCAGCGACGGCTCTCCGGAGGGGAGCTTTGGCCAGGCCTTGAGCACCGCCTGGACGACCGTCGCCAGTGGGATGGCGAACAGAATGCCCCAGAATCCCCAGATCCCGCCGAAGAACAGCACCGCCACAATGATGGCGACGGGGTGCATGTTCACCGCCTCGCTGAACAGGATCGGTTGCAGCACATTGCCGTCGAGCTGCTGGATGACGACGTAAGCGATGATGACCCACAGCGTGTCGTAGGCGAAACCGAACTGGAAATAGGCCAGGATCGACACCGGAATCGTGACCGCGATGGCACCGATGAACGGGATCAGCACGGAAAACCCGGTCAGAACCGCCAGCAACAGGGCGTACTCGACGCCCAGCGCCAGGAAGGCGATGTAGGACACCGATCCGACGATCAGGATTTCCCAGACCTTGCCGCGGACATAGTTGCCGATCTGCCGGTCGACATCCGACCAGATGCCGGCCACCAGCGTGCGGTCTTTGGGCAGGAACTTCACGAACCAGGCCACGATCCGGTGGCTGTCCTTCATCAGGAAGAACAGAAGCACCGGGACCAGGATCACATAGACCGAAACCTCCAGCACGTTGACGATGGAGGTCACCGAATAGGACAGCAGGCTCTGCGTCCATGTCATGATCTGGGTGCGGACGGTGGCGAAGATCTCCTGCACCTGGGCCGCATCGACGGAGTCCGGGTAGCGCTCCGGCAACTCCATGATCAGTTCGTAGGTTCTGGACAGCATGACCGGCGCTTGCTCGATCAGCTGGGTGGCCTGCTGGACCACCGGTGGGATGACCGCCGTGGCGCCGAACACCACGAACGCACAGAAGCCCAGGAACACGACCACCACCGCCAGGATATGCGGCGTGTTCAGCCGTTTGAGCCGGTCGACCGGGCCTTGCAGGAGATAGGCGATGATGACGGCCCCCAGCACCGGGGCCAGGATCCGGGCGAACAGCACCACGAACACCAGGAGGCCGGCCAGGATGACCAGCAGCAGGACCACCTGTCGGTTCTGGAAATGACGCGCGAACCAGTCGCGGATCATGTGCATGGGCGCCAATCCTCCGCCGCGGCCCGAACCGGTCGAACTGCGGCACTCTCTCCATCTAACATAGTTCAGCTGTCGAGGTGGCGAAGAGATGGCATTGCGATCGCGATGCTCACAATGCCGACAGCGCGGCGATCCCGTCCACTGCCGCGGACCGGTCATTGACCTGATCCGGCGATCGGGGGTTCACGAACGGGCGCCGACGGGCTAGTCGATCCGCCCTTCCGTAAGGTCGGCGGGATCCGCCCCGCGGCGATCGACATCCCGGTTCCGGAGCCCCGTATTGCCAGACCAGACGCCTCATCGGCCCGTGGTCGACCATCGCCGCGGCCTTTTTCTGGCCGGCGCGGGCATGATCCTGATTAGTCCGGATTCCCTGATCATCCGTCTCCTGCAGACGGCCGGGATCTGGGAAATCGCCTTCTACCGGTCCCTGTTTCTGGGGATCGGCATGACGCTGTTGGCGGCGGTGACCACCGGCTGTGGGCTGGCGGGGCTGTTTCGCAGCCTTGGCCGGCTCGGCCTCCTGTCGGCTGTCCTGATCGCGCTGACGAATATCGGGTTCGTCGTGGCCATCGGTCATACGGCGGTGGCCAATCTGCTGGTGATCCTGGCCACGATCCCGCTGTTTGCCGGGGTCTTCGGCTGGTTTCTGCTGGGGGAAACAGTCCGGCCCCGGACCCTGGCGGCGATGGTCATGGGGCTGGCCGGCGTCGTGGTCATCGTCTCCGGCTCGTTCGGCGGGGGGCGGCTGTTCGGGGATGCCGTGGCGCTGGCCACGGCCGCAGGCCTTGGCCTGAATATCGTCGTGCTGCGCAAGGCGCCGCCAACGGCGTTGATCCCGGCCATTGCCGCGGGCGGCCTGATCGGCGCGGTCCTTTCGGTCGGTATGGTCGATTTCAGTGCCCCCAGCGGCCGCGACATGGTGTTTCTGGCGGTCGCCGGCCTTCTGCATCTGCCGGCCGCCATCGGCCTGTTCTTCGCCGGCACGAAGTACCTGCCGGCGGCGGAGGTCGGGCTGCTGACGCTGATCGAGACGGTCCTGGGCCCGTTGTGGGTCTGGCTGGGTGTCGGCGAGCGGCCGCCGCTGCGTACCTTCATCGGCGGCGGGATCATCGTCGCCGCCCTGGCGACCAACGCCCTCGTGGCCCTCCTGCGTCCTGCCAACGGCCGGGTCCGCCCGACCGCGGATCCGACTTCTGGCGATTAGCGCCGGATTCGGGTATGATATCGTCTTCTGAAACAAGCATAAGGCGGCCGGTTGACCTTCGGCCGGATCGGCATCGATGGTCTCCGATCGCAGAAGCCCCGTGGCGCGGCCGCTTGGCCGTCGCCTGTTCCTGGCAGGTGCGGCCTGCGCCGTCACGCTGTCCGGTGGGCGCGCCGCCAGGGCGCATGCCGTGCTTGAGGCCAACGAAGGTGGCCCGCCGGCACCGGTCGCAGCGGCCCCGTCGGCGCCGCGCCGCGTGCACATCGTCAATGCTCACACCGGCGACCGGTTCGAAGGCCTCTTCCGCGACGCCGTCGGTCCGATCAAGCCGGCCTTGCGCGAACTGGACAAGGTCCTGCGCGATCATCGGGAGGATGTCACCATCCCGATCGATCCCGCGGTCTTCGACCTCTTGGCCGACGTGGCGGACGGCGTCACCGGCGGGGACGACCCGCTGACCTACACCGTCGTCTCCGGCTACCGCACCCGCCGCACCAACGAGATGTTGAGCCGCTTCAACGATTGGGTGGCCGAGGAAAGCCTGCACATCCAGGGCCGGGCGATCGACCTGTTCGCCGAAGGGGTGGCGCTGTCAGACCTGCATGCGGCCGCCCTTGACGTCGCCGTTGGCGGTGTCGGCTACTATCCGGATGCCGGATTCATCCATCTGGATGTCGGCCCTGTCCGGCAGTGGGTGCGGACCGGGCGCGGTTCCGGTGCCCGGCTTGTCGCCGGACTGGAGGTTTGGCCCGAGCTGGCCCCCGTCGGACCGCCGATCAGCACCGGGGCGACCGACCCGTCGATCGGCGGGCAAAGCCTGGGCAGCAATCCCGGACAGTTCGGCTCGTCGATCGGCAGCTTGTCGACCAGCGGCTTCGGCTCGGCCCCGCGGATCGGCGGCCAGTCCCTGGGCGCGGCACCGCTGTGGTAACACCCGCCTAGGCCGCGCAAGGTCCATTGCCACAACCCTTTGGCGTGTCGTTCCTGCACACCGATTGTTTACCACTTCTGTCGATGGTGGGCGCACGGATCTTGCGGCAAGCCTGCCAGCCGGGGACGTAAGGCAAAGGCCATTGGGGACGGCTTTGCCGGGCTTCCGGCTTCCTATTCCGTCGCCTTTGCGGCGTTCGCCTTTGCAGAAAGAACACGCATCGTAAGTCGGGGGGACTACGAGATGGGACGTCGCGAAACGGGTCTGACCGGCGTCGAGCGAACCTTTCCCGAATCTGAGATCATCGTCACAAAGACCGATACGCGCGGCAGAATAACCTACGCCAACGAAGTCTTCTGTCAGATCGCCGGCTACAGCGAAGCCGAGGCCCTGGGGCAGCCGCACTCGCTGATACGGCATCCCGAGATGCCCCGCTGCGTGTTCAAGCTGCTATGGGACCGGATCCAGTCGGGAAAGGAGGTCTTCGCCTACGTCAACAACCGGGCGAAGACCGGCGATCACTATTGGGTCTTGGCCCATGTCACGCCGACGTTCGATAGCCAGGGCCAGATCGCCGGTTACCACTCCAGCCGTCGATGCCCACGGCGCGCCGCCATCGAGACGGTGATCCCCTTGTACGATCGCCTGCTGGCCACCGAGCGGGCGGCCGCGGATCGCCAGTCCGGCATGGCCGCTTCCGGCGCCCTGCTGCACCAACTCCTCGATCAGAAGGGTATCGGGTACGATGCGTTCGTCCTCTCTCTCTAGAACCCGGGTCTGGATTTGGGCGGTTGCGGCGCTGCTGGGGGCGCAGGTCGCGGTCCAGGCTTTTGCCGCCAACGCCACCGGAATTGCCCTCGCTGCCGCAACCCTGGCGTTCGCGGGGCTGGCGCTGGTCGGGCTGGCGCGGTTCTCCGACCATCTCAACCGCTGTATCGGGATCGTGCGGTCGGCGGCCCGCGGCGAACTGGACGCGCGCATCACCGGGCTTCAATCCGAACGCGGCGAAATCCCCGACCTGGCCAACGGGGTGAACCGCCTGCTGGATCTGACCGAAGCGTTCACCAAGGAATCGGATGCGGCGATGCGCAGCGCGAATGCGCGCCGGTACTTCCGCAAGATCGTTCCGACCGGCATGAAAGGGGCGTTCGTCCACTATGCCGAAACGATCAACGACTCCCTCGACCTGATGGCCGAGCGGGATGGCGAGTTCGCCGATTTCGTTGACCGCAACGTCGTTCCTATCGCCAACACGGTTTCCGGCGCGGCGTCGGATCTGACCGCCAATTCCGACACGATGGCGGCCCTTTCCGAAGACAGCAGCCGCCAGTCCCGCGCGGCGGCGATCGGCGCCCAGCAAGCCAGCGAAAACGTGCAATCGGTCGCCGGGGCCGTCGAGGAGTTCGCGGCCTCGATCGATGAGATCACCGGGCAGATCCAGCGTGTGGCCCAGATGGCGACGGCGGCCGTCGGCAGTGTCGAGCACACCGAAAACGCCGTTGGCGGCCTGAATGAAGCGGCGGAGAAGATCGGCTCAATCGTGGAACTGATCAACAACATCGCCTCGCAAACCAACCTCCTGGCCCTGAACGCCACCATTGAAGCCGCTCGGGCCGGGGAAGCGGGCAAAGGGTTCACGGTGGTGGCGGGTGAAGTGAAGAACCTGGCGGGTCAGACCGGCCGCGCGACGGAGGAAATCGTCGCCCAGGTTGACTGGGTACTCGAGGTCGTCGGCCGCGCGACCGAGGCCATTCAGGCGGTCGGCGGCATGGTCCGCAGCATCGAAGAAGCGTCGAGCGCGGTTGCCGGTGCCGTCCACGAGCAGCAGGCGGTGACGCAGGAAATCGCGCGGAGTGTCTGCAGTGCCAGCGAGGCGACCGTTGCCGTGTCGGAGGCGATTGCCGAGGTGGACGCTGCGGCCGGCAAGACCTCCTCCCGGACAGAGGCGGTGGCCGGCGCCGCCACGACGCTGTCGAGCCACGCCGAGGCGTTGCGCGGCCAGGTCGGCGAATTCCTGGGGCGGATCAAGCAGGTGGCTTGACCGACTGTGGCGGGGCGTCCGCCCGGTCGTCAGGCGACGTTCTGCTGGTCCTGCACGGGCTCGGAAACCGCCGCGTGCGGCGGGGGATCCGGAAAATCGGACAGCCGGGCCGGTTTCGGCCCGCCCGTGGCCCAGTCCAACAGCTCTGCCGTATGTACGATAGGCGTGTCGGTCCCGGCGGCGAGCTGCGTCATGCACCCGATATTGCCGGTGGCGATGATCTCCGGTTCGGTCCGATCGATGTTGGCCAGCTTGCGGTCGCGCAGCCGGGTGGCGATCTCGGGCTGAAGCAGGTTGTAGACGCCGGCCGACCCGCAGCACAGATGCCCTTCGGCCGGCTCGCGGATCCGGAACCCGGCAGCGCGCAGCAGATCACGGGGCGGGGCCTTGATCTGCTGGCCGTGCTGCATCGAACAGGCAGAGTGGTAGGTGACCGCGTGGCCGGTGTCGATCACCGGTGCGGCGAGGCCGATCCGCTGCATGAACTCGGTGATGTCGACGGTCAGGTCCGAAATGGCCGCCGCCCGGTCCCGCATCGCCGGGTCGTCACGGAACATGAAGCCGTAGTCCTTCACCGAGGTGCCGCAGCCCGAGGCGTTGATGACGATGGCGTCCAGGCCTTCGCCGCCGCCGGCCTCCGTTTCCGGCCACCAGGCATCGATATTGCGCCGGGCCTGGTCGTGGGCGGACTCGCTCTTGCCCATGTGGTGGACAAGCGCCCCGCAGCAGCCGGAGCCGCGGGCCACCACGACCTCGACGCCGTGGCGGGTCAGCAGCCGGATGGTCGACTCGTTGATCGCGGTGTTGAGCACGCGCTGGGCGCAGCCGATCAGCGTGGTGACGCGGGCGCGGCGGGGCCCCTGGGCCGGGATCACTTGGGGCGTGTCCCAGGGCGACGGCGCCGGCAGCCGGGACGGGGCAATCCGGATCATCGCACCCAGGCGCCCGGGCAGGAAGCGGGCCAGCGGCTTGCCCAGCCGGGCGCCCAGCAGGGATGCGCGGAACCGGGACGGATAGGGCACGATCAGCGACAACACCCAGCGCAGGCCGCGGTCCAGCAGGGGTCGGCGATAGGTCTTTTCGATGTGGCTTCGCGCATGATCGACCAGATGGCCGTAATGCACCCCGGACGGGCAGGTGGTCATGCAGGACAGGCAGGACAGGCAGCGGTCGATATGCTTGACCACCTTCTCCGTCGCCGGCCGCTCGTTCTCCAGCATGTCCTTGATCAGGTAGATGCGCCCGCGGGGGCTGTCCAACTCGTCGCCCAACAGCACATAGGTCGGGCAGGTGGCGGTGCAGAACCCGCAATGAACGCATTTCCGCAGGATCGCTTCCGACTCCCGCGTATCCGCGTCGGCCAGTTGGGCGAGCGTGAAGTTGGTCTGCATTGTCCCGCCTCCCCATGATGCGCCCTGATCGCTAGCGCTTCCCTTCGTCTACCGCACGCAGGGGGCGTGGGAAACCGCCGCGATCGTCACATCGTCCAGCCACCGTCGATCACATGGACCGCCCCGGTGGTGAACCCGGCTTCGTCCGACGCCAGGTAGACGCAAAGGGCGGCCACTTCTTCCGGTCGGCCGATCCGCCCCATCGGCTGGCGGGCGATGAAGTCGCTCCGGGCCTTCGCCGGATCGTCGGCGGCCGCCACCCGCCCTTCCCAGGAAGGGGTATGGACGGTCCCCGGGCAGACGGCATTGCAGCGAATGCCTGCCTGTACATAGTCGGCGGCCACCGATTTGCTCAATCCGATCACCGCGGCCTTGGTCAGCCCGTAGGCGAAGCGGTTCGGTGCACCGGTGATGCTCGACGCGACCGAGGCGATGTTGACGATGCTGCCCCCGCCGGCCGCCAGCATCTTCGGCAGGACGGCGCGGATCATCCGGACCATGCCCCGGACGTTGATGGCGTAGGCGGCCTCCAGCGTGGCGTCGTCGCAGTCCATGATGGAGCCGTGCGGCACGATGCCGGCGCAGTTCACCAGGACGTCGGCGCGCTCAAGCGTTTCGGCCAGTTCGGTGATGGCCGCTGGATCGGTCACGTCCAGCGGCCGGGTCCGCAAGCCGGCCCCTTCCAGGCTGGCCAATCCGGCCGGGTCGATATCGGTGGCCAGGACATCGGCGCCTTCGGCGGCCATCGCCCGGGCCGTCGCCCGGCCGATCCCGGCTGCGGCGGCGGTGATCAGCACGGACTTGCCGGCCAGCCGACCGGGCCGCGTGACGGTAACGGTCATCTCGTCTCCTCCCTGTTCTTGTCCGTTGCGGTGCCGTCCGATCTCATCCGGCCACCCGGCGATGTCCCAACCGTACCGAAAGCGCCGCGATGACGGTCAGCAGCAGGATGACCGCCACCGACGGCAGCACCAACCCTTCCAGGCCCCCGTCCAGCAGCGCGCCGACCGCCGTCGGTGCCAAAGCACCGCCGATCTCCAGCCCCGAATAGGTGAAGCCGAAGACCCGTCCATGGGCGCCCTCCGGCGCGGCAGCGCGGACCAGCATGTCTCGGGACGGCATCGTCATGCCCGAGGCGAAGCCCGCCAAGGCGACCACGGCCATCAGTCCGGCCGCTGCCAACCCGACCGCGTGCACCACCAGGATCGCGGCCGCCGCGGCGGACAGCCCGAAAGCGACGATCCGGTCATGGGCGCCGTAGCGGTCGGCCAGCAAGCCGCCGACGATGGTCCCTGCGCCGCTGCCCAGCAGGAAGGCGGTCAAGGCAGCGCCGGCGACCGTCAGCGGTGTGTCGTGTAGTGCGGAAAGGGTCGTCGGCAGGAATGTCTGGATTCCCGTCAGGGCGAGCGACAGCAGGATGAAATAGGCCAGGCATAGAAGCACTGCGGGCGCCAGAACGACCGAGAGACCCGCACCGGTGTTGCCGGTCGATGGGCGCGGAGCGGTCTTGGCCCGCCGTTCGGCCGTGGGTGCAAAGTCATGGCGCTGCAACCACATCAGCGCCGTGAAGGCCAGGCCGATGCCGCCGACCAGGCAGACGGCGATACGCCAGGGCAGGAACTCCACCAGCAGTAGGATGCTGCCGGGCGCCGCCGCCCAGCCGAGGGTGCCGCCCAGCATGTGCATGCTGAAGGCGCGGCCCAGCCGCTGGTCCGAAACCCGGCCCGACAGGATGGCGAAATCCGCCGGGTGGAAGACGCTGTTGCCCAGGCCGGACAGCATGAGCGCCGCCGTCATCATCCAGTACGATGTCGCCAGGCCGCACAACACGATCCCGCCCGCCAACAGCGCCAGTCCCGCAAACAGGACCCGGTGGGGCCCGAAGCGATCGACCAGAATGCCGGCTGGCGTCTGTGCCAGGCCCGACGTCGCGTACATCAGCGACATCATCAGGCCCAGTTCGGTGTATCCGGTGCCGAACTCCAGGAGCAGGATCGGAAACAGCGGCGGCAGGACAAGCTGGTAGTAGTGGCTCAGAAAGTGGCCGGCGCTGATCCAGCCGACGACGCGAACATCGCCGCGCCAGCCGGCGGACGGGGCAAGGGCCTCCGCCATGGTCTGGTCCTTTCCTGGTCCCGCGGGACCTGATCTCCAATTCCCTCGCCGTCGCTGTGTGCTTCTGCGCCGCCCGCGTCAAGGCAAAGGGCGCGGTAACCGGTGGCCGCGCGTCTGTTCGGCGATGGGACCGGTGGTGTCTGACCGTTGCCGGCCAGCGCGGCATCGTTACTGGAAGCACCCAACTCAAATTACTCGAATGAATGCCGGCGCAACTTTTGCGGGATTTAGTCGTGCCGCCATGGCCCGAAAACCACATGTTAACGTTCTGGGTTGCATTGTTGCGCTTCCATAGACCACCGATACTGACTGTCGGGTGTGTCGCCGGTTTCTTCAGTTTAAATCTCTCTTCGGGACTAATGCCAAATGAACAAGCAAGACGCGCCCGCAATTGAGCACGCCGTGACGGCAGTCGACGAGGCGTCGGCGACTGGTGAGTTGGAGAGTTCATCGGTTGCACGAAAGCGGTCGGAACGAAAACGCGGCCTTGGTATCGGCGGCAAGCTGATGTTGTCGTTCGGCGTGACTGCCTCGCTGACGGTTGTGGCCAGCGGCGTTGCCTGGGTGTCGTTCGGTCAAACCGAGGGGGCGTTGCGGTCGATCACCGAAGTCGACATGCCGGCGATGGTCGTGGCGCAGGAGCTGGCTGAAAACAGTGCCCAGCTTGCCGTTGTGCTGCCTGCGGTGCATCAGTCGGAGTACAGGCCTGATCCGGAGTTTTTGAGGAAAATCACAAATGACGACATTCCACTCGTTTTGGATATTGCTCCTAGCTGCGGAAATGGCAGTTCACGATGCAGACAGCATTCCGAAATGGAAAGGAAATTTCGCTAATATTAATCCCTAGGGTATGAGGGCTTTTCGAAGCTCATGGAGGGTGGAACGAACAGATGTTCCAGCCCGGGATACAACAGCGTCGGCACACAGATCGTTGAAATAAATCGGCGTATTTCCTAGCAGAAGAGCCACATCCAATCACCGAATTCCAAAAGGTTCA
>JANQIU010000154.1 GCA_028281985.1 Alphaproteobacteria bacterium | reverse complement strand
AGGGCTGGCCAACAGCACGCGCCAGATGACCGAGAGCATTGCCCAGCAGCTTTCGACCGTGAAGTCGGCTTCCGAGGGCGCCGTCAGCGTCTCGCGCACCATCGTTCAGGAAGTCGACGCCCTGAACCAGTCGACCACGGCAATTGCGTCATCGATGGAGCAGCAGAGCGCGGCAACCTCGGAAATCGGCCGAAACGCCCAGCAAGCGGCGATGGGAACCGAAGAAGTCTCCACCAGCATCGATGCCGTCCAGCAGGCGTCCGCCGAAACCTCGCGGGCGTCCGACGAGGTGGATCGGGCCGCAAGCAACCTGGGTGAGCGGGCCGGGACCCTGCGGACGGCGGTCGACGACTTCCTGGCGGAAGTCCGCACGGCCGCCTGAGGCAAGCAGCGACGCAATCGACCGGGTCGGACCGGCCCGAAGGATGGACATACAGGTGCCGCAGGGGAATCGTTCCGGTTCGCCCGCGGCACTACTGCCGGTCACCCGGCCGATGAATTCCGGTTGGGGCCGATAACGCCGAACGCGGCGCCCAGGATGTCGGCAATCTGCGGCTGATGGGGGCCGTAGGCAGCGATTCCGGCTGGCGGCCGGGTCCGTCAGCTCAGGGCGTTGTTCACCTTCTCGCCGACCAGGCCGAACATATCCGACAACGCGTTACCCGTTGCCGACAGTGCGCCGATGGCCGCTACCGACACCAGGGCGGCGATCAGGCCGTATTCGATGGCGGTCGCGCCGGAGTCGTCTGTAAGGAAGGTGCGAATTCGGTTCAGCATGGGCTGGACTCCGTGACGATGCCGACAGGTTCTTCTGCTCAAGTGATGCCTATCATACACACGGAGTATTAATAAAATGCCAAACGAAGTGTAATCTACTTGTTTACTCATTTGTGTGTTTGACAATCTAATAGTAACCGATTTTGGCAGGGCTCTATTTCGACTTTAATTTATTTCAAGAAAAGGGGGTATTTGGTTTCCGTGATGCAACATGTTCCGGCGGCCGCGCGTGGCCGGGGCGACAGGTAGCTGGGGCGTAAAGCCGTTAAGCCGGTCCGGCCGCTGCCTTTGCAGGGCGTTGGGCTTGGGACGCAGTGCCCGCTGATATGCCTGTCGCTTTCCAGGCGATGAGACCGGGCGACGTCGGTTTCCACGGGTGTTTCATCGGCCGGAGCAGTTTGTCAGCCATGTCCGGACAAACGCGCTATCCGGCTG
Source organism: Alphaproteobacteria bacterium (assembly GCA_028281985.1). Classification (GTDB taxonomy): domain Bacteria; phylum Pseudomonadota; class Alphaproteobacteria; order DSM-16000; family Inquilinaceae; genus JANQIU01. The sequence continues at coordinate 5,986 of JANQIU010000154.1, read as the reverse complement.
GCCAAGGGCTACGATAGCTTCGAATCGTCCAAGGAGGCCGGTCATGGCGGAAATGCGCGAACACCGATACGCGGTCCGGACCTGCTGGACCGGCGAAACCCGCGACGTCCAGAGCTACGACCGCGGGCACCGGATCGAGATCGACGGCAAGGCGCCGATTGGGGCCTCGGCCGACCCGGCTTTCCGCGGTGATCCGGACCGCCACAATCCCGAAGACCTGCTCGTGGCGTCGCTGTCGAGTTGCCACATGCTCTGGTACCTCCACCTGTGCGCGGTCCGGGGCATTGTCGTCACCGCCTACGAAGACACGGCGGAAGGCACGATGCTGGAGGAACCGCGCAACGGCCGCTTCATCGACGTCGTCCTGCGCCCTGTGGTGACGATCAGCGCAGACAGCGACGCCAGGCTGGCCGAGCGCCTGCACGAGCGGGCGCACGGGGAATGCTACATCGCCAATTCGATGAACTTCCCAGTCCGCTGCGAACCGGTGATCCGCAGGGCCGGAACGACCGATCAGGCGTAACCGGCGACGCCTGCCTCACCCCTATGGGCGCCGAAGCTCGGGTCCATCCCGCACCGGTTGCTGTCCGGCGGCCGGGAGCGCCATACTTCTGTTTCCTCGGCGACCAGAACCGGAAAGCAAAAGGGGCAGCGACGGCGATGACATTCTGGCCGGACATTCCCTACCAGCGCTGGGCACCGACCGGCGCCAGCCTGCATATGTGGGTCCAGATTGTCGGCAAGTTCCGCCTGGCGCTGACCCCCTGGATCAATCACTCGTGGCAGGCCGCTTTCTACGTCAATGCGCGCGGACTGACGACATCGCTGGTCCCCGGCCCGAAGGTCGGCTTCGAGGCGGTCTTCGATCTGGTCGACCACGCGCTCGTGGTCCTGACCACGGATGGGCGGACGGAACGTGTTCCCCTGGAGCCCATGCCGGTCGCGGAGTTCCACCGTCGGTTCATCGGCATCCTCGACCGGATCGGCGCGCCGACGGATCTGCACGGCGCGCCCAACGAAGTGGCCGATCCGGTGCCCTTCGCGCAGCAGACCGATCCCGGCGCCTACGACCGCGATGTCGCGCATGACTTCTGGCAGGCGCTGGTGTCCATCGACAGCGTGTTCAAGCGCTTCCGGACGGGGTTCCTGGGCAAGACCAGCCCGGTGCATCTGTTCTGGGGCAGTTTCGATATGGCGGTGACGCGGTTTTCCGGACGTCCGGCACCGCTCCATCCCGGCGGCGTGCCTGCCCTGCCCGACGACGTGACGCGGGAAGCCTATTCCCACGAAGTCAGTTCCGCGGGTTTCTGGCCGGGCGGTGGTGGTACCGACTACCCAGCCTTCTACGCCTACGCCTATCCCACACCCGCGGGCTACAGCGCCGCACGCGTGTCGCCGGCGGCAGCCCGATTCGATGACGGGCTGGGCGAGTTTCTTCTGCCCTACGATGCGGTTCGGACCGCCCCCGATCCGGAGACAGCCTTGATGGCTTTCCTGCAATCGACCTATGCGGCCGCAGCGGATTGCGCCGGTTGGGACCGGGCGGCGCTGGACAGCGACCTGGGTGAACCGCGGCGTCCCCGGCGGGTCGCCTGACGGTATGCGGATCGTCATCCACCACAATCCGGACTGCGGCACCTCCCGCAACGTTCTGGAGATCATCAAGGCGGCCGGCTACGCGCCGACGGTGGTCGACTACCTGCAGGCCGGCTGGACGCGGCCGCAACTGCTGGGCCTGTTCGCGGCAGCCGGGCTGACGGCGCGCGAGGCGTTGCGTGAGACCAAGTCGCCGGCCCAAGACCTTGGCCTGCTTGAGCCGGGTGTGGACGAGAACACGCTGATCGCTTCCATGGTCGACCACCCGATCCTGGTCAATCGGCCCATCGTCTGCTCGGCCAACGGGGTCCGGCTGTGCCGGCCCAGCGAAGCGGTTCTGGATCTTCTGGACACGCTTCCGCCTGGGCCTTTCCAGAAGGAAGACGGCACCATGATCATCGACGAACAGGGCCGGCGGGTCACCTGAGAGCACGTGCCGGCGCCACCGGCGGTTGCGCGGAAGGGGATCGTCAAGTCGGCGAACCCGCCGGCTCCCAGGACAACCATTGCGGCACAATCGGTCGCTTAATCGGTTCAATCCGCACCCATCCGTTAACCCTCGGCTTGTAGCGGCAAGGAATCCGCCGCTAGTCTCGCGGTTCGGAGTCCATCCCATCACGGAGCCCTGATATGACCGCACTGCGCCTCGTCCGCCGCGCGCTGCCCGGCGCGGCGGCGACCCTTGCCGCCGCTGCAACGTTTGCCGGACCGGCCAGCGCCCAAGACACGCTGGTAATCTCCACCTGGGGCTTCAACGGGGATCTGCTGGAAGAGCATCTGTTCGCCCCGTTCGAGGCCACGCACGACGTCGAGATCGTGCTGGAAACCGGCAACAACGCCGACAGGCTGAACAAGGTGCAGATCCGCGGCGGGTCGGAAGTCGACCTGATCTACCTGGCGTCGCCGTTCGCCCAGCAGGGCGTGGATGCCGGCCTGTTCGCCGAGATCGACCCGGCGATGATCCCCAATCTGGCGGAGATCTACGATCTGGCCCAGGCACCGCACGGCGAAGCCTTCGGACCGGCCTACACGGTGGGCCGCTACGGCATCATCTACGACACCGCCGCCACCGATACCCCGGTCACCTCGTGGGAGGATCTCTGGCGGCCGGAATTCGAAGGCCGTGCCTCGATCCCGGACATCAACACCACGGCCGGCGCTTTGCTGGTGATCTATGCCGGCGAGCGGGCCGGGGTCGACGCCTTCGAAGATCCCGATACCGCCTTTGCCAGCCTTGCCGAACTGGCGCCCAACGTGCTGACCACCTACAACCGGTCTTCGGTGTTGGCCAACATGTTCGCCCAAGGCGAAGTGGTCGTCGCTGCGGCCCAGGACTTCGTATTCAGTCGCATCAAAGAGGCCGTCCCGACAGCCGCCTGGGCCGAACTCGACGAAGGCGCGTTCGCCAACCTGAACACCATCAACGTGGTGGCGGGGTCGGACCAGATCGAACTGGCGCATACCTTCATCGATTGGGCGTTGAGCCAGGAGGCGCAGACCGTGCTCGCCGTCGCCGCCGTCGACGCGCCGATCAACACCAATGTCGAGCTGACGCCGGAACAGGCGGCGATCTGGACCTATGGCGCCGACGTGATCGCCTCGCTGCGCAGCGTCGACCCGGCGGCCATCGCCGGGGTGCAGGACGACTGGATCGCCCGCTGGAACCAGACCTTCCGCCAGTGATCCGGCGCGACCGGTCCGGCACCGCGGACGGGGGGCGATGAACCGCTGGCTGCCCCTCGCCCTGCTGCTGCCGGCGGGGGTGATGATCGTCGTCGTCCTGCTGGTGCCGGTCGGCCGGACGATGGGGCTGACGGTCGTCGACCAATCCCCCTGGTGGTCGGGCTATGTCGCTACGCTCAGTGACCCTTTCACCCAGGGCGTGCTGTGGCGGACGCTGCGGATCGCGGCCCTGTCGACGCTGATCGCGGCGATCATCGGCTTCCCCACGGCCTATGTGATCGCCCGGTCGCCACCCAGGCGGCGCAGCCTGTTCATCATCCTGGCCGTGTTCCCCCTGCTGACCAATCCGGTCGTGCGGGCGTTTGCCTGGATGGTCATCCTGGGCCGCAACGGGTTCCTGAACGACACGCTGGTCGGTATCGGTCTGCTGGATGCGCCCGCGCGGATGATGTTCACCGAAGGCGCCGTCGTCGTCGGCTTCGTCTACCTGTTTTCGCCGCTGATGATCCTGTCACTGGTCGGCGTGCTGGAGGGCATCGACCGCGACCTGCTGGACGCGGCCACGTCGTTGGGGGCGTCCCAGGCGGCGGTGTTCCGGCGCGTGGTGCTGCCCCTGGCGGTCCCGGGGCTGATCGTCGGTTCGGTGCTGGTGTTCACCGGCAGCTTCACCGCCTACACCACGCCGCAGCTCCTGGGCGGGGACCGCAACACGGTGCTGGCCACGCTGCTCTACCAGAAGGCCATGGTCCAGCTCGACTGGGTTGGCGCGTCGACCATCGCCGTCGTCATGGTGGCGATGACGATCGCGGTCATTCTGGTGATGAACGCCGTCGCCCGTCGCCTGAACCCGACGGTGGGGTAGAGACCATGGCCGTTCTCAATCGCGTCCAGATCCGAGCCCTCCCCCTTGATGGGGGAGGGTTGGGTGGGGGTGGTCGTGGGTGTTCGACCGGCGATCGTCGGCGTTGTACGGCGCCATCACCCCCTCCCGAACCCTCCCCCATCAAGGGGGAGGGGCTACCGGAACCCGGCGGACCTTAGGGCGATGGACCGTAAGCCCGGCTTCCTGCTGACCGGCGTCGCCCTGCTGGTCTATGTCTTCCTGCTGACGCCGATGGCGATCGTTGCGGCTACGGCGTTTTCCGATACCCAGTTCCTGGCATTCCCGCCGCAGGGGCTGACCGTGCGCTGGTTCGCCAATGTGTTCGCGGTCTCGGCCTTCCTGGACTCATTCTGGATCAGCGCCCAGCTCGCGGTCGGCGGCACGCTGTTGTCGCTGCTGGTCGGCATTCCTGCGGCCTATGCGCTGAGTCGGTTTCGGGTGCCGATGCCGCGGGCGTTGCGCACCTTCTTCGTGCTGCCGATCCTGGTGCCGGAGGTGGTGTTCGGCTTCTCGGCCTTGTCGGCGATCAACCAGACGTTCCAGATCCCGGTATTCCCGACCCTGCTGATCGCCCATACCATCATCGTCCTGCCCTACAGCGTGCGCGTCGTGTCGGCCAGCCTGGCCAATTTCGATTTCTCGGCGGAAGAGGCGGCGATCAGCCTGGGTGCCGGCCGGTTGGAGGCGTTCTTCCGCATCGTGTTGCCGAATGTACGGTCCGGCGTGATCGCGGCCTTCATCCTGGCCTTCATCACCTCGTTGAACAACGTACCGGTGTCGCTGTTCCTGACCGGCCCGGGCATCAGCACGCTGCCGATCCAGATGCTGTCCTATGTCGAATACTTCTTCGATCCGACGATCGCCGCGGTCTCGGTGCTGCTGATGATCATGACGATTGGTGTCATGGTCGTGGTCGAGCGGACGCTCGGCCTGTCCTACTTCGCCAAGTGAACCCGCCCATGTCGCTTGCCCTGACCATCGAAGACGTGTCCGCCCAGTACGGCCGCACCACCGTGCTGGACCGGCTGTCCCTGGCGGTGCAGCCAGGGGAATTCGTATCGCTGCTGGGGGCCAGCGGCTGCGGCAAGACCACGACGCTGCGCGTGGTGGCGGGGTTCCTGGAACCCACCGGGGGCGCAGTGCGGTTGGGCGACCGGGACATCGTCAAGGTGCCGCCGAACCGGCGCGATATCGGCCTGGTGTTCCAGACCTATGCCCTGTTCCCGCATATGACCGTGTTCGACAACGTCGCCTTCGGGCTGCGCCAGCGTAAAGTGACCGATGCGGAGGTGAACCGCCGGGTCGGCGAGGTCCTGGGCCGTGTAGGGCTGGGAGAATTCGCCGAGCGGTTTCCGGCCAACCTGTCCGGCGGCCAGCGCCAGCGGGTGGCTCTGGCCCGGGCGCTGGTCATCGACCCGTCGCTGCTAATGTTCGACGAACCGCTGTCCAACCTGGACGCCAAGCTGCGGGTCGGCATCCGGGCGGAAATCCGGGCCTTGCAACTGCAGAGCGGCACGACCGCCGTCTACGTCACCCACGACCAGGAGGAGGCGTTCTCCATCTCCGACCGGGTGGCGATCTATTAATAAAACGATGATCCAGTGGGATCAAACCAAACTTTATAAACATAAATAACTGAACGCAATCAAAACACGAATCCTCCGGCAACCACCGACACCTCTCCCCCCGTCACCACGAATGTCAGTCCAAGGGAGGGTGGGCGGGTTATTCTCAAAACATGAATAGTCTCTCTCGCCTTGCACGTCCGATCCGCTCCAAGCCCTCCTTCACTCTGGAGAGTTCTGTTCAGGGAGCCGTCTTAAT
>JANQIU010000149.1 GCA_028281985.1 Alphaproteobacteria bacterium | reverse complement strand
AGCGGCCGTTCTATGCCGGCAACGCCATCGCCACCGTGCAGTCGGCAGACCCGGTCAAGGGCATCACCGGGCGCGGCACCGCGGTCGAGGCGGCCCCGGCCGACGGCGGGCAGGCCAGCGTCGGACCGGTATCCGGCGGCGCCGATGGCGGCCTGTCACGGTTCCTGCACGAGGAGTTGAGCCAGTCCGAGCGCCCCGAACTGACCGCGGCCCGGGTCGTCGTCTCCGGCGGCCGGGGCATGGGCAGCGGCGAGGCGTTCCAGATCCTGGAAGGCATCGCCGACCATCTGGGTGCGGCCATCGGCGCCAGCCGGGCCGCGGTCGACGCAGGCTACATGCCGAACGACTATCAGGTGGGACAGACCGGCAAGGTGGTGGCACCGGAGCTGTATATCGCCATCGGCATTTCGGGCGCGATCCAGCACCTGGCCGGCATGAAGGACAGCAAGTACATCGTCGCGATCAACAAGGACGAAGAAGCGCCGATATTCCAGATCGCCGATTACGGCCTCGTGGCCGACCTGTTCACGGCGGTCCCGGAATTCGAGCAGGAGTTGAAGAAGGCGGGCTGACCGTCGTGAAGCCTTAGCCGCCGACACATTGGGGGATGCGATGGCTATTGGCGATATGGAACGGGTCTCGGTCGGTGGGGCGGCCGATGACCTGGTGACCCGGGCGCGGGCGGCATTGCCGGCGGTCGAGGCGTTGCTGACGGCTGCCCGAAAGGGCGTGGCCGATCGCGTGGTCGTCAACGGGCGGCCCGACGCCGCCCGGCTCGACGAACACCAGTTCGCTGCCCATGCCTTCGCCTGGCTGACGACCTACACCGCCGCCCTGCGCCAGATGGCCGATTGGGGCGAACGGCTGGAAGCGGCCGGTCGGCTGGGCGCTCTGGAACGGCTGATCCTGGCCGCGGCTTTCGGCGAGTACCTGGCGCAGATGGCCGGTGGAATCGCCATCAGCCAGGTGGAAACCATCCGCCCGGCGGACATGGGCGTGACCCCGGACGACCTGGCCGCGTTCCTGGGCGACCCGGCGGTTTCGTCGCTGATCGCGGACGGCAATACGGCGGCCACGCGGCGGCAGGTCGCCGGCCTGCTGGTCGACGACCGGTTCGGCGACCCCGGGCTGGACGACGAGACGCTGGAGATGGTCCGCGACCAGTTCCGCCGCTTCGTCGAAGAGCAGGTCGCCCCGCACGCCCATGAATGGCACCTGAAGGACGACCTGATCCCGCTGGAGATCATCGACCAGATGGCCGAGCTGGGCGTCTTCGGCCTGACCGTGCCGGAGGAGAATGGCGGCCTGGGCCTCGGCAAGACCGCCATGTGCGTGGTCACCGAGGAGCTGAGCCGCGGCTATATCGGCGTCGGATCGCTGGGCACCCGGTCGGAGATTGCCGCCGAACTGATCCGCCTGGGCGGCACCGACGCCCAGAAGGCCGAATACCTGCCGCGGATCGCCTCCGGCGAGATCCTGCCGACCGCCGTGTTCACCGAACCGAATACCGGCTCGGACCTGGCGTCGCTGCGCACCCGGGCGGTCCGGGATGGCGACGCCTACACCATCACCGGCAACAAGACCTGGATCACGCACGCCGCCCGCACTGACCTGATGACCCTGCTGGCGCGCACCGACGCCGCCGAGCCGGGCTATCGCGGCCTGTCCATGTTCCTGGCGGAAAAGCCCCGCGGCACCGATGCCGAGCCGTTCCCGGCCGACGGCATGACAGGCGGCGAGATCCCGGTGCTGGGCTACCGGGGGATGAAGGAATACGAGCTGGGCTTCGACGGTTTCCGCGTCCCGGCCGACGCGCTGCTCGGCGGCAAGGAAGGCCAGGGCTTCAAGCAGCTGATGGAAACCTTCGAAAGCGCCCGTATCCAGACCGCGGCCCGCGCCGTCGGCGTGGCGCAGAACGCGCTGGAGGTCGGGCTGCGCTATGCCCGCGAGCGGCAGCAGTTCGGCCGGCCGATCGCCGACTTCCCGCGGGTCTATGGCAAGCTGGCCTGGATGGCGGTGGAGCTGATGGTGGTCCGCCAGCTCACCTACTTCGCCGCCCGGGAGAAGGATGCCGACCGTCGCTGCGATATCGAGGCCGGCATGGCCAAGCTGCTGGCCGCCCGGGTCGCTTTCGCCGCCGCCGACAACGCCCTGCAGATCCATGGCGGCAACGGCTATGCCGAGGAGTATCCGATCAGCCGCATCCTGTGCGACGCCCGGATCCTGAACATCTTCGAGGGCGCCGCGGAGATCCAAGCCCACGTGATCGCCAGGGGGCTGCTGGCAAAACCCGCGTAGCCGCACGGCGACAACAAGAAGAGGCAGACAACCATGCCCATTACCTTGGCGCTGAACCCGCAGGCGGAGATGGCGCCCGGCCTGGACGTCCAGTTGGGCCAGGCAAAGGCACCGCAGTACGGCCGGTACCTGGAGGCGTTCACCCCCGGCGAGGTATTTGCACACCCCCGCGGATACACCTTCGATCAGGCCGGGATGCTGCACTTCGCCCGCTGCTTCCACCAGGCGAACCCGATCTACCTGAACCTGGAGAGCGCGCGCACGCACGGCCACCATGACCTGCCGGCCAGCCCGCAGATGGTGTTCAACGTCGTGCTGTCGCTGGGGGTGCAGAACGACAGCGAAAAGGCGCTGGCCAATCTCGGCTACTACAACGTCCAGTTCCTGCGGCCGGTCTATCCCGGGGACACGCTGACCGGCATGACCCAGGTGGTCGACCGGCGCGAACGCGGCGAAGGCAAGCCGGGCATCGTGACCATCCGCACCCTGGGCGTGAACCAGGACCGGGTCACGGTGCTGCAGTACGAACGCAAGATCATGGTACCGCCCGGCGGCGGCGGTGCCGTAGCGCCGGCAACGACGGAAGCGGCCGCCCACTTCCCCTGGATGGACCCGCCGGAGGTGAAGATCCCGTCGCCCCATCCGAATGTCGATCCGCGGCTGTCCGGCCCGGATACCTATTTCGAGGACCTGAACGCCGGCGACATTCTGATGCATGCCAACGGGCGCACGGTCACCGACGAGCATCTGCCCTGGACCTATCTGGTCGGCAACACCCACCCGCTGCATTTCGACCGGCTGTACGCCGCCAGCCAGAGCGGGCCGATGTCCGGCGATCCGATCGTCTATGGTGGCCTGGTGTTCGCCTGGCTGGAGGGCCTGGCCAGCCGTGATCTGAGCGAAAACGCCTTGTGGGATCTGGGCTACACCGAGGGCTACCACACCCAGCCGGTGGTGACCGGCGACACCCTGTCGGCGATTACCCGAGTGCTGGACTGCCAGGATGCCGGCGAAGGCGACTGGGGCGAGGCGTTCGGCTTCGTCACCGCGCAGTTGATCGGCGTGAAGAACCTGACCGCGCAGGCGGCCCTGGACCGGTACGGCGCCGACCTGTTCATCAAGGAGAACGATAAGAAGGGGCTGGGGAAAACCAAGATCTCCGAGAAGATCTTCGAGATCGAGCGGCGCCTCTTGCTGAAGCGCCGCCCGCAGTAGTCCGGGCGGGCCGGGGGAACAGCCCCGCCCGGCACAGGCACGGCAACGGGGGACCACGCGCCATGCAGACAGACACGGCAACCGCCAGCCGGGATCGGCCCTGGCTTATGCGTACCTATTCCGGGCATAGCTCGGCCGCAGCCTCCAACGCGCTGTATCGCGGCAACCTGGCCAAGGGCCAGACCGGCCTGTCGGTGGCCTTCGATCTGCCCACCCAGACCGGCTACGACAGCGACCACCCCCTGGCTCGCGGCGAAGTGGGCAAGGTCGGCGTGCCGATCTGCCATCTGGGCGACATGGAAACCCTGTTCCACGGCATCCCCCTGGCCGACATGAACACGTCGATGACCATCAACGCCACGGCGCCCTGGCTGCTGGCGCTCTATATCGCCGCAGCGGAGCGGCAGGGCGCGGACATCGCCGGCCTGCAGGGCACGACCCAGAACGACATCATGAAGGAGTACCTGTCCCGCGGCACCTACATCTTCCCGCCAGGGCCATCGCTGCGCCTGACGGCCGATGTCATCGCGTTCACCGTCGGCCAGGTGCCGAAATGGAACCCGACCAACATCTGCAGCTATCACCTGCAGGAGGCCGGGGCCACGCCGGTGCAGGAGCTGGCCTATGCCCTGGCGACGGCGATGGCGGTGCTCGACACCGTCCGCGCGTCGGGCCAGGTGCCGGAGTCGGGGCTGGACCGGGTGGTCGGCCGGCTGTCGTTCTTCGTCAACGCCGGCATCCGCTTCGTGGAAGAGCTTTGCAAGATGCGGGCGTTCGTCGCCCTGTGGGACGAGATCGCCCGCGACCGTTACGGCGTCGCCGACGCGAAGGTCCGGCGCTTCCGCTACGGCGTTCAGGTCAATTCCCTGGGACTGACCGAAAGCCAGCCGGAAAACAACGTCCAGCGCATCGTCTTGGAGATGCTGGCCGTCACCCTGTCGAAGACGGCACGCGCACGGGCGGTCCAGCTTCCGGCCTGGAACGAGGCCATGGGACTGCCCCGGCCCTGGGACCAGCAATGGGCGTTGCGCATGCAGCAGGTGCTGGCCTTCGAAACCGACCTGCTGGAGTACGGCGACCTGTTCGACGGCGCGCCGGTGGTCGAAGCCAAGGTCCAGTCCCTGATCGACGGCGCCCGCGCCGAACTGGAGCGCGTCGACGACCAGGGCGGAATGCTGGCGGCGGTGGAGAACGGCTACGTCAAACGCGAGCTGGTCGCCAGCCATACCCGACGGCTGCAGGCCATCGAGGCCGGGTCGCTGAAGATGGTCGGCATCAACTGCTTCACCGAGGCGGTGCCGTCGCCGCTCACTGAAGGCGTCGACGGCGGGATCATGCGGGTCAGCCCCGAGGCCGAGCAGGAGCAGATCGCCCGGCTTCACGCGTTCCGGGACCAGCGGGACGATGCCGAGGCCACGGCGGCCCTGACCGCCCTGGCGGAAGCGGCCCGGTCGGGCGCCAACATCATGCCGCCGTCGGTCCGGTGCGCCCATGCCGGGGTGACCACCGGCGAATGGGCCGAAACCCTGCGGCAGGAGTTCGGCGAGTACCGGGCGCCCACCGGTATCGACGTGGCCGTCGGCGACAGCGCCCGGCCAGGACAGGTCGCCGATCTGCGGCGACGGGTGGCCGAAACCGGCGACACGCTGGGCCGGCCGGTGCGGCTGCTGATCGGCAAGCCCGGGCTCGACGGCCATTCCAACGGCGCCGAGCAGATCGCGGTGAAGGCCCGGGATATCGGCTGCGAGATCGTCTATGACGGCATCCGACTGACCCCGCAGCAGATCGCCAAGGCGGCCCTGGAGGAGGGCGTGCACGCCGTCGGCCTTTCGGTGCTTTCGGGCAGCCATCTGGAACTGATGGACGACATCCGGGCCGAGCTGAGCGACCGGGGCCTGGACCGGTTGCCGGTGGTACTGGGCGGGATCATCCCGACCGAGGATGTGCCGGCGCTGACCGCCCATGGCGTGGCGGCGGTGTATACGCCCAAGGATGTCGACATGAACGTCATCATGGCGGAAATCCTGGACCTGGTGCGCACCTCCAACGACCTGCCGGCGTACGGCCCGCTTGCATGAAGGATGGGGCGGATGACGATGCGGTCGGTCTGGCGCGGTCGGTGGTGGAAGGGGACGCAAGGGCGGTTGCCCAGGCCCTGAACCTGATCGACGACCGCCGTCCGGCCTTTCGCGCCCGCGCATCCGCCCTGCTCGACGCCCTGCCCGCCGGCCGCCTGGCCGCGGACGGCCATCTGATCGGCCTGACCGGGCCGCCCGGCGCCGGCAAGTCGACCCTGACCGCGGCCCTGGTTTCGACATGGCGGCAGGAGGGCTTGCGGGTGGCCATCCTGGCCGTCGATCCATCCAGCCCGTTGACCGGCGGCGCCCTGCTGGGCGACCGGTTGCGGCTGCTGGCGGTCCACGGCGACGGCGGCGTCTTCGTGCGGTCGCTCGCCAGCCGCCGGAGCTTCGGCGGGCTGAGCGCCGAGGTCTGGCCCATGGCGCTGGTCCTGCTGGCGGCGTTCGACCGGGTGCTGATCGAAACCGTCGGCGTCGGCCAGCGGGAGATCGACGTGGCCGCCCTGGTCGACACCACGGCGCTGGTCGCCCAGCCGGGCTCCGGCGATGTGGTGCAGCTCCTGAAGGCGGGGATCATGGAGGTGCCCGATCTGCTGATCGTCAA
>JANQIU010000299.1 GCA_028281985.1 Alphaproteobacteria bacterium | reverse complement strand
GGTCCGGCGATCGGCCTGGGCCACCTCGCGCGATCGGCATCGGTTACCGCTGCGCTGTCCAGGCTTGGCGCACTCGCGCATTTGCTGGTCGAGGCGCCGGGAGCTTATCCGGACCTGGAGGCCGAAGCCGGTGGCGCGCCGATCACCCGGGCGTCCGACAGGGCAGGGGCTCGGTCGGCCTACCGGCGCCTGTCATGCGGTGGACCCGGAAGGCCGGTGTTGGTCACCGACCTTTTGGACCTGACACCGGCCGATGCCGACACGGCGCGGGGCATGGGCTTTGCGCGAATTGTCCATCTGACCGATTCCGGCGCCGACCGCTATCCGGCCGATCTGTTCATCGACACCGATGCCGTGCCGCGGATGCATCGGCCGGCTGCGTCCACCATCCTGGCCGGCGCGACCTTCCATGCGGTCCGGCCAACGATCGTCGCGGCGCGACCGGCAGAACCATGGCGGCCCGACCGCGCACGGGCGTTGCGCCGCGTGTTGATCACGCTGGGTGGGGCGGATCCTGGGCACTGCACCGAGGCTCTCGTCGAGGGCCTGACTCGTGCGTTCCCGCAGGCACCCAAGCCGACGCCCCGCTTCACCCTGGTTGCCGGACCCGCATTCGGCGAGGCTCGGCGGGCTGCGCTGGCTGACACATCCTCCCCTGAATTCGCACTGGCAGCCGTGGACGCGGACATGGCGCGACTGACGGCTTCCCACGACCTGATTGTCACGCTTGGAGGGGAGACCAGCTATGAAGCCATGTGCCTCGGCCGGCCGGTCGCCTGTGTCCGGTGGGCGCACATGGGGCCGTACGTTGACGCCATGGCCCGGTCCGGGCTGGTTGCCGATTTGGGGGGTGAGCCAGCCGGTGCCCTGCTGGCGTTGGTGCATGACCCGGCGGCGCTAGCGAGCCTAGCTCGGGCCGGGTACGAGTCGGTGGACGGTGGCGGCGCGGACCGATGCGCCGCAGCGATCCATGCACTTGCAATGGCGGCCTGACGCGGTGTTCGCCTGAACCAGCTTCTTGCGATCGCTACCGTTCTCAAGAGATAGCAAGACAGCACAGCGACCCAGCGACAGAGATGCGTGGGTGCCTTTACGGCGACTTCGGTCAGCTGATTCCTTCGGACTCAGGATGGCTCGCCATCGACCCATCCAGGGGGTGGGGTATCCGCCGATGGGCGATCAGCGTCGTGACGGTCTTGCCGGTGGGTCCTGGGGCTCGGCGCCGAGTTCAGACGCACCTCTCCTCAGAACGCCGTTGGGTTCGGTCACATTCCCCGGGGGACCGTAGAGCCGGCGTGCAAGGTCGCCCGGAGTTCCGACACGATGCTGCGCATAGCCGGGACCCAGGAGGAACCAGGACGACGGCGAAATGTCTTCACCTGCTGGTAGAAGGGAATTCGGTCGGGGAAGCCGCAGCAGACCCAGGCCTGCCCGCTCATCGGGACGAACGTCCGGGTACCAACAGCGCCCGCCAGCTGCGCGGTGAAGGTCACGGGACCAATTGCGGCGTCCAATGCGGCTATGTAGGCGGCCGCTTCGTCGAAGTCGTTGTGCAGGTCGACATCGTCCCAGTACGCAACGGCCAGGCCATGCGACTTCTGGACGGCTTCGATCGATTCCTTGAACCGGCGAGACTGGAGGTTGATCATGCAGAAACCGGCGTCCCGCAGCATCGGCGCCCACGTTTCAAGGTTTTGGTAGTCTGTCAGGCGGTTACTGCTGATCAGGGACCCCTGCCAGCTGATCCCGACCACGGGCCGCCCGCCGGAGATTTCGTCAAAGCGCCGGCGCCAGAAATCCACCCGATCGGCCCGCGGCTTGAGAAAAGCCGCGCTGACGTCAAAGTCTGACTTCGAGTTGCGCAGATACAGCGGCAAGTCACCGGCGGAGACCGCCACATCGGCACCCCCTGGCCGTCCAAGCCATGCATAGGCCCGGTAGAAGATGCTGAAGTCGACGGATTTGATTGCCGGTCGGATCGTGGATTCGGGAAAGCTGCGTCGGTATAGGGGGACAAGCCTGGGATCACATTCGATGATGCAGTGTTCTGCCTGAGCGACAAGATCGGGCAGACAACTCCCGAACATCACCTCATCACCAACGCCTTGCTCTGCCATGATGAACACGCGCTTGCCTGCCAACGGCTCGCCATGCCAGATCGGAATGGGCAGATAGGGATGACTGGCGTTGTTGTGCTCCTTGCCCTGGCTGGAGCTTCCTGTACCGGCACCGCTGTCGTGTCGACGCCGGTAGGCGCCCCAACCCTCCGTCAAGTAGCCGGCCCGGATTTGATTCAACGCGAGTTCCATGAGGATCCCGCCTTCCGCCGTACCCGCTTCGACGTACCTGTTGAGGCACCGGATCGCCAGGTCCAGGTCGTTTTCGACGAATGCCAGGCGTGATTCCATCAGATGCGCGAAATGCATGTCCGGATATGTGGCCTTGGCCTGCTCGAACTCCGTGGCTAGCTGCTCGGAGCGATCGCTCCAGTAGAGCATCTCAAAACGCCATCGAAGAACGGCCAAGTCGCCGGGTGACACCGCCAACAGACGATCGGTCAGGTCCATGACTTCATCGTATCGGTGCGCCTCGACCAGGCAGCGAACATGGAGCAGGGCGAGGTCGCGATTATCTGGGTGTTGGTCACACAGCACACCAGCCAGTTCTGACGCCTCTTCGGCCATGCGGGCATTCAGCAAGGCCTCGGCCAGCGATCTTTGGGCGGTGAGGTCGTCGGAGAGGCGATCTGCGAGCTGGCGGGCCAAGGCGACGGCTTGAGCACCTCGACCACGCCACAGATAGAGCTGCATCAGCGCCCGCAGCGGTTCCGTCCGCTCGGCGTCCGGCGATTGGGCCACGGCGGCCTTGAGCAGCGGCTCCGCTTCACCGTCGGGGTCCCGGTCGGCACATTCCATCAGGGCTATGCCCAGATTGGCCAGGATGCGCGGTTCGCGCCCTGCCAGATCGCGCGCCTTTCGGAAGATGTCGACGGCTTCGTCCACCCGTCCGTCGTCGCGCAGGACGATGCCCAGATTGTTCAGGATCTCCGGGTCGTCGGGGAGGTGCCGCAGGGCCGCCTCGTAGGCGTCTGCTGCCTCGGCGGAGGTTCCCAGGTCGCGTAGCGCGTTCCCCAGATTGAACCAGTAGGTGGGGTTCGCCCCGTCCAGCTGGCAGGCTCGGGCGAACTGCCGCCGGGCCTGTTCGTGATCGCCGTCCATCTGCGCGGCAATGCCCAGGCTGTTCCTGTAGGCCGGTGTGTCGGGTTCCAGTTTCACCGCCTTGCGGAAGTCCTCCAGCGCCTCCTGCGGACGCTCCAGTATCACCTTGGCGTAGCCGCTCAGGTGCAGGACGTCGGCCGTGGCGCGGTTCTTCGCCAGGAAAGCCTCGGTCAGCGCCAGAGCGTCGGCGGGCCGGTCGGCGGCGACCAGGTCCATGCCTTGGGCGACCGTCTCGCCAGCCAGCCTGATCAGCTTTGGCGATCGGGGCGCCTGCCGTGCCGGCGGGGCGGACGGGCGGGTCGTTTTCCGTTTGGATTTCGGTTTGGGCATGGTCGCGTGCGTTTCGGGCTTTGCTCCGTCGGCCTGTCCGATGCGGCCGGTTGCTTCGTCCGCCGGGCCGATGGTCAGGTCGGTTGCAGAGTGCCGTGTTGTGGTGAATCGCCGGTAAACGGCCCGACTATTGATCGACGATTCCTTGGCCGGAGGCGGCGTCTTCTGGGCCGGTTCAGTCGGCTTGCGGATTTCCAGAGAGTCGGTTGAGTGAACTCGTCTAAGCCCAGCTCGATTTATGGGCGACAATCGGGCTCCATTAGCGTATCAGGGCGCTATGGCTCCATAGGGCCAATAAAACTAAGTCGAGTCGCCCCGGAGTCTTCAAAGACGCTTGGTAACCGGGGGGAAGAGGGTTACGCATGACTTCAGCTGATCTGCCGCCGATTGCCGGTGGTCAGGACGACGGGCCGGACCTGTTCGCCGATGCCGAGCGGCACGAGGCCGCGGAGCAGTTCGACGAAGCCGTGGCCCTCTATCGCCAGGCTATCGAAGCTGGCCTGCGGGCCGTCGACGCCCACGGCAGGATCGCGGCGATCAAGGCGCATCGCGGCGACATGGCGGGCGCTATCGCCGAGTTGGAAGCCGCCTATGCGGCCGATCCCGGCAATCCGGAGACGATGGTCAAGCTGGGGATCGTGGCCCGCCGACTGGGCGCGCGCCAGGATGCGTTCACGTTCTTCGCCACCGTCCTGTCGCAGAACCCGGCGCATATGGGCGCGTTGGACGGTGCCCTGGCGCTGCTTCGCGAAGCCGGACAGTTCGATGACGCAATCGGCCTGGCCGAGAAGGCGATCGAAGCCGAACCCTATACGCAGGGCCTCTGGTGGCGGCGCGGCGACCTGAGCTTGCAGGCCGACGATTTCGATGCCGCCATGCAGGCCTATGACCGGGCATTGCAGATCGATCCGACCAACCCCGCAAGCTATTCCCGGTTCGCCGTCGCAGCGAAGGAGCTGAATCGGCCGCACGACGCGATCGAGTACTGCGACCGGTCGCTGAGCCTCGACAGCGGCAACTGGCGGGTCCACGTGGTCCGAGGCACGCTGCTGCTGTCACTGGGTAAACTGGACGAAGGCTGGAAGGAGTTCGAGTGGCGCCGCAAGGGCAATCCGCCCCTCGATCTGCTGCAACCGCGATGGGGCGGCCAAGACCTGACCGGGCGTAGCGCGTTCATCAACAACGAAGGATCGCTGGCCGATGACCTGATGTTCCTGGCCTGCCTGAACGCGTTCGCCGACGGTCCGGAACGGGTGGTGCTGGAGACGAACCCGATCATTCAACCGCTGATCGCCCGCAGCTTTCCCAAAGTCGAGGCCCATCCGACCCGATGGGAAGGGGAGCCGGGCCGGTCGCAGCGCAGCTACGACTGGCTCCAGGAAGCCGGCCCCTTCGATACCCACACCAGTCTGGGCAGCCTGCCCATGATGCTCCGGCCCACGCTCGACTCCTTCCCTGAGGACAACGCCTTCCTGGAGGCCAACCCGGATTACCGCTCGCTTTGGGCGGAGCGCCTGGGGCCGTTGGCGGACCGACCGGTCGTCGGGTTTCTGTGGGCGGATGGCGGCGCGAACGATCCGGCCCATGCCCGGCGCATGCAGCACCTGTTCGCCGCCGCGGCGGACCTGCCGGTCGAACTGATCGTCTGGCGCCGTGAGGCCGAGCAGGTGGATTTCAGCGTGTTGCCGAAGGAAGTGATGGACCGGGTCAACATCATTGATGGCATCGCCGCGCATGACATCGAGGAAGTCAGTGGTCTGCTGGCCAATCTGGATCTGTATGTGGGACAGCCCGGGCACGTGACCTATCTGGCCGCCGGCCTTGGCGTGTCGTCGGTGTTCCTGGGAACGGTCGGTGACTGGACCTTCCTGGGCAGCGACCGCTCACCGTGGTTCCCGCGGGCACGGGTCCTGCAGCGATCGACCAGCGATCCCGAAGCCGCGCAAGCGGAAGCGTTGCGGCCGATCCTGGCGGGTCTGGGGAAATGAGCGGGCCTCCGGCCCGGCGTCAACGCGGCGCGGCCAGCACAAGGGTCCAGTAGTGGTAGTACGGGTCGTCGACCCGGAAGGTGTAGCCGACGCCGATTTCCACCGCGATCGGATTGAGCATGTTGGCGCGGTGTCCCGGACTGTTCATCCAGGCCACGACGACCTCGTTCGCGTCAGCCTGTCCGGCGGCGATGTTCTCGGCGACGAAACGGTAGGCGTATCCGGCCGCCACCACACGGTCGGCAACGCTTTCCCCGTTCGGGCCTTCATGGGCGAAGCTGCCGCTGTCGGCCATATACAACGTGTGACTGCGCGCTGCTTCTTCGAGACGTTGCGACAGGCGCACGGCCGGCAGCCCGTTGGCCCGACGGACCCGGTTGACTTCGGCCAGCAGGTCTTCGGCGACGGTCGTGTTGCCGGACACCGTCTCGGCCGCTGATTGCGACGGGGCCGCCAGCACCAGCGCCCAATAGTGCCGGAACGAATCATCGGACCGGAAGGCATACCCGACACCGATCTGGCTGGTTTCCGGGTCCAGCAGGTTGGCCCGGTGGCCGGGGCTTCCCATCCAGTCGGCGATCAGGTCTTCCGCCGTCGGTTGTCCGGCGGCGATGTTCTCCGCAACGCGTGTGTAGGCGTAGCCGTTGGCCCTCAGCCGATCCTGCAGCGTGTCGCCGCGGCTGCCCAGATGGGCCATCTGCCCGGTTCGCGCCATGTCCAGGGCGTGGGATTGGGCGGCGGCACCCAGTCGCGCGTCCAGTGCGACGCCGGGCAGGCCGGCGGTCGCGCGAACGCGATTGACTTCGTCGAGTACCGTCGCCGCGCGGCCCGCCACGTCGTCCTGGGCGTACCCGGACGCCGGGAGGAACCCGACGGCCAGGCCCAGCACGAGGAACAGCAGGTACCGCATCGCCGACGCCGGCTAGCGGCGACCAGTCAGTCGGTTGTCGGCTTTGCGCTGTCGTCCTGGCGCCGGGGATCCCGCTTCTCAGCGATGCGGGCGCTCTTCCCGCGGCGGTCGCGCAGGTAGTAGAGCTTGGCGCGACGCACGGCGCCCCGCCGGACCACGTCGATGCCTTCGATGCGCGGGCTGTACAACGGGAACACCCGCTCCACGCCTTCGCCGTAGGAGATCTTGCGGACCGTGAAGGCGCTGTTGATGCCGGCATTCTTGCGCGCGATGCAGACGCCTTCGAACGCCTGGATGCGCTCACGCGAGCCTTCGACCACCTTCACTTTGACGCGGACGGTGTCGCCCGGGCCGAAGACCGGGATCGGCTTGTCCTGGGTCAGCTTGGCGATGTGCTCGCGATCGATCTCTTCGATCAGGTTCATGGTATCGTCCTTTCCAATCTTGTTGGTCTTCGTTGGTGCTTCATTCGTCGGCCGGCGACCCGGCCGGCCGATCGTACTTGGCCCAGAGGTCCGGTCTTCGCGACCGGGTCAGGGCCTCCGACTGCTCCCGCCGCCATGCGCCGACCCGGGCATGGTGACCGGACAGCAAGACCTCGGGAACCACCCGTTCCACCCCCGCCGGATCCGTCCACCGGGCCGGCCGGGTGTAGTGCGGGTACTCCAACAACCCGTCGGCGAAGCTTTCCTGCCCGCCACTGTGTTCGTTGCCCATGACCCCGGGCAGCAACCGCACGACCGCGTCGATCAGGCAGAGGGCTGCCGGTTCCCCGCCGGACAGCACATAGTCGCCGACGCTGATCTCCTCCGCGCCGCTGGCGTCCAGCACCCGCTGATCGACACCTTCATACCGGCCGCACAGGAGAACGACTGTCCCTGCCTGTGCCAGATCCGCCACGATCGGCTGGGTCAACAGACGACCGCGCGGCGACAAGTAGATGATCCGATCCGACGGGCCGCCGGTTTCGGCCAAAGCCGCCCCGATGACATCCGGCCGCATCACCATCCCGGCACCGCCGCCGAACGGGCTGTCGTCCACGGAGCGGTGGTTATCGCTCGCAAAATCGCGGATGTCCACCGTCTCCAGACGCCAGGTGCCCCTGTCCAGGGCCTTGCCGGCCAGGCTATGCGCCAGCGGACCCGGGAACATCTCCGGGAACAGGGTCAGGACGCGCGCCGTCCACCGGCGTTCGTCGGTGCGCCCATCGGGGACGGCGGGTGGATCGGTTGGTGCACCGCTCATCCGCGCTCACCCTGGTCGCCGGTCCCCCCATCGGCCGCGGACTTCCGTTCATCCTCCATCAGACCGGCGGGGGGGAGCACGACCACCCGGCCACCCGTGATGTCGACGATGGGGACGATCTCCCGCGTGAAGGGCAGGGTGACCGTGCCCGCCTCCGGCCGGGAGATCTCCAGCACGTCCCCGGCGCCGAAATCGTGGACGGCCCGCACGGTGCCGATCGGTTTGCCGGTTTCGTCTTCGACGGCCAGCCCAATCAGATCGGTGTGGTAGAACTCGTCATCGCCCTCCAACGCCGGCAACTGCGCCCGATCGACGAACAACTGCTGACCCCGCAGGCTTTCAGCAGCATCCCGATCGCCGACGCCGTCAATGCGCGCCAGCCACTGCCCTTTCGACGCGGAAAGAAGCTCGATGGCGAAGCTGCGCTGTCCCGACAGGTCGGTGACCGGCCGATAGGTGCTGACGGCCTTCGGATCGGCGGTGAAGGAACGCAGGCGAACCAGGCCGCGCACCCCATGGGGGCCGGAGATCACGGCGATGCAGACCTTGCGATCGGAAGTCATCTGGCAGGCGGCGCCGGAACGCCGCATCAAGCGGGCCGGCGACGTCAGGCCGACGCCGCTTCCGCTTCACCGCTGCCCTCGGTCGCGGCGGCAGCCGCTTCCTGCTGAGCCTTCAGCCGCTCCTGGGCCTTGGCCTTGGGCTGCGACTTCTTCGGGTTCTCGCGATAGGCCGGCATCTCGGCGACACCCTTGATGCCGAAGAAGCGGGCCACCCGGTCGGTCGGCAATGCGCCGACGGAAAGCCAGTGCTTCGCCCGGTCCTCCTTCAGGGTGATCCGGTCGGGATGGTCCCTGGGCAGCATGGGATTGTAGGTGCCGATCTTCTCGATGAAGCGGCCATCGCGCGGGCTGCGCACGTCGGCGACGACAATCGAGTAGTAGGGGCGCTTCTTAGCGCCGCCCCGGGCGAGACGAATCTTCACGGACATGGTTGAGGTCTTTCGCTTTCCTACTGGTTTGGTTCAGAGATTTCTTGGCGGTAGTGGCTACTTCCAGCCACCTTTGAAGCCCGGCGGAAGCCCGCCGCCGGGCGGCAGCAGACCCGGGGGCATGTCCCCGGACTGATCGAGCTGGGCAAGCTGCTGCATCATCCCCTTCTTGCCCATCTTCTTAACTTTCTTCATCATATCAGACATTTGCTGATATTGTTTGAGAAGTTTGTTCACGTCCTGAACCGATGTGCCTGATCCGGTTGCGATCCGCCGCTTGCGGGAAGCGTGGATCACCTTCGGCTGCCGACGTTCCTTGACCGTCATCGACTGGATGATCGCTTCCTGCCGCTTGAGCATGCCGTCGTCGACATTGGCCTTCTGGAGCTGGTTCTTGATCTTGCCGATACCCGGCAACATGCCCATCAGCCCGGACAGCCCGCCCATGCGCCGCATCTGACGGAGCTGAAACGCCATGTCTTCCAGATCGAAGGTGCCTTTCTGAAGCTTCTTGGCCAGCTTCTCGGCATCTTCCTTCTCGATGGTCTCCGCGGCGCGCTCCACGAGGCTGACCACGTCGCCCATGCCCAGGATGCGGCCGGCGATGCGGTCGGCCTTGAACGCTTCCAGAGCGTCCAGCTTTTCGCCCGACGCCAGCAGTTTGATCGGCTGGCCGGTGACGGCGCGCATGCTGAGCGCCGCGCCGCCGCGGGCATCGCCGTCGATCCGGGTCAGCACAATGCCGGTGATCCCGATCTTGCCATGGAAGTTCTCGGCCAGGGTCACCGCGTCCTGACCGGTCATGGCATCGGCCACCAGGAGGGTTTCCGATGGCCGGGAGATATCGCGAACCTTCGCGACCTCATCCATCAACTCGGCGTCGATGGAAAGGCGGCCGGCCGTGTCGAGCAGGACGGCGTCATACCCCTCCAGGCGGCCGGTCTCCAGTGCCCGCCTGGTAATGTCCAGAACGCCCTGGCCCGGGACGATGGGCAGCGTGGCGACCCCGGCTTGCCGGCCGAGCACCTCAAGCTGTTCCTGGGCCGCCGGCCGGCGGACATCGAGCGAGGCCAGCAGGACCTTCTTCCGGCCCTTGTCGGTCAGGCGCTTGCCGATCTTGGCCGTCGTGGTCGTCTTGCCCGAGCCCTGCAGGCCCACCATCAGCACGACGGCGGGTGGAGTGACGTCGAGGTTCAGTTCGCTGACGGCGTCCAGATCCGGCTCGCCACCCGGCGTGCCGCCCAGCATCTCCACGAGGTTGTCGTGAACGATCTTGACGACCTGCTGGCCCGGCGTGACCGATTTCAGGACTTCCTGACCGACGGCGCGTTCACGAACCCGGGCGACAAAGTCCTTCACCACGGGAAGGGCGACGTCGGCTTCCAGGAGCGCGATGCGGATTTCCCGCAACGCCGCCGAGACCTCCGCCTCGCCGAGGGAACCGCGGCGGCGCAGCCGGTCCAGGACATCGCCAAGGCGGTTCGTCAGGCCGTCAAACATCCAATCTGCTCCTGCCCCAATTCGGGCGGCCAGAGAGTCGTCCCGATGAAGGACCCGTGCCCCACCGTTTCCAGGCGCGCGGTCTCTCAGCAACACAAAAGCGCCAGTGCGCGACACTCGCGGACTGGCGTGACCGACGACTGTCTATAGACGTAAGGGGGAATGGTCAAGCCGCGCGCCAGCCCGTATCCGCTAAGCATGATTGAGCGCGGTGGTTGTAAGCCCCACCAGAATGACCACTAGATGAAATAGAGCAGCATTTGGGAAAAATCCAATACATCAATTATTCATCGGAGTTAACCAAGGAAAAAGCTAGCATTTCCAAGCCGGAAACAGGAGAATCGAGTTTACGTTAACGAATTGTTTGTCGAAACCGCACAACGATGATCGGCCGCTCTTCGGAAATCGGGTATGAGCAGGATTAGTTCTGACGGGGTAGATCCTTCGCGCAGACGCGTGTCGCAGCAAGAACTAGACCAGGCGATGCGTGACCATGCCGTGTTCCTCAGCCGCGCCAGTGGTTCGCGGCTGCGCTTGCGGCTGTGCGATCTTTCGCATCTGGATCTGTCCGGACATGACCTGCGCGAATGCGATCTGACCGGATGCAAGCTCTATGGAGCCCGCATGATCGGTACCGGTTTGCGGTCGGCAAATCTCTACGGTGCGGATCTGCGCCTGGCCAATCTGCGCGGCGCCAACCTGGACGGTTCCGACATGCGTGGTGTCTGCCTGCGCGGCGCGGTCCTGTCCGAAGCGACGATGGTCGAGACGGACTTGCGCGACGGCGTCGTCGTTGCGCCCACGCCGACCGGCGAACTGCAGCCGGTCAGCCACGATGTCAGCATCACCGAGCTGACCTGTGCCAAGGTGAACAATGTCGACCTGACGCGGGCCAAACTCGCCAATGCCTTCGTGATGCAGACGGATCTGACGGACTCGATTCTGCGCGACGCCAACCTGACCCGGGTCAACCTGACCAACTCGGATCTGACCGGGTGCCTGATGGAAGGCGCCAACCTGACCGAGGCGAACCTGTCCGGCGCCGTCTTGCACGGTGCCGATCTGACCGGCGCGCAGATGGCCGGAACCGACCTGTCGAACGCCGACATGGTCGGTGCGATCTACGATCCGGACGACATCAAATCGGCGCTGCTGACCAATACGCGGGTTGCCCGCTCGGCGGAGACGCTACGCCAGCCGCTGATGCGGATTCTGGACGACCATTCGGACTGGGTGAACTCGAACGGACGCGAGGGATCCCGAGCCGACCTGTCGGAGCTGGATCTGGCGGGCGTCTATCTGGAGGGGCGCAATCTGGCCGCTGCGGTCCTGCGCTATGTGGTGCTGAACCGGGCGCAACTTGCGGGCAGCGGGCTGGCGATGGCCGACCTCACCCTGTCGGATCTGCGGTGGGCCAATCTGGCGGGGGCCGACCTGAGGGGCGCCAACCTGCAGCGCGCTTCGTTGTCGGGCGCCAATATGCGGCGCGTCCGCATGTCCCCGGTGGAGATCAACGGCAGTCATTCGCTGTCCTGGCAGACCAACCTGCTGCGGGCCCGGCTCGCCGGCGCAGACCTTTCGGAAGCCGACTTGCGGGGGGCACAGCTTCCCGACGCCAACCTGGTTGAGGCGGACCTGCGCGGTGCCGACCTGACGGGCGCCAATCTGCGCGGCGCGGACCTGACGCGGGCGCGGATCAAGGGCTGTCGGCTCGACAATGCCGATCTGGCCGACGTCGTCGGGTTGAATATCTGAACCCAGCGCGATTCGGGGGATCCCCTGGACCCGAAGCCGCCGGCGGCCCTATAAGCCCGGGCCATGACATGGCCGTTTCGGAAAATGCAGGGCCTGGGCAACGATTTCGTCGTGTTGGACGGTCGGGAAACGCCCATTGAGCCCAGTCCGGCGCAGGTGCGGGCGATTGCCGACCGTCACCGCGGCGTCGGCTGCGACCAGCTGGCCATCCTGCGGGCGCCGGCCGATAGCGCGGATATTGCCGTCCTGTTCCACAACGCCGACGGGGCGGCCGTGGGCGCATGCGGCAATGCCACGCGCTGTGTTGCTGCGCTGGCGATGGACGAACGGCGCACCGCCGAGGCAACGGTGGCGACGCCATCCGGCCCTGTCCACTGCCGCCGGACGGCGGACGGGCTGATATCGGCCGATATGGGGCTGCCATCCGCCGACTGGCGCGAAATCCCGCTGGCGCGGGCGGTCGACACGCTGGCGCTTCCCGTCGACTGCGACGGGTTGCCGGCCCCGGTCGGCGTCGGTGTCGGCAACCCGCATATGGTGTTCTTCGTGGAGAATGCCGAGGCCGTGGATCTGCTTCGGCTGGGCCCGGTGCTTGAGCACCATCCCTTGTTTCCCGAACGTACCAATGTGGAGATGTGCCAGATCCTGACCACCGACCGCCTGCGCATGCGCGTCTGGGAGCGCGGCGCCGGAATAACCCAGGCCTGTGGAACCGGCGCCTGTGCCGCGGTGGTCGCCGCCAACCGAAGGGGCCTCTGCGGCCGCAGGGTAACGGTCGCCCTGGACGGTGGCGACCTGGACATTGCGATTGCCGACACCGGGCGCGTCTGGATGACCGGCCCGGTGGCGACGGCGTTCCAGGGCGTGCTGGATCCTTCGCTGTTGGCCCGGGGTTGAAAGATGACGGATACGACGGGCCGGCTGATCACCTTCGGATGCCGGCTGAACATCCATGAAAGCGAGCTGATCCGGCAGCATCTACGATCGGCGGGCGACGAGAACACGGTCGTCGTCAACACCTGTGCCGTCACCCAGGAGGCGGAGCGCCAGGCACGCCAAGCCATCCGGCGCGCCCGGCGGGAGCAGCCGGAGGCGCGGATCGTCGTCACCGGCTGTGCCGCGCAGATCGCGCCCCAGCGGTACGCGGCCATGCCCGAGGTGGATCGGGTGGTGGGGAACGACAGCAAGCTGCTGGCCGGCACATGGCAGGCCGGAGGGCTCGACCGTCCCGGCGACGGGAAGGTCCTGGTCAACGAAACTGCAGCAATGTCGGAGACGGCCGGCCATCTGCTGCAGGGCTTCGAAGGCCATACACGCGCCTTCGTCCAGGTGCAGAACGGCTGCGATCACCGGTGCACCTTCTGCATCATCCCCTATGGCCGCGGGCCGTCCCGATCGGTGCCAGTCGGCGAGGTGGTGCGGCAGATCCGCCAACTGGTCGATGCCGGGTATCGGGAAGTGGTTCTGAGCGGTGTCGACGCGACAGCCTATGGCGCGGACCTACCCGGAACGCCAACTTTGGGGCAGCTCTGTCGCCGGGTGCTGGCACAGGTTCCGGGCTTGCCCCGCCTGCGGCTGTCATCGGTCGATCCGCAGGAGATCGACGGAGATCTTTGGCGCCTGGTTGCCGAGGAACCGCGGCTGATGCCCCACCTGCACCTGTCCGTGCAGGCAGGCGACGATCTGATCCTGAAGCGGATGAAG
Source organism: Alphaproteobacteria bacterium (assembly GCA_028281985.1). Lineage (GTDB taxonomy): Bacteria > Pseudomonadota > Alphaproteobacteria > DSM-16000 > Inquilinaceae > JANQIU01. Next base: position 20,418 of record JANQIU010000299.1, on the reverse strand, counting down.
CGGCGCCATTGCCGCGCCGACGTCCTGCGCACCTGTGATCGGGCACGGCGCCTGCGCCCGGAGATCGTGTTCGGCGCCGACCTGATCGCCGGCTTCCCGACCGAGGACGAAAGCCGGTTCGAGAATACGTTGCGGCTGATCGACGAGGCGGGGCTGACCTATCTGCACGTCTTCCCCTACAGCGAGCGGGAAGGGACGCCGGCCGCGCGTATGCCGTCCGTTCCGAAACCGATCCGCAAGGAGCGGGCGGCACGCCTGCGATCGGCCGGACAGGCGGCGCTCGCCGGCTTCTACGCGGCCCAGGTCGGGCGCCGGGACAGCGTGTTGGTGGAGAAGCCCAGGTTCGGACGCACCGAAACCTTCGCCCCGACCAGGATACCGGAGCATCTGCCGACAGGGGGGGTGATCCCCGTACATGTGCAGGCGGCATCCGCATCCGAGTTGTCCGCCGAGCCGGCGACACCCTAGGGCGTGCTGCGACCGGCGTCCTGTTGCGTCCCAGCGCGATCGGTGTATACGGCTCGGCCATGACGGAAATGCCATCGACTGACGATCCGTCCGGATCACCGGACGGCGGCCCGGACGCACCGCGGCGAGGCTGGCTGGCGCGGATGCGATCCGGCCTGACGCGGTCTTCCTCGAAGATCGGCGGCGGCATCGGCGGGATCTTCGCCCGGCGTAAGCTGGACGACGAGACGCTGGAAGAGCTGGAGGAGCTGCTGATCTCGGCCGATCTGGGGCCGACGACGGCGGCTAAGCTGACCGCGGAGTTCGCGCAGACCCGATTCGGCAAGGAAATCTCGCCGGAGGAGGTGCGGCTGGCGCTAGCCGACCAGGTCGCCCGTATCCTGGAACCGGTTGCCCGGCCGATGGGTATCGACGCCCCGCACCGCCCGCAGGTGGTCCTCGTGGTCGGCGTCAACGGGGCGGGCAAAACGACCACCATCGGCAAGCTCGCCAAGCAGTGGAAGGATGGTGGGCGCAACGTGTTCCTGGCGGCTGGCGACACCTTTCGCGCCGCCGCCATCGGGCAACTGCAGGTCTGGGGTAATCGGGCGCATGTCCCGGTCCTGACGCGCGACCAGGGGTCGGATGCCGCGGCGCTGGCCTTCGACGCCTACACGCTGTGCCAGGCGCAAGGGGTGGAGATCCTGTTGATCGACACCGCCGGCCGGCTGCAGAACAAGCAGGGGCTGATGGAGGAACTGCGCAAGATCGTCCGGGTCCTGGGCAAGCGCGACCCGGGCGCCCCGCATCAGACCTTGCTCGTCCTGGACGCCACGACCGGCCAGAACGCCCATGCCCAGGTCGAGGCCTTCCGGGAAATGGTCGACGTCACCGGGCTGATCGTGACCAAGCTGGATGGATCGGCGCGCGGCGGCGTGCTTGTGGCGCTGGCCGACCGGTTCGGGCTGCCGGTGCATGCGATTGGCGTGGGTGAGGCGATCGAGGACCTTCAGCCGTTCAATGCCCAGGAGTTTGCCCGTTCTCTGATGGGCGTATCGTAAGCGGGCCGCGCGCCCCGTGTCCGGCAGTGCAACGGAGATCCCCCCAGCCATGTTCGGCGAGATGCTGACACCCGACATACAAACCGACTTCACGCCGATCCACGATCCCGTTGCCGCCTGGGAACGCGTCAACGAGCTTTACGAGCAGGCGACCGCCTATCTGCGCGACCGGTTCAAGGAGTTTGCCCAGGGCAAGGAGTTTCCGGGGCGCGTCCGGGTCGGCTACCCCATGGTGCGGATGTGCACGGAATCGTATGCCCGGATCGACACGAGACTGGCATACGGGTTTGTCGCCGGCCCGGGCGTGTGGGAGACGACGATCACCCGGCCGAAGCTGTTCAAGAACTACCTGATCGAGCAGTTCAGCCTGCTTTTGCGCAATCACCACCTGCCCATAGAGGTCGGCATCAGTGACACGCCGATCCCGGTGCATTTCGCGTTTCCCGACGGGCTGTATGTCGAAGGCGGCCTTTCGGCGGACCGGTTAAGCCGGCTGCGCGACGTGTTCGACGTGCCGGACCTGGAGCTGATGGACGACAGCATCGTCAACGGCACCTACGAGGCCCTGATCGACCGGCCGATGCCGCTGTCGCTATTTACCGCGGCCCGCGTTGACTTCTCGCTGTTCCGCCTGAAGCACTATACGGGGACGAGTTGCGAGCATTTCCAGAACTTCGTTCTGTTCACGAACTATCAGTTCTATATCGACGAGTTCGTGAACTATGCACACGATCTGATGCGCCGCGGCGACAGCGACTACACGGCCTTCGTGGAGCCCGGTGATCGCATCACCACCGGGCGGCAGTCCGATGCCGGGAACGACCCGGGCGAGCCGATCGCCAGAATGCCGCAGATGCCGGCCTACCATCTGAAGCGGCCGGGGGCTTCCGGGATTACCATCGTTAATATCGGCGTCGGCCCGTCCAACGCCAAGACGGCCACCGACCACATTGCCGTTCTTCGGCCGCATGCCTGGGTCATGCTGGGTCACTGCGCGGGCCTGCGAAACACCCAGCGGCTTGGAGACTACGTGCTGGCCCACGGGTATGTCCGCGAGGACCATGTTTTGGACGCAGACCTGCCGACCTGGGTGCCGGTACCGGCGCTGGCCGAGGTGCAGGTCGCGCTGGAAGAGGCGGTGGGCGAGGTGACCGGATTGCGCGACTACGAGTTGAAGAGCGTGATGCGCACGGGGACGGTCGCCACGATCGACAACCGCAACTGGGAACTGCGCGACTATCGCGAGCCCTTGCAGCGGTTCAGCCAGTCCCGGGCCATCGCGCTGGATATGGAAAGCGCCACGATCGCCGCCAACGGGTTTCGGTTTCGCGTGCCCTACGGGACGCTTCTGTGCGTGTCCGACAAGCCGCTGCATGGCGAGATCAAGCTGCCCGGCATGGCCGACGCGTTCTACAAGAAGCAGGTCGGCCAGCACCTGCGAATCGGCATCCTGGCGGTGGAGAAGCTCAGAAGCTTGGGCCTAGAGCGGCTGCACAGCCGCAAACTGCGAAGCCTGGCAGAGGCGGCATTCCAGTGACCGTGAAGGATCAGGCCGAAAACGCCGAGGCGCCGGTTTCGCCCTTCCGCCGGCTGGCGATCGAGGCAGGCCCGCTGGTCGTCTTCTTCATCGCCAACAGCGCCTACGACATCATGATCGGCACGGCGGCCTTCATGGTCGCGACCGCGATCTCGCTCGCGGTGTCGCTGAAGGTCGAGCGGCGCGTGCCGCTGATGCCGCTGATCAGCAGCCTGTTCGTCCTGGCCTTCGGCGGGCTGACGCTGGCGCTGGACGACGAGCTTTTCATCAAGCTGAAGCCGACGGTCGTGAACCTGTTCTTCGCCAGCGCGCTGCTTGGCGGACTGCTGACCGGGCGGGTTTTCCTGAAGCACCTGATGGGCGGCATCCTGCAACTGGACGATACCGGCTGGCGCATCTTGAGCTGGCGGTGGACGGCCTTCTTCGTGTTTCTGGCCATCCTCAACGAGATCGTCTGGCGCAACTTCTCGACCGACACCTGGGTCAGCTTCAAGGTATTCGGCATCATGCCGATATCCCTGGTCTTCGGGTTGCTGCAGGTCCCGGTCATCCAGAAACACCAGTTACCCGAGCCGCCCAGCGAGCCGAAGGAAGACGGCTGACCGGTCGCCGCGCGCAGGTTCCTATGGGACTTGCGTGTCGGCAGGTGCCGTGAACGGTGCGGCGAGCGGCCGGCCCGCCGACTGCCTGTAGTGGCCCAGTGCCCAATGCACCGACGGGAAGGCGAGGTCGTCCCAGGGCACGTCGTCCCAATTGTAAAACGCCACGGCCGCCGATTCGGGACCGGCCGAAACCGTATCCGACGTCAGCGTCGCCCGGAAAATCAGCTGGACTTGACTGATTCGCGGAATGTCGTAGACGGCGAGCAGTCCGTCGATGGCGATGTTCGCGCGCGCTTCTTCCCAGGCTTCCCGGGCCGCGCCGGCGGCCGCCGTCTCGTTCAACTCCATGAACCCTGCCGGGATGGTCCAGAAGCCTTGCCGCGGTTCGATGGCGCGTCGGCAAAGCAGCAGTCTGCCATCGGAACCGATGACCACTGAGCCGACGACGATCCTGGGGTTGTCATAGGCGATGTAGCCGCAATCGGGGCAAACCAGACGTTCACGGTCGTCGCCGGGCGGCACCCGGCGCACGCTCGGGCCGGCGGGGGGTCGGGGGTCGGGGGGTGGAACGGACATCAGCCCATTAGGGGCGAGCGTGGCCCCGTGGGCAACCTGCTACGGCGTAGCCCGCGCGCGGGTAGGTGCGATCAGACGCGGATGTCGACAAACATGCCGCGCCGAATCGGGGTATCCGGGCTGGCTTCCCTTGCGTGGTCCGCCGGCTGCAAGACGTTAGCTGGCCGGGCCGCCGGGCTGTCGTGCCGCGCCGTCTGGCTCGCCGCTTCGTTGTGACGGACCGGGGCCGGCATGGACCGGCTGCCAGATCCGAGATGCGAGATGGCTTGGAACAGCGTCTGGGAAGGTGAGACCTGCATCTCTGCGTCTTTCGGCGTCATCGACCAGCCGCGAGGCCATAGGACCCGGCGGCTGAAGGGTCATAATGCGCCGCGCCCGCTTAACGCCGGGTTATCGGCCGACGGGGAATCGCCGCCATCGGTGGTCAGGTCGACTGCTGCCGATCACGCCGATTGCGGTCGGCGGCGATGGCGAACAGCGCGACTGCGACGATCAGACCGGGATAGGCCACCAGGGCGCTGGCCCACTCGCCATGCACGGTGCCCAGCAGCAGCGGCGCCAGCAGGTAGGTCATGGGAAACAGGAAGGCGGAACTGAGCATGCCGATCCAGTCTACCGGCGCCGGCAGGGGCTGGCCCGAAGCCCACAGAGCAAGCGTACCCAGGATGCTGGCGGCATCAAAATGAACGGCTTCCAGGAACAGGTAGAAGCTCACTAGGGCAGTGGCCAACAGAACCCGGCGCGCCCATCTGTTGGCCGTCGACGCATTCATGGGTTGAAATCCTCCAGAATCATCTCTCGCATATATGCGCGGATCAACAGTGAGGGCATGATGAGCTCGGAACCCGCGCAGAGCAGCATACAGAATTGTCGCCCGCCGATGGAAACAGCTCCGACATGACGTCGGAAGACGAGGCCCTGAGTGTCAGGCTCCTGTCGTTGACCATCTCCGGAGGGTTGGACGTCAACACCATTCGTCTGTTCAAGCAGGCCGGGATGCCGCCCCCGATTCTCGACTGGGATGTGACACGCGAAAGCCTGCCGGATCAACGGCTTACCCTGTTCTGGGATGTCTGGATGGCGCTGCCGCGGCAAGGCGACTTGCCGCGGGCCGACGACCTCGACCTGCACGCCCTGAATGCCGTGCACGACTGGATCGTGCAGGTCGAACTGATCCAGGCGGAGGCGGATTGCCGCTATCGCCTGCATGGTGCCGGCGTTGCCCGCCTGTACGGTCGCGATATGACCGGCCATCGCAGTTCCGACTTCGGCGGTCAGGTCGCCCGCTTCTTCACGGCCGGCTATCTGGCGGTGGCGAAGCGCCGGCGCCCGCTCTTCACAGAACACCGACCGCCCCCGAGAGTTCCGGTGGACAGGTGGTGGCGGATCATTCTGCCGCTGGTCGATCGCGAGGGCCGGGTTTCGCAGTTCCTGGTCGGGGTCGTGCCGTCCGCGGTTCGCGGTGATGCGGGCCTGCCCGGTCCGTTGCGAGCCGGCCAGCGCTGACGGCGTCAGGACCCAGATCTATGGAATTCCTGGGCGGCGATCAATGCAACCGGACCGATCACCGTCCCGGTAGACCGAAGCCGCTGAAATACTTTGAACGACAATGCACATGGCCGCTTGAACGCCGCCGCGTGTTGTGTTTTTTGCATCATTGTTGCTGTGGCGAGTAAATCCCGTCGCAACATTGGGGTCATTGGGGAGCGGGGCAAAACGGGTATGGAAATCGATGAAGGCGCGATCCGCGACCGCGCTTATCTGATTTGGGAGCGCGAGGGCAAGCCGCACGGTCGACATCTGGACCATTGGCTGCAGGCCCATTGGGAGCTCTTAGGCGAAGCAGCCGCACAGCCGTCGGCGTCGGCGGCCAAAGCGCCGGCCAAGAAACGGGCGCCCGCCGCCAAGCCGGCCGCCAAACCGGCGAAGGCTGCGGCCACCAAAGCGCCGGCAGCCGCGAAGGCGCCGGCAACCGCCAAGTCGGCGGCCGCAAAGGCACCTGCCAAGAAGGCGGCGTCTTCTGCGGCCCCCACCGACGGCGAAGCCAAGCCGAAACGGACGACGCGACGCAAGAAGGCCGAGGACGCATAAGGCGAGATTTCGCCGAGGCGACTTTTGCGTTCGGGGAGCGTGCTGACCGGTTGACTGGACCGCGGCAGTTCCCCGGCCGGCCGTGATCTTCCGGACATCGTCGAAGGATCCGAGCACCACCCGGTTCGCGCAACCGCGTGGTGCTCGGTCTTGGCTTGGCGGCGTATCGTTGCGAGCCGACGGATTCGTTCGGCAGCGCATGCGATGGTTCCGTCATGTGCCGCCGACTTTGCCCGTGACCTCGCGGCCCAGTACAGCTTCGCGACGCAGGATGTAGAGCCCGCTGGCTATGACAATGGCCGCGCCGGCAAGGGTCCCGGCGTTCGGCGTGTCCCCAAAGAGGACCAGCCCGAAACCGAGCCCCCAGACGATCTGCACATACATGAAGGGGCTAACGACACCGGCGGGCGCGACCCGATAGGCATTGGTGATCAGCAACTGGCCGATACCGCCGATGATGCCGATGGCGATCAACAGCCCCCATTGCCCGATCGTCGGGGAACTCCAGACAAAGGGCAGGGCCAGGCCGCTGAGCGTACCGGCGACCAGATTGAAGTAGAGCACGATGGTGCCGTTGCTTTCGGTGCGGCTCATCCATCGCATGATGATCGTCTGAACGGCGTAGAGCACCGTGGCCCCGAGCATCACCAACCCGCCGATGCTGACGAGACCGTATCCAGGGCGCAGGACGACGAGCACGCCGACGAATCCCGCCGCCATCGCCATGCTGCGTCGCAGGCCCACCCGTTCGCCGAGCAGGGGAATTGCCAGCAGCGTGATGAAGATCGGTGCGGCGAAGCTGATGGCATACGCGTCGGCCAGCGGCATCAGGCCGAAGGCGATAAAGAAGCTGACGACGGCCGCCATGGTGATGACCGATCGCAGAACGTGCAGGGGCAATCGGTGCGTCCGGAGCGAGCGACGCCATCCATCGGTGTGCAGAACCGGTATCAGCGGCAGCATGCCGAACAACACGCGAAAGAAGAATATCTGCAACGGGTGGAAATCGGCGCTCAGATACTTGATCAGCGCGTCCATGCACGCGAACAGGCTGACCGCACCGACGATCGAGAGAATGCCGGCGCGAATGCGGCTGGCCTCGTGTTCCATGTCGGCGGCCGGCTGGTCGTTCAGGGGCTGAGCCTGGGGTCGGGCGCCCTGCCGGTGTCCGCATCCAGGTCCGGTGACACGGCGGCCGAACGGTTCCGGGTTTCCCGGTGCAGAATGTAGAGACCGGACGCGGCGACGATCGACGCGCCCAGCAGCACCCAAAGGCTGGGAATGTCACCCCAGATGGTGATCCCGAACAGTACGCCCCAGATCATCGCGGTGTACTCGAACGGTGCCAGGATGGCCGGAGCGGCCAGACGGAAGGCCTGAGTCAGGCACAGCACGCCGAAGCCGCCGACCAGCCCGGTTGCCGCCAGCATCAGGAAGTCGATCGGCCGCGGCCAGATGAATGCGAAGGGCAGCGTCGCGGCGCTGAGCGTGGCAATGACCAGCGCGCCATAGAGGATGATCGCCTCGTTGGTGTCGGTGCGCGCCATCCGCCGGATCAGGATCCCGTGGGTGGCGTAGCAGAACGCACCCGCGAATGCGGCAACCGCGCCCCAGCTAAGGAACCCCGCTGCTTCGGCGTCCGGTTGCAGCATGACCAGGACACCGACGAAGCCAACCGCGACGGCCATCCATCGCCTGAGGCCGACACGTTCGCCCAGCAGGGGGACCGAAAGGGCGGTCATGAACAGCGGTGCGGTGAAGGCGATGGCGTAGGCGTCGGCCAGCGGCATCTGGCCGAACGCCCAGAAGAAGCTGAAGGCGGCGCCGGCGCCGAACAGGCCGCGCACGATGTGCTGTCCCGGATGGCGGGTCGCCAGGACTTGAGGTCCGGCGCGGCGAATCAACCAGAGAACGGGGATCAGTCCGAAGACGGCGCGGAAGAAGACGATCTGTCCGGTGGGATAGGTGACGGCGTTGCCGTCCGACAACCATTTGATCAGCACGTCCATGACGGCAAGCAGGAACACCGCCAGCGTGAACAGGCCGATGCCCCGGGCCACCATGCCGGCGGTCGGATGCGACGCCGGCGCATCCGTCATCGGATCAGGCGATCCGTCGTGCGATCAAGGCGCCCGACATCCCGCGCGCTTCAGCAACCTGGATGGCAGCGCGCAGCTGGGCAGCCGCGGCGGCGGCGGCGTCTTCGGTTGCGGCATGCACAAGAGCTAGCGGCCGATCGTCCACACCGGGGCCGACGGCCTCACCGATCGCGGCGATGTCGGTCAGTCCAACCGCATGGTCGACGGCATCATCCGGGTTGGTGCGACCGCCACCGAGACCGACGATCGTGACGCCGACATCCCGGGTGTTCATCGCCGCAACATATCCCGATGCTTCCGGATGGACCGCGCGCACCACCGGCGCCTGGCGAAGGTGCCGCTCGGGTGCTTCCAGAAGATCTGCCGGCCCACCCAGCGCGGCGACCATCCTGGAGAAGCGGTCGGCTGCAGCGCCGCTCGCCAGACTGTCCTCGGCCATGCGCCGGCCGACGGCAGCGGTTTCGGCGACGCCGCTGAGCGCCAGTCCTTCGGCGCACAGGTCCAGCGTCACGTCCAGCAGCCTTGGATCGGCCGCTTCGCCGCGCAGGATCGCGCAAGCTTCAAGAACCTCGACGGTGTTCCCTGCGGACCGCCCAAGCACCTGATTCATGTCGGTCAACAGGGCGCACACCGGCAGGCCCATGGCCTTGCCGACGCCGACAATGCTTTCGGCCAGCGCGACCGCCTCGTCGAAATCGTCCTTGAAGGCACCGGAGCCGAACTTGGTATCCAGCACCAGCGCGTCGAGCCCGGCCGCAACCTTCTTCGACAGGATCGATGCGGTGATCAGGTCCAGCGACTCCACCGTGCCGGTCACGTCGCGGATGGCGTACATCCGGCGGTCTGCGGGCGCCACATCGCCGGTGGCACCGATGATGGCGCAACCTGCCTCGCGCGTGACGCTATAGATGCGGTCGTTCGGCGGCTTGCTGAGGTAGCCGGGAATGGCCTCCATCTTGTCCAGCGTACCGCCGGTGTGGCCGAGCCCGCGGCCGGAGATCATGGGCACGTAGCTGCCGCAGGCCGCCAACACAGGCGCCAGCACCAGGCTGACCTTGTCGCCGACGCCGCCGGTGGAGTGCTTGTCGACGACGGGGCCGTCAAGGTCCTGGGATGACCAATCGAGCGTGCTGCCTGACCGGGTCATCGCACGGGTCAGGGCCGCCCGCTCGGTGAGGTCCAGTCCGCGAAAGAACACCGCCATGCAGAAGGCCGCGACCTGGCCTTCCGATACCCGGCCGTCGGTCACGCCTTCGATGAACTGGGAGATCTCGTCCGTACGCAGCGTTCCGCCGTCGCGTTTGCGGCGGATCATTTCTTGGGGAAGCATGGCACCTTCAGTATCCCGACGGCTCCTGCGCCTCGGTTTCCGTTGCCCCGTATCCCAGGGCATCAAGCAGTTCGCGCATCAGGCTGCTGGCCCCAAAGCGCAGGCGCGTCGGGCCAGTCGCCTCGTCCCCCAGGATCGCGCGGACCAGCGCAAGATAGTGGGCGGACTGGTCGAGGGTCCGAAGGCCGCCGGACGGTTTGAATCCGATCGGGCGGTCGGCCTCGCGGATCGCATCCAGCATTACGGCCGCCGCTTCCAGCGAGGCGCCACCGCCTCGCTTTCCGGTCGACGTCTTCAGGAAGTCTGCGCCCTCGGCGATGGCCAGCCGGCTGATTTCCGCCAAGGCATCCACGTTGGGTATCTGGCCGCTTTCCAGGATCACCTTGAGCGTGATGCTGTCGCCGCAAACCTCTCGGCAGGCCGCCACGACGTCCCTGCCGGCAATCTCGTTGCCGCGCAGGAAGGCGGTGTAGGGGAAGACGACATCGATCTCCTGGGCCCCGTTTGCCGCTGCGGCGCGCGCCTCGTCCGCGGCCCGGGCCGCATCCGCGCCGCCGGCAGGGAAGTTGACCACGGTGACGACCCGCACGGGTGTCGGCGCCAGCAGGCGTCTGGCCAGCGGCACGAACCGGTCATAGATGCACACACCGGCAACCGGTCCGGCCGGCGTCATGGCACGGGCGCAGAATCCGGAAATGACCTCTTCGGTGTCGTCGGCATTGAGGCTGGTGAAGTCGAGGGCCGCGAGGATCTGGCGTGCTTCCGCCTCTCCGGCCTGCGCGGCCTGCACCTGTCTGACCAGCTGGGCCAGATCCCCAGGCAGATCGAGGGCCGGCGTTTCTGTGCTCATCGTCAACCACAAGGACAGTGCGGGAAAGGACCGTTGCCGTTCTAGGCGGTCACAGGTCGGCTGGCCAGTGCGTCATGCCGCTTCGTCGAACCGCTCCAGGAACCGGACGACCAACCTGCCCAAAGCTTCCCCCGCGAGGCCGGCAAAGGCAAGCGTGCGGCTGTGATCCACGGGTTCGTCCGACATGCCGACCCCGTAATTGGTGATCGCCGCCGTCGCGACGACCCGCAGACCGCAATGCCGCGCCAGGATGCATTCCGGCACCGTCGACATGCCCACGGCATCTGCGCCCAGCGTGCGCAGCATCCGAATCTCGGCAGGGGTTTCGAAGCTTGGCCCGATCATCGCCGCATAGACGCCTTCGGCCAGCGTGACATCCAGGTCGGCGGCCACGTCCTTTAGCAGGGCTCGGAGGCCCGGCTCGTAGGCGTGTTCCAGCGAGGGAAACCGGGGACCGAAATCATCGTCGTTGGGGCCGGTCAGAGGGTTGCCGGGCAGAAGGCTGATGTGGTCGGCGAAGGCCATCAGCCCGCCCGGCGGGATATCCGCGCGCAGACTGCCGGCGGCGCAGGTCAGAAAGATCGCCTCGCAGCCGACGAGGCGCATGGCCCGAACCGGGACCTTCATGACATCGATGCCGCGCCCTTCATACGCATGGGCGCGGCCCTTCAGACAGGCGACCGGCTGCCCGCCTAGCCGACCCAGGATCAACTGGCCAGCGTGACCCGACACACCGGGTTCGGGAAATCCTGGGATCTCGCCATACGGCACATTGACCGCGTCGGTCACCGCGTCGGCCAGCGCGCCAAGGCCGGACCCGAGAACCATGGCGATCCGAGGCGCGAAACCCGGCGCCGCGGCCTGGATTGCCCGGGCGGCATCAACCGCCAGCGTCGCTGTCGACATCGTCAGGCTCCGCAGTCAGCCGTTGGCGCGACCGAGTTCCGGGGCGCGTCCGGCGTTGAGGGAGTCCGCATCGAACGCATGGGGCAGCAATTCGTCCAGCCGCAGCGTGCGGCGCAAACCTTCCGGACCGCAAACATGGATGGGCGTGTCGGCAGAGGCGAATTCGCGGATCCGCTGCCGGCAGATGCCGCACGGTGTGCCAAGACTGCCGTCGCCGGGCCGACCGCTGACGACGGCGACGGCAGCGATCCGCAGGCACCCCGCGGCCACCATGGCGGAGATCGCCCCGCCTTCGGCGCAGACCCCCGCTGGGTAGGACGCATTCTCGACATTGCAGCCGACGTACACGTTGCCGTCTTCACCCAGGACGGCTGCACCGACCGGAAAGTTCGAATAAGGCGCATACGCCGTCGCAAAGACCGCCTTGGCGGCGGCAAACAGCCGTTCGACCGCCGCCGTCATGGAGGGGGTTGGCGGCATCGTCAGCGTTCCTTGACATAGGGAGTGCCAATCGCCTTGGGCGCGATGGCCTTACCTATGAAGCCAGCCAGCAGGACGACGGTCAGGATGTACGGAAGAGCCTGAATGAACTGCACGGGGATAGTGAAGGTCAGGCCCAGCAGGTTGATCGGCGTACCCTGCAGGCGTGCCTCGATCGCCTCCAGGAACCCGAACAACAGGCATGCCAGAAGAACCGGGATCGGCCGCCATTTGGCGAAGATGAGGGCGGCCAGGGCCAGGAAGCCCTTGCCGGCCGTCATGTCGCGAACGAAGGACGCGTTGTGGGCCGTCGACAGATAGGTTCCGGCGATGCCGCACAGGAAGCCGGTGATCATCAGTGCCTTGTAGCGCATCCAGGTCACCGAGATGCCGGCGGTATCCACCGCCGCCGGGTTCTCACCCACGGCGCGCAGGCGAAGGCCGAAGCGCGACCGGTAGACCACCCAAGCCGTGATCGGCACGGCCAACAAGGCGAAGTAGACCAGGATATTGTGCCCGCTGATCAGTTCGGAGTAGATCAGCCCGATGACCGGCACATGCGCGACGGTGTCGGCGAGTGGCAGGGTTATGCCGGTGAAGCGTTCTTCGCGAACGAAATCGACGAAGCCGTTTGCGAAGTCCTGCACCCCGCCCAGGATCCAGCCGATTACCGGCGTCGGCTCGCGGGTCAATGCCTCGACCTGGGCCGCCATTTCGACATCGCCGCCGGCGATCGCCTGCTCGACCTGTCGCGGCGTTCGCAAGCGGTCGTCGGGATCGGCGTCGACCACCATGCGGATCGCGTCTTCGGTGGTCACCGCCGTCCCGGGCAGTTCAATGCCGGTGTACGGGTCGGGATTGTAAAGGTCCGGGGTTTGGCCGCCGCGCTCGAACCAGGCGATGCCGAGCGTGACCGTCAGCCCGGCGACCAGGATGTTGATCGCCACACCCGACACCACATGGTCGCCGCGGTGGGTGACGCAGGCGAAGGCATGGATCATCGCCAGGGTCATCGACACGCCGATACCCATGCACAGGCCCAGCCAGGCCGAGCCGGTGACCGATGCCGTGGCCGCGGCGGCGAAGGCCGCCCCCAGCATCTTGCCTTCGAGCCCGATGTCGACGACGCCCGCGCGTTCGGAGAACAGTCCGCCGAGCGCCGCGAGGATCAGCGGCGTGGCGACCCGAAGCGTGGCGTCCAGCAACAGGACGACGAGCGTGAAGATCTCCATCGCCTCACTCCGCCTGTGCGTTGGCGTCTGCCGGCCCGCCACGGCGGAACAGGCTTTCGATCTGGGGCCGCAACATGTTCTCCAGCGCGCCGGCGAACAGGATCACCAGCCCCTGGATGACCACCACCATGTCGCGGGTGATGGTCGGGATCTCGAAGGCGAGTTCGGCGCCGCCCTGATAGAGCGCGCCGAAAAGCAGCGCCGCCAGGACGATGCCGACGGGATGGTTGCGCCCCATCAGCGCCACAGCAATCCCGGTGAACCCGTAGCCCGCGGTGAAGTTGAGGAGCAGCCGCTGTTGGACGCCCATGATCTCGTTCAGGCCAACGAAACCGGCGAGCGCCCCGGAGATGGAGACAGCCAGCACGATGTTGCGTGCCGGGGAGATCCCGCCATAGACCGCCGCGCGCTGGTTTTGCCCAGCGGTGCGGATCTCGTAACCCCAGCGGGTGCGCCAGATGAACAAGTAGACCAGGAAGCCGCAGATGAGCGCCCACAGGAAGGAGGCGTTCAGCGGTGATCGGGCGATCTCGATGCCGACCCAGCCCAGCATCTCGTGCATCGACCAGAGCGTGGCGTTCTCGTCGAAGGGGCGGCTTTCCGGCGATTGCTGACCGGGGCGGATCAGCACGTTCACCATCAGATAGACCATCAACGACGCGGCGATGAAATTGAACATGATGGTGGTGATGACGATGTGGCTGCCCCGCGTCGCCTGAAGATAGGCGGGGACATAGGCCCACGCGGCGCCGAACAGGGCGCCGCCCAGGATCGCCACCGGCACGATCAATCCGAACGGCAGGAAATCCAGGTACAGGCACACCAGCCCGACACCGAGCCCGCCGATATAGGCCTGGCCTTCGCCGCCGATGTTGAACAGTCCGCAGTGGAAGGCTACCGCCACGGCCAGTCCGGTGAAGATCAGATTGGTCGTGTAGTAGAGGGTGTAGCCGATGAACTCCTGGTTGCCGAAGGCGCCGCGCAGCAGCCAGCCCACGGCTTCGATCGGGTTCTCGCCGATGGCCAGCACGACAAGGCCCGAGACCATGAAGGCGAGCGTCAGGTTGATCAGGGGGACCAGGACGAAGTTGGCCCAAAGGGGGATGTCGCTGGGGCGTCCGAACTTGCTCATGCCGGAGACGTGCCCCCCGGCGTTCCACCCGTCGACGTCGATGCTTCATCCGGTCGAATGCCGGCCATCATCAGGCCAAGCGTCCGCTCGTCGGCGTCCGCCTGTGCGACCTCGCCGACGATGGCCCCGTCGAACATGACCAGGATCCTGTCCGACAGGGACATCACTTCGTCCAGTTCGACGGACACCAGCAGGATTGCCTTTCCGGCGTCGCGCATGGCGATCAGCCGACGATGGATGAATTCGATGGCGCCGATATCGACGCCCCGGGTCGGCTGCCCGACCAGCAGCAGATCCGGATCCCGCTCCATCTCCCGGGCCACGATGAGCTTCTGCTGGTTGCCGCCGGAGAAGTTGGCGGCCTTCAGCAGCGGGTTGGGCGGACGGACATCGTAGCCGCCCATCTGACCTTCGCAGGTGTTGAGGATGGCCGTCCGGTCCAGCAGCAGCCCTTTGTTGTAAGCCGGGTCGTCGTGGTAGCCGAGGATCGTGCACTCGTTGGCGGCAAAGGTCGTCACCAGGCCTTCGTGGATCCGGTCCTCAGGAACGTGGGCGAGACCCAGCTCCCGCATGTCGTGGGCATCGACACCCTGTCCGACCTTGATGTTGGTACCGTTGACGGCGATCTCTCCCGAGCGCGCGCGAATGGTGCCGGCGATGGCGGACAGCAGCTCCGACTGGCCGTTTCCCGAAACCCCGGCAATGCCGACGATCTCGCCGGCGCGAACCTGGAACGACACGTCCTTGACCCGGCTGACGCCCCGCCGGTCGACCATGTTCAGATTGCCGACCTGAAGGACCGGTCGGCCCGGATTGGCGGGCCCCTTGTCGACCCGCAACAGGACTTTGCGGCCAACCATCAACTCGGCAAGCTGCTCGCGCGAGGTGTCGCGTGTCGCGACATTGGCGACCATCTGGCCGGCGCGCATTACCGAGACGTTGTCGGTAATGGCCATGATCTCCCGCAGCTTGTGGGTGATCAGGATGACCGTTTTCCCCTGGGTGCGGAGCGTGTCCAGGATCCGGAAAAGCTGATCCGCTTCCTGCGGGGTCAGCACGCCGGTCGGTTCGTCCAGGATCAGAGTGTCGGCGCCCCGGAATAGCGCCTTGAGGATCTCGACCCGCTGCTGCAATCCGACGGGCAGGTCGGCGACGACCGCGTCCGGGCTGACGTCGAGATTGTATTCCGCTTCGAGGTGGGCCAGTTCCTCCCGGGCCCTGGCTTCACCCGCATGCAGCAGCGATCCGCCTTCGCTGCCGAGGATGACGTTCTCCAGCACCGTGAACGGCTCGACCAGCATGAAGTGCTGGTGGACCATGCCGATGCCCATATGGATGGCGTCGTTCGGCGTCCGGATCAGCCTTTGCTCGCCGTTCACCCGGATCTCGCCGCTGTCGGCCTGATAGAAGCCGTACAGAATGCTCATCAGGGTCGATTTGCCGGCGCCGTTCTCGCCGATGATGCCGTGGATGGTCCCCCGCGGCACCGTCATCGATATGTCCCGGTTGGCGTGAACCGGTCCGAAGTGCTTGTTGATGCCGACAAGCTCAATGGCGGCCGGCGGCGGGGCGGAAAGCTCGCCGCCGGCGCCATCCGCCGGCTTGAGATCATACATTGGCGATACCGCCCCGGATGCTGGCGTGGGGCGAGCCTCAGTAGGTGCAGGCGTTCGCGGCCCGGTAGTCGACAACCTCCAGTTCGCCGCTGACGATCATCTCCTCGGCTTCTGCAACCGCGGCGCGCATGTCGTCGGTCACGAGATCCTCGTTGAACTCATCCAGCGCCCAACCGACGCCGCTTTCGGCCAGACCGAGGTTCAGGACGCCCGGCTCCCACTCCTCGTTCAGCGCGTCCTGGAACGCGTTATAGGCAGCAACATCCACGCGCTTGAGCATCGACGTCAGCATCGTGCCCGGGTGCAGGAAGTTCTGGTTGCTGTCGACGCCGATGGCGAACTGGCCGGAGTCCGCGGCGGCCTGGTAGACGCCAAGGCCGGTGCCGCCGGCGGCCGCGAAGACCACGTCAGCGCCGCGGTCGAACTGGCTGCGGGCCAGTTCCGCCCCCCGGCTGGGGTCGTTCCACGCCGCCGGCGTGGTGCCGGTCATGTTCTGATAAACCTCGACCTCCGGGTCGACATGGCGGGCGCCCTGTTCGAAGCCGCAGCCGAACGCGCGGATCAGCGGTATATCCATGCCGCCGACGAAGCCGACCGCGCCGGTTTCACTGCGCATCGCGGCGATCATGCCGACCAGGAAGGATCCTTCCTGCTCCTTGAAGATCACCGACCGCACATTCGGCAGGTCGACGACGGAATCGATGATCGTGAAGTTCACGTCGGGATTTTCCGCGGCAATCACCTCGACCGCTGGTGCCTGACCGAAACCGACCGCGATGATCTGCGACGCGCCGTTGCGGACCATGCGGCGCAACGCCTGTTCCCGCTGCGCCTCGTTGGTAACTTCGAACTCTAAGTATTCGATACCGGTCTCTTCACGGAATCGTTCGATACCGTTGTAGATGCCTTCGTTGAAGGACCGGTCGAATTTACCGCCCATGTCGAAAACCACGGCGGGAATGAAGTCTTCCTGCGCGAGCGCCGGCCCGGCAGCGAGGATCGCGGTAACAGCAGCGGTACCGATGATCTTGTTCATTGTGTTGTCGCGCTCCCTGCACTGTGTTGGAAAGGATCGTAGGACATCCGGACTGCGCGGCCCGGATCATGTTCAGACGAGAGTCCTTCATTAGGCTTTTTCTGACCGCTTGTGAACGCCCGCGGTGTCGATCCGACAATTTGGCCGGTGGACCCGTGCCCAGGTCCGCCGGGCCAATCTGTCCGTTGACAGGCGCGGGGCGGCTGTCGAGTGTCGCGACGCCTGTAGCCCGCCGACGTCGCCGAACCCGCAATGCCGATCCGCCCCGGACTTCCGCTCTTGGTGATGGCCGCCCTGGCATCGTCCCCGGCAGCGGGGCAGGTGCCGGCGGAGCCGACGCCGGATGCGCTGACGATTTCCGAGTCCGGCTGGATCGGCGGCGCCTATGCGATCCCCGGACAACCCCGTCGGTTCAGTCATTGCGGGATTACGCTGGCGGCCCCGGACGGGGACAGCCTGATTTTCGCGATGGATGCGGACGCCGCCCTGTCGCTGGCGGTTCTTGCCGCCGACCTGTCACTGGCCGCCGGCACCACGCTGCCTGCGGAACTGCAGGTCGACGCGCTGGCACCCGTCGCGCTGCCTGCCGTTGCCGCCGCCGGTGGCCTCGTGCTTCTGCCGACCGGCGGTGATCCGCGGTTAACGGAAACCCTGCGCGCCGGTCGGGTCCTGAAGCTGGCGATCGGCGACCTCGTGGTCTCGTTCGCCCTGGACGGCACGTTTCGCGCCCTGGCGGCGTTGGACGCCTGCGTGTCGGCGGCCAAGGCCTATGACGGGCCGCTGCCGCAGGCGTCCCTGCCAACGGCCGACGCCGCACCCCGGGCCGGCCCGGTCGCGCCGCCGCCTGCCGACGGCATGTCCCGCCTTGCCCTGGAGCGGCTGCTGTCGGCCGCGGGGATCGAAGATATCCGGTTCCCGGCGGCCGCCGATGTCCAGGCGGAGGGGCTGGGGTTGTCGCATGTCTGGCAGGTCGGGCCGGTGGTTGGCGGGCTTCGCCAGGAGACGCGCAGTGTCGACCCGGATCTTGATGCGTTCGCCGCGCGGTTCATCGACCATCTGCGAAGTCGGTGCCGGGGCGACAGCGTCGTGGAGATCGGCGAAACCGATCCCGCCAGCGGCAGCTATGCGGTGAAGCCGGCGCACTTGCAGTGTACGTTCGAGGGTGTCACATCCTTCGTCGCGCTGGTCTTCGCGTTGGATGGTGATCACTACTCGGCATTCTTCCACGAGGGGCCGCGCGGGTCTTCGGATATCGCACGCGACATGACAGACCGGATCGAATCGCTGATCCGGGAGCTGATCGCCACCGCCGGGTAGTGCCGGCGGACGGACCGTCAACGTCTCGCCAGGGAGGGTAGAGCGTCCATGGCCGATACCGTACAGACGACAAGCGCAAAGGCTTCGCGCACGCGGACCGCGGGCGGCCGAACCCGGCGAAAGCAGGCCGATCTGCCGGCGAACAGCGGGGAGCGGTTCCTGATCACCGACGTCACGCCGGAGGTCGATGCCGGGCGGTATCCGGCCAAGCGGGTGGTCGGCGACTGGCTGGAGGTGTTTGCCGACATCGTCTGCGACGGTCATGTCCAGATGGCCGCCCAACTGCGCTACCGCGAAGTCGGCGCGGCGGACTGGCAGATCGCGCCGATGCAGTTCTGGGACAACGACCGGTGGACCGGCCGGTGCCATCTGACCCGCAATACCCGGTACGAATACACCATCGACGCCTGGGTCGACGAATTCGCCACCTGGCGGCGGGATACGCTGAAGAAGCTCGCCGCCGGGCAGGATGTGGCGGTCGACGTGGCCGAAGGCATGGCCATGGTGGAGGCGGCCGGGGCGACGGCCGAAGGCGCGGATCGGCTGGCGCTGAGCGACCTTCAGGGGCGGGTCGCGCCGCTGGACGTGGCCGGCCGCGCGGAAGCCCTTCTGGGCGATGCCACGGCGGAGGTCATGGGACGGGCCGGCGCAAGGCTTGGCCTGACCTCGTACTGGCGGACACTGGAAGTAGTGGTCGACGCGCCGCAGGCGCGGTTTGCCGCCTGGTACGAGATGTTCTGGCGCAGCCAGGGGACCGACCCCGACCGGGGCGCCACCATCGACGAATGCATCGACCGGCTGGGCTACATCCGCGATCTGGGCTTCGACGTCGTCTACCTGGTGCCCATCCACCCGATCGGCCGAACCAACCGCAAGGGCAAGAACAATACCCTGAGGGCGGGACCGGACGATCCGGGTAGCCCCTATGCCATCGGGTCGGAGGACGGCGGTCACACCGCGGTCAATCCGGAATGGGGCACGCTGGCGGATTTCCGCCGGTTCGTGCGGGCGGCGGCCGACCACGGGCTGGCCGTGGCGCTGGATTTCGCCATCCAGTGTTCGCCGGACCATCCCTGGATCAAGCAGCACAAGGACTGGTTTCGCTGGCGGCCGGACGGGTCGATCAAGTTCGCCGAGAACCCGCCGAAGAAGTACGAGGACATCGTCAACGTCGAGTTCTACCACCCGCATGGCGACGAGCCGATCGAACCGCTGTGGCGCGAATTGCGCGACGTGGTGCTGTTCTGGGTCGAGCAGGGCGTGAAGATCTTCCGGGTCGACAATCCGCACACCAAATCGCTGTCGTTCTGGCAGTGGATGATCCGGGATGTTCAGGACAAGCACCCCGATACGATCTTCCTGTCCGAGGCGTTCACCCGGCCGAAGCTGATGAAGGGCCTGGCCAAGATCGGTTTCACCCAGTCCTACAGCTACTTCACCTGGCGGACCGGAAAGGCGGAACTGACCGACTATCTGGTCGAGCTGACGCAGGGGCCGGCACGCGACTACATGCGGGCCAATTTCTTCACCAACACGCCGGACATCAACCCGGTGATCCTCCAGATCGGCGGCCGGCCGGCGTTCCTGCAGCGCATCGTGCTGGCGGCCACCTTGTCCAGCGTCTACGGCATATACAACGGCTACGAGCTGTGCGAGGGCACGCCGGTACCGGGCAAGGAGGAGTATCTGAACTCCGAGAAGTACCAGTACAAGGTCTGGGACTGGGACCGGCCGGGCAACATCAAGGACTGGGTGCGGCGGCTGAACCAGATCCGCCGCGAGAACCCGGCCCTGCACGCCTACGACAACCTGAAGTTCTTCAACATCTGGAACGACAATCTGCTGCTGTACGGCAAGATGACCGAGAACCGGTCCAACAACATCCTGGTTGCCGTCAATCTGGATCCCTTCAGCGCCCACGAAGCGTCGTTCGAACTGCCCTTGTGGGAACTGGGTCTTCCCGACTGGGCCTCGGTGGAGATGGAGGACCTGTTCTCCGGCAACAAGTTCACCTGGACCGGCAAGCAACAACACGTCTGGATCGACAACAAGCAGCCGGCTTTCGTCTGGCGGATGACGCCGCTCTAGGCGGCCGCCCTATCGCAT
>JANQIU010000101.1 GCA_028281985.1 Alphaproteobacteria bacterium | reverse complement strand
AAACATCCCATCTGCATCGGCATAAGGGCCGGGATCGGCCGCACCGCCTGCAAGGAGTTCAATCGATGAGCACCGTCCGTGAAGCAGACGCCGATGCCGACAAGGACCGCGAAGCGGATCGGCCGCTGGCCATCAGCTTGGCGATCATGCGCCTGTCGACCGGCGCGTTCTTCCTCGTCTGGGCCCTGGAGAAGATCGTGGCGCCGGACGTGGCCCGCCGGGTGTTCGAAACCTTCTACGCATCATCACCATCCGACACCGTCCTGGCCGTGATCGGGATTGCCCAGGGCGCCATCGTCCTGGCCTTCATGGCGGGCCTGCTGCGCTTCTGGACGACCGGCGCCCTGTTGGTGATGCACACGGTTTCCATGGCGGCCAGCATTCCGCGACTGATCGACCCGTTCACGCCGCCCAACCATCTGTTCTGGGCCGGTGTGCCCGTCGTGGCCCTGCTGGCGGGCCTGCTGGTCCTGCGCAATCGGGACACCTTCTTGGTGCTGCCGAGAGCAGGCCAGCCAAAGGGCCCGTCGCTGCGCACCGCACCCGTGGCAACGCTATTCGCCCTGGCGCTCCTGTTGGTCACTTGGCCTGTAGGCGTCGGCGCCCAGACCGCCAGTCAGGTCACCGTGCACACCTACGCGGCACAGCCCAGACTGGTCGACAGCGTCAACACGCATTGGATTGAGACCGAGCAGGGCTTGATCGTGGTCGAAGCCCAGCGTGTGTTCCCCGAGGCCGAGCGCGCAGTGCGGCACATCCAAGCGCTGGGCAAGCCGGTACTGGCCATCATGGTCAGCCACCCGCACACCGACCATTACGGCGGTTTGCCGGTGTTTCGCGCCGCCTTCCCGGACGCCCCGGTCTACGCGGCCGCCATCACCATACGGTCGATGCGCGAGGACAGCCGGGGCTACAATGCCGCCCGGCTGGCGCGGCATGGCGACATCTTCCCGACACAGGCTGAAATCGACGCCAACCTGCCCGATCGGGTGATCGCCGACGGCGACCTGATCGACCTAGGTGGGCTGCGCATCGTGGTCTACGAGTTGGGCGCCAGCGAAGCGGAAGTGAGCACCATGCTGTATCTCCCTAACCAAGGAATTCTGTTTGCCGCAGACCTGATCAACAATGGATTCGTGCCGGCGCCGCTGGAGAACCTGGATACTTGGCTCGTCCATCTCGACGTCATCGCCGAGCGCTTCGCGGCCGACACGACGGTTTACATCGGACACGGTGCCCATGGCCCCCTTGGCCCACTGCTGGCGGCACAGCGTACCTACCTGATCGACCTTCGTGACGCGGTCGTTGCCGCAATCGGTGACGGGGTTCTCGACGCCGAGGAAGCCGATGCCGTCGCGCTGGAGATGGAAAGCCTCTATCCGCACTGGCACGGGGTGGGCGGCAATCCGCGGAGCGAGGTTCTGCGCGCCGTCGCCGGAATCGTCGCCGCACAGCGGGGTGCCGAGGTGCGGAGTGACGCGGCGTTCCGCTGACCGGCACGTCGTCACCTGCGGGCGCGCAAATGGGTCTATGCTGTTCGGCGACGAATCAGACGGTGGGAGACCGGATAGACCGTGATCGACGCGTTTACAGTCGCCACCGCCCTGCTGGTGGGCCTGGCCATCGGCGCCGTCGCCGGATGGCTGACGCACCGGGCCGGGGCCGCCGGCCGGGCGGCGGCAACGGAGGCGCGTCTGGCCGAAGCGGCAGCACGGGCGGACGAACAGCGTGACAGCATCGCCGACCGGGACCGGCAGATCGGCGACATGCACGACCAGATCCGCTCGCTGCTGGAACGGCGGGCCGAACTGACCACCGCGCTGAACAAGGAGCGCGAGGCGGCGGAGGAAAAGCTGGCGTTGCTGACCGACGCTCGCCAGGCGCTGGAGATGACGTTCCGCTCCCTGTCCTCCCAAGCGCTGGAGAGCAACAACACGTCCTTCCTGAAACTGGCGAAGGAGACGCTGGAGCGGTTCCAGGAAGGCGCGCGCACCGACCTGACCCAGCGCCAGCAGGCGATCACCGATCTGGTGTCGCCCGTCAACAAGTCCCTGGAGAAGCTGGACGGACAGATCCGCGAGATCGAGCAGGCGCGAGCCGGCGCCTATGCGGGCTTGCGCGAACAGGTATCGGCCCTGATGCAGAGCCAGACCGACCTGCGGACGGAAACCCAGGGGCTGGTCCGTGCCCTGCGCACGCCGGCCGCCCGCGGGCGCTGGGGGGAAATCCAGCTCAAGCGAGTGGTCGAACTGGCCGGCATGGTCGAGCACTGCGATTTCGACACCCAGGTCTCGTCCGAGGACGAGGAGGGGCGACGGCTGCGACCGGACATGACCGTGCGCTTGCCGGGGGGCAAGGTGCTGGTGGTGGACGCCAAGACGCCGCTGGAAGCCTATCTGGATGCGGCGGACCCGGCGGCCGACGACGCGGCGCGGGCCGCCGCCCTGGCCCGGCATGCTCGGCAGGTGCGCGAGCACATGCGCAAGCTGGGGGGCAAAGCCTACTGGTCGCAGCTTCCGGACACGCCGGAGTTCGTCGTCATGTTCCTGCCCGGCGAGAGCTTCTTTTCCGCCGCCCTGGAGACCGACCCGGCGCTGATCGAAGCGGGCATCGCCGACAGCGTCATCCCGGCCACGCCGACCACGCTGATCGCCCTGCTGCGCGCCGTGGCCTATGGCTGGCGGCAGGAACGGCTGGCCGACAATGCCCGGCACATTGCCGATCTGGGGCGCGAACTCTACGACCGGATCGCCGTCATGGGCGGGCATATGCAGCGGCTGGGCAGGAACCTGGGCGGGGCGGTGGACAGGTACAACGAGGCCGTGGGATCCCTGGAAACCCGCGTGCTGGTCAGCGCCCGCAAGCTGAAGGAACTGGACGCTACGCCGGAGGCGGCCGAGATCCACGAGTTGCCGCCGGTCGAACGGGTTCCAAGGGGGTTGCAGGCACCGGAACTGACCGCCGTGCCGGAAGCCCTGCCCGACCCTGAACGCCGGTCCTCCCAGGGCGGCGGCGCTTGACGCACCGCGGCATGCCCCATATGTCGCATTAAAGCTGCAAAGATCACCACCGGCGATACCCATGTCCTTGCTCAACATCCTCATCGCTCCCGACCCGACGCTAAAGCAGAAGACCAAGCCGGTGGTTGAGGTGGACGATGATGTCCGCCAGTTGATGGACGACATGTTGGAGACCATGTACGAGGCCCCGGGCATCGGCCTGGCCGCGCCGCAGGTCGGCGTCCTGAAGCAGGTGCTGGTGATCGACGTGGCCCGCCAGGACGAGCCGCCGGAGCCGATCCGCATGGCCAATCCGGAAATCGTCTGGCTGTCCGACACGCTGGTCAGCAACTCCGAAGGCTGCCTGTCGCTGCCCGAGCAGTATGCCGAGGTAACGCGGCCCGACCGGGTCAAGGTGCGCTACTTGGACGAGACCGGCACCCGCCAGACCCTGGAAGCCGACGGCCTTCTGGCTACCTGCATTCAGCACGAAATCGACCACCTGTCCGGCATTCTGTTCGTCGACCACCTTTCGGCCCTGAAGCGGAACATGATCCTGCGCCGGATGGCCAAGTGGAAACGCCAGCAGGCCGCCTGATCCCGCCCTTGCGAAGCCGCTGACCGGGATCGGCCGATGGGTCTTCGCCTTGCCTTCATGGGGACACCGGATTTCGCGGTCCCCAGCCTCGAGGCGCTGATCGGCAGCGGCCATACCGTCGCGGCAGTCTACAGCCAGCCACCCAGGCCGACCGGCCGCGGCCACCGGACACGGCCGTCTCCGG
>JANQIU010000076.1 GCA_028281985.1 Alphaproteobacteria bacterium | reverse complement strand
CTTCGCGGATCGCCGCCGCGACCGTTGCATCGCCGTCCGTTGCCATCAATGCCCCGGCATCCTAGCAGCATTCGGGTGATATGCCCTGCTTCATCCAGCCCGAGCCGCGAGAGCCGTCCTGGAGAATCCCGACGAAGCCTTGGGTTTCACCGCCAAACTGCGGCAGGTCGAATTGCCGCGTGCCCCATGGAACAGGAGATGGCGATCGCCTGCTGGCCGCAGGTTGGGCCGGCGGCCGGGTTTGGCCGGGTGTGTGCGCTGCGCTATGGTTCGCCAACAGATTGCCGGAAATGGCAACGGCCAAAGGCGCCCGCCCTGTCGACGCGGGCCGGTCAATACCGCAGGAGGACCCCAGGATGATCCGCACCCCGTCCCTTCCCATGCTTGTGTCGGCCCTTTCGTTGAGCCTGTCCGGTGGCACCGCGTTCGCCCAGTCGGCGGCGGACATCGTCTTTCCGATCGGTGAGGATCCCCGGTTCAACTGGGAAGACCTGGAGCGCTTCCAGGCGATGGACCTGTCGGGCGAGGAGATCACCATCCTGGCCCCGTGGATGGGCTCCGAGGGCGATATCGCCAGCAGCGTGCTTGCCACGTTCGAGGCGGCAACCGGTGCCGATGTGGTCTATGCCGGCTCCGGCAGTATGGAGCAGCAGATCATGATCGACTTCCAGGCCGGCAGCCCGCCGAACCTGGCGGCGTTTCCGCAGCCGGGCCTGGCGGCCGATCTCGCCGCGCAAGGCGGGCTGGCGCCGCTGGGCGACGAGATGCGCGACTGGGTGCGCGAGAACTATGCGGCCGGACAGTCCTGGGTGGACCTAGGCACCTTCCCCGACGAGAACGGCGAGCCGCAGTTCTACGGCCTGTTCTACAAAGTCGACCTGAAAAGCCTAGTCTGGTACTCGCCGGAAAACCTTGAGGACGCCGGTTATGACGTCCCGGAGACCATGGAAGACCTGATCGCCGTGTCCGACGCGTTGGCGGCCGGCGGCGAGTTCCCCTGGTGCATCGGCCTGAGCTCGGGCGACGCCACCGGCTGGCCGGCGACCGACTGGATCGAAGACATCATGCTGCGCACGCAGCCGCCCGAGGTCTACGACGCCTGGGTCACCAACGAGATCCCGTTCACCGACCCCCGGGTCGTCAACGCCATTGAGATCTTCGGGATGTTCGCCCGCAATCCGGACTGGGTGGAAGGCGGGGCCACCGCGGTGGCCGCCATGGATTTCCGGGACAGCGTCGCCGGCCTGTTCACCTTCCCGCCGCGCTGCTACTTCCACCGTCAGGCCAGCTTCATCCCGGCATTCTTCCCGGAAGGCATCGAGCTGGGGCTGGATGCCGACTTCTTCTACCTGCCGGCCTATGCGTCGGAGGATCTGGGCACGCCGGTCCTGGGGGCGGGCACGCTCTGGGCGATCACCGACGACAGCGAGGGCACGCGGGCGCTTCTGGACTTCCTGACCACGCCGCTGGCCCATGAGCTGTGGATGGCGCAGGCGACGTTCCTGACGCCGCATCTGGGCGTCAACCTGGACACCTATGCCAACGACACGCTGCGCCGCCAGGGTGAGATCCTGCAGTCGGCGACGACGTTCCGTTTCGACGCCTCCGACCTGATGCCCGGCGCGATCGGGGCGGGCGCCCTGTGGACCGGCATGATCGACTATGTCGGCGGCGAAAGCGCGGAGGATGTGGCGGCGGCCATCCAGCAGACCTGGGATTCGCTCCGGTAGCGGTCGGCAGGGGCGTCCCATGACCCCCACAACCGGGGCACCGGCGCCCACGCGGTGGTGGCATACCGCCACCGGCTACCAGATCTATCCGCGCAGTTTCTGCGACAGCAACGGCGACGGGATCGGCGACATCCCGGGCATCGTCTCGAAGCTTGACCATCTGGCGGATCTCGGCGTCGGGTTCATCTGGCTGTCGCCGATCTACCGGTCGCCGATGGCCGACAATGGCTATGACATCTCCGACTACGGCGCGATCGCCCCGGAATACGGGACGCAGGCCGATTTCGACCGCCTGGTGGCGGAGGCACGGGCCCGGGGGATCGGGATCGTGATGGACCTGGTGGTCAACCACACCTCGTCGGACCATCGCTGGTTCCACGCCGCCAAGGCATCGGAAGATGCGCCCGAGCACGACTACTACATCTGGCGTCCGCCGGCGGCGGGCGGCGGGCCGCCGGACGACCGGCGTTCATCCTTCGGTGGCCCGGCCTGGACCTTCGTGCCGCAGTTGGGGAGGTACTACCTGCACCTGTTCAGCCCCGATCAGCCCGACCTGAACTGGGCCAACCCGGCGCTCAGGGCGCAGATCTACGCCATGATGAACGGGTGGCTGGACCGCGGCATCGCCGGGTTCCGAATGGACGTGATCGACCTGATCGGCAAGGACGTCGATGCCGGGGTGTACGAGGAAGGTCCGCACCTGCACGCCTATCTGCAGGAGATGCACCGTGAAACGCTGGCCGACCGCGACGTGATGACGGTCGGCGAAAGCTGGTCGGTATCGCGCGATACGGCACTGCTCTACTGCGGCCGGGACCGGGCCGAACTCGATATGGTTTTCCAGTTCGATCACATTCGCCAGGGCTGGGACCCGGTACTGGGCAAGTTCAAGCCGCGCCCGTTCGACCTTGTCGGCTTCAAGAAAGTGCTGAACGGCTGGCAGGCGGCCCTGGCGGACGACGGCTGGAACTCCCTGTTCCTGTCCAACCACGATCTGCCGCGCCCGGTGTCGCGATATGGCGACGACGGCCGGCACCGCGTTGCCTCGGCAAAGATGCTGGCGACCGTGTTCCACCTGATGAAGGGGACGCCGTTCATCTATCAGGGTGAGGAGATCGGCATGACCAACATCGCCTTCACCCGCCTCGACCAGTTCCGGGATATCGAGACTCTGGGCCACTACGCCGACCAGTCCGCGGCGGGCGTGTCGGACGCGGACTTCCTTGCCGGCGCGAACGCCAACGGCCGCGACAATGCGCGGACGCCCATGCAATGGACGTCCGGCCCCCGGGCGGACTTCACCAGCGGAACGCCGTGGATCGAGACCAACCCCAACCACGCCTTCATCAATGCCGAAGCCGACCGCGCCGATCCGAACGGGGTTTTCGCCCATTACCGGCGATTGGTGCATCTGCGCAGGACGGTGCCGGTGGTCGCTTTCGGCCGGTATCGCCCCTTCGCGGAAGAGGATCCCGCGGTGTTCGCCTACACGCGGACGCTCGGCGACGACCGGATGGCGGTGATCGCGAACTTCACGGACGCGGAGGTGCGGTTTGCCGTCCCCGACGATCTGGCCCTTGCCGGCACGTGCATCGTGAGAAACCGGAACCCGCGCCCGACAATCGCCGACGTCATGACCCTGGAACCCTACGAGGCCGTCGCCGTTCTCCAGGGCCCTGCGGAATCGGCAGTCTCAGCGGCCTAACGGCGAACCGCCTGCTACAGGGATGGAGTCACCTGTGTACCATCATCCGCGGGTGCGACGCGGTCGGGGCGCGATGGGAGGAGCTTTAGGCGTTGCCGGGCGATGCGCCCGCGTCACACCACATTCAGTCCGCGCGCCTCGAACACGCCCCGCACCGCCGCTTCCAGCTCCGGGGTCGGCGGCTGGGTGTCTTTCAGGCGATAGGGCATGCCCAGGGCTTCCCATTTGTACTCGCCCATCTTGTGGAACGGCAGCAGTTCGATCCGCTCCACATTGCCCAGGCCGGCCACGAAATCGGCCAGCTCGGCGATCTCGTCCAGGTCATCGGTCAGGCCGGGGACCAGGACGTAGCGGACCCACGCGGGCTTGCCCAACGCCGCCAGGCGCTTGGCAAAGGCCAGGGTCGGCGCGACGTCGACGCCGGTGACGTTGTGATAGGTCTCCGGCCGGAACGACTTGATGTCCAGCAGCACCAGGTCGACCAGCGACAACAGCGCGTCGGACGCCTTGGCGCCCAGGAAACCGGACGTATCCAGGGCCGTGTGGAGGCCCAGCGCCCGGCATCCGGTCAACAAGGCGGCGACGAAGGCCGGCTGCACCAGCGGTTCGCCGCCGCTGATGGTGACCCCGCCGCCGCGGCGCAGCATGGGGGCGATGCTGGCGATGTCGTCGATGATGGACCGGGTTTCGGTCAGCTTCCCGTTCTTCTGCTTCATGCAGTCGGGATTGTGACAGTACTGGCAGCGCAGCGGGCAGCCGGAGGTGAACACGACATAGCGGATGCCGGGCCCATCGACGGTGCCGCCGGTATCGACGGAATGGAGGTAGCCCTGCTGCCCGTCCGGCAGCAGGGCTTCGATGGTGGCTCCGGTCATCACGCTCATCGTCGCCACCCTATCCTTAGCGGCCTCAGGCCTGGCCGCTGGTGGTGCTGTGGAAGGTCCGGCGAATGACATCGAGCTGCTGCTCGCGCGTCAGCTTGATGAAGTTCACCGCATAACCCGACACCCGGATGGTGAGCTGGGGGTACTCCTCCGGATGGTCCATGGCGTCCAGCAGCGTCTCACGGTCGAAGACGTTGACGTTGATGTGGTGGCCGTCCTGACCGAAATAGCCGTCCAGCAGGTTCGACAGGTTGGTGATCCGGTCGCCTTCGCTCCGGCCCAACGCCTTGGGCACGATGGAGAAGGTGTAGGAGATACCGTCCTGGGAATGCTCGTACGGCAGCTTGGCGACCGATGCCATGGAGGCCAGCGCCCCCTTGGTGTCGCGGCCGTGCATCGGGTTGGCACCCGGGGCGAACGGCTCGCCGGCCTTGCGGCCATCCGGCGTGTTGCCGGTCTTCTTGCCGTAGACGACGTTGGAGGTGATCGTCAGCACCGACTGGGTGGTCATCGCATCGCGATAGGTCGGATGCAGGCGCAGCTTCTCCATGAAGTGCTTGACCGCCCAAACGGCCAGATCGTCGGCCCGGTCGTCGTTGTTGCCGTAGGTCGGGTAGTCGCCTTCGACTTCGAAGTCGACCGCCAGGCCGCGCTCGTCGCGGATGGTCCGCACCTTGGCGTATTTGATCGCCGACAGGCTGTCCGCCACCACCGACAGACCGGCGATGCCGCAAGCCATGGTCCGCAGGATATCGCGGTCATGCAGCGCCATCTCGATCTTCTCGTAGCAGTACTTGTCATGCATGTAGTGGATGACGTTCAGCGCGTTGACGTACGTGCGCGCCAGCCAGTCCATCATGACGTCGAACCGCGACACCACCTCGTCGAAGTCCAGGACTTCGCTGGTGATCGGGGCGAAGGGCGCGGAGATCTGCTCGCCGCTCTTCTCATCCCGGCCGCCGTTGATGGCGTACAGCAGGGCCTTGGCCAGGTTGGCCCGGGCGCCGAAGAACTGCATCTGCTTGCCGATGCGCATGGCCGAGACACAGCAGGCGATGCCGTAGTCGTCACCCCAGTACGGGCGCATCAGGTCGTCGTTTTCGTACTGGATCGAGCTGGTCTCGATCGACATGTGGCTGCAGAAGTCCTTGAACGCCTGCGGCAGCTTCTCCGACCACAGCACGGTCAGGTTCGGTTCCGGCGCCGGGCCCAGGTTCTTCAGCGTGTGCAGGAACCGGAAGCTGGTCCGCGTCACCAGCGGCCGACCGTCGATGCCCATGCCGCCGATGCACTCGGTGACCCAGGTCGGGTCGCCGGAGAACAGCTCGTTGTAGTCCGGCGTGCGCAGGAACCGGACCAGGCGCAGCTTGATGACCAGGTCGTCGACCAGCTCCTGGGCGTCGGTCTCGGTCAGCACGCCGGCCCGCAGGTCGCGTTCGAAGTAGATATCCAGGAAGGTGGACACGCGGCCCAGTGACATGGCCGCACCGTTCTGGTCCTTCACCGCGGCCAGGTAGCCGAAATACAGCCACTGCGCCGCTTCCTGGGCGGTGGCGGCCGGACGGTCGATGTCGAAGCCGTATTTGGCGGCCATCGTGCGCAGATCCTCAAGCGCGTGGATCTGCTTGCCGACCTCCCAGCGCAGGCGCAGCGTTTCTTCGTCGATCTGGCCGCGGTCCAGGGACCGGTGCTCTTCGCGCTTCTGTTCGATCAGCCGTGCGATGCCATAGAGCGCCACCCGGCGATAGTCGCCGATGATGCGGCCGCGGCCATAGGCGTCCGGCAGGCCGGTGATGATGCCGGAGCGGCGCGCCCGGCGCATCTCGTCGGTATACGCGTCGAAGACGCCGTCATTGTGGGTACGCCGGTATTCGGTGAACACCTTCTCGGTCACCGGATCCAGCGTCAGGCCGTAGGATTCCAGCGACTGCTTGACCGTGCGGATGCCGCCGAAGGGCATGATCGCCCGCTTCAGCGGCTTGTCAGTCTGCAGGCCGAAGATCTTCTCGTTCGGGCGATCGATGTAGCCGGCATCATGGGAGGTAATCGTCGACACCAGCGATGTGTCGGCGTCGAGCAGGCCGCCATTCTCCCGCTCTACTTTCAGCAGGTCGGCGATCTTGGCCCAGAGATCGGTCGTGCGCTGGGTCGGGCCGGCCAGGAAAGAGTAATCGCCTTCATAAGGCGTGTAGTTGCGCTGGATGAAACCGCGCAGGTCGATCTCGGTTTGCCACCGGCCAGGCGCGAATCCTGCCCAGGCTTCGGGCAGGGCGGCCGGCGCATCAACATCGCTACGCACATCAACCTGACGTTCCATCACATCCATGGGTCAGTCTCCTCCGTGATCGCCGGTTGCTTCGACCGGCGTGTCGATCCTACCGTGACCTGACGGAAACGCATGCAGCGCAAGCACTTCCGTCAGGTCACCGGCCCGAACTCCCCATGGCGCATCATCAGTGACACATGCAGCCGTCGCTGTCAGCCACTATCCATGGAGCGCACCAAATCTCTTCACCGGCAAAGCTCGCCACCGGCGCTGAAGTCGAGGCACAATCAATCCCCATAAGATTAAGAAATCGGTAGGGGTTTTTTGCTCGCGGATATTGTGCCCCAAGTCCGGGTAAAATAGTTGCGCAATCCGGAAATGGCCGACGGGCGTCCACTGCATGGCCACAGACATGCTGCCGCAGGGGCCCTCGCGGGCGCCTCACGCCGGCGCGACGCAGCTTGACTGGTGGGACCGGCCGCCGCTTCCCACTCTGATCCCCAATCGCGAAGCGCGGCGCCCCACCCGGCCGGATCGGCCGCGGCGGCTGCCCGACAACTAGGAGCAAGGATCCATGAGCGTTGCCACGACCGTAACCCACCGCGCCCTGGGCGCTGTTCCTGCCCCGGGCGACCTGGCCAAGCTGGCTGCCGCCGGCTTCTTCGGCCTGATCGCCTGGGAGGTTTTCGCCCGGTTGATCACGCCCCTGGTCCTGGGCGGCCCGTTGCAGCCGTCCGGCCTGATCATCAGCCTCAGCCAATCGGTGCTGGGCTTCAATCCGGGGCGGACCGCAGCCGACATCGTCCACTACGCGACCGGTATCGTCTTCTACCCGCTTGGCTATTTGCTTGTCTTGCGCACGGGCCGGCTCGGTTGGCCGATCACCGGCGTGGCCTGGGGCGTCATCACCTGGTTCCTGGCCCTGGGCGTGTTCGCCAGCATCGCCGGCCTGCCCTTCATGCTGAACTGGGGCAACCTGACTTGGATGTCGCTGATCGGGCATGTGGCCTACGCCGTGGTCGCGGCGGCGACCTTCAACGCCCTGGCCGGGCGCCGGTAGCGAGCCATGCCTACCCCGCCCCGGTTCACCGGGGCGGGGCGGCACCCGTGTCCCATTTCGATGGTCTCGGCTGGCGGGTGGGCTGGCGGCCGACCCGCCTATCGCATGATGTCGTAGCCGTGCGCCAAGTCCTGCCACGTGCCCAGACGATGATCCGCACACAGCGTCGCCTCGGCCCGCTCGCGCAGTTCGTAGTCGCTCAAATGGTCCGGCGCTTCCACGCTGGCGACGGTGGTGCAGCGCACCCGACCGTTGCGCCCACGGGTTTCCCGCCAAAAAACGACCTTCGTCGGCATAGTTCCCTCCCCGCCGTCGATGGTCAGCCGCCAGCCGCGTTCGCGGGTGACGCGCCCCAATTGGCTTCCGCATCACCGGGTGCGCAGCCCGCCAGCGAAAACCGCTCAACCAGTTCCTGATCCCGTCGGCAGCGGCACCCCCCGATGCCATCCAGCTGCCCGCTTCCCCACCGTTTCGGATGGTCTTCCGCCACCCGTCAAAACATCCGGCCAATTTGCCTTTCGATCAACTACCGCGTGAAAGGCCGCCCCCGCAAGGGCTAGATCGACCAGCAGTCAGATGGAATCGTCCGAACGCCGATAAAACGCTCTAGTGACGGATTTGGTAACCGTGCGCCAGGTCCTGCCAGCGCAACAGGTGGTGCGACGCGCAGAAATCCACTTCCGCACGTTCAAGCGCCTGCTCGTCGGACAGGCTGTCGGGTTGTTCGACGGCTGCGACGATGACGCGTTTCGGCGCGTCGCCGCCGACCGCGGTCTCGCGCCAGAATTCCACCGTCTTGGACATGATCGATACCCCCTTCTCGGCGCGCGAGATGCGCCCCTTTCCTCTACCTAAGTATGTATACACCCTTATCCCTTCGAACCAAAGGGTTACTTGCGCACTACGGATATGCAATAACCGCTTCTCAGTCGAAAAAACGCCAATTCGTTGAGAAAATTGCGCCTGAAAGGCGGATTGAGAAGTTTTCCGCAAGAACTGATCCTTTTCCCGGGACCGCTAGTACCCGAAACGGCCGCGAAGCGGTGTCCCGGTCAACAGACTTATCAGGTGGGCCAGCATGATGACGACGACCAGGCCCGCGACGATATCGACCATCGCATAGGGCAGCCAGCCGATCCGGCCGGTCGTCCGCACCCAATGGGCATGCCAGAAGGAAGCCACCAGAACCGCCAGAGCGGCGGCCAGGGCCACGAGCGTCCACAGCATCGACATCGGCCGCGCCAAATCTCCCTCGTTCGACGCCGCGACCCGCAGTCCGGCGTTCACAAGCGCGGGAGCATGGCGTTAACCGGGTTGCCGGTCGAGGGGCGGTGCACCTTTTCTGCTCTGCGACACCATGGTACGCGGGCCATTCGGCCGACAGGGAGCTTGTCTTGAGGGTGAACGGGCAATGACCGCAACAGGACCGCTTGCGGGCCTGCGGGTGCTGGATCTGTCCCGGATCCTGGCAGGGCCGACCTGTACCCAACTCCTGGGCGACATGGGCGCGGAGATCATCAAGATCGAACGTCCCGGCGCCGGCGACGATACCCGCGCCTGGGGTCCGCCCTATCTGCACGACCGGCAGGGGGCGGAAACCGGGGAAAGCGCCTACTACCTGTGCGCCAACCGCAACAAGCGGTCGGTGGCGATCGACCTGTCACAAGAAGCCGGCGCCGACCTGGTGCGGCGCCTCGCCGCCCACAGCGATATCCTGATCGAAAACTACAAGGTCGGCGGCCTGGCCAAGTTCGGCCTCGCCTACGACGACCTGAAGGAAAGCTGCCCGCGCCTCGTCTACTGCTCGATCACCGGCTTCGGCCAGACCGGGCCGAAGGCACACCGCACCGGCTACGATTTCCTGATCCAGGGCATGGGCGGGATCATGAGCGTGACCGGTCCGGCGGACGGCCAGCCGCACAAGGTCGGCGTCGGCATCGCCGATGTGGTGTGCGGGCTCTACGCCAGTTCCGCCGTCCTGGCCGCCCTGCGCCACCGTGACCTGACCGGCCGGGGCCAGCACCTTGATATCGCCCTGTTCGACAGCCAGCTGGCCTGGCTGATCAACGCCGGCACTTACTATCTGACTGCCGGCGAGGCGCCGCCCCGGCTGGGCAACGGTCATCCGAACATCGTGCCCTATCAGGTGTTCCCCAGCGCCGACGGCCATTTCATCATCGCCGTGGGTAACGACCGGCAGTTCGCCAGCTTCTGTACCGTGGCGGGGGAACCGGGCCTGGCCGCAGACCCGCGCTTCGCCACCAATGCCGAACGGGTGCGCAACCGGGATGCGCTGATCCCGATCCTGAACGACATCACCGCCCGGCGGCCGACCGAGGTCTGGATCGCCGATCTGGAGGCCGAGAACGTGCCCTGCGGACCGGTGAACACGATCCCGGAGGCCTTCGCCGATCCGCAGGCCGAACATCGCAACATGCGGATCACCCTGCCGCATCCGCTGTCCGATACCGTCGATCTGATCGGCTGTCCGGTGCAGATGTCGGAAACGCCGGTCAGCTATCGCCACGCGCCACCGCTCTTGGGCGCCGACACCGACGACGTCCTGGGCGACGTCCTGGGTCTGGCACCGGAAGACCTGTCCGCTTTGCGAACCGCGGCCGTCATCGGAAGGACGGCAGATGCCTGACGCAACGACCCAGCTTGATCAACCGACCGGCGCCCGGCTGATCGCCGAACGGCTGCACCGCGCCGGTATCCGCCACGCCTTCGGCATCCCCGGTGGCGAGGTGCTGGCCCTGGTCGATGCGCTGGACGCGGTCGGCATCGGCTTCACCCTGTGCAAGCACGAAAACAGCGGCGGCTTCATGGCCGAAGGGGTGCAGAACGTCACCGGCGCGCCGGCCCTGCTGGTGGCGACCATCGGTCCCGGCGTGTCCAACGCGGTCAATGCGGTGGCCAGCGCCTGGCAGGACCGGGTGCCGATGATCTTCCTGACCGGGCGCATCGACCCGGCGGTGGAGCAGACCTACACCCATCAGATCTTCGATCATCAGGCGGTGTTGCGCCCGATCACCAAGGCCAGCCTCCAGGCCGTCGACGGGGCGGTGGATGTGGTCATCGACAAGGCCGTGTCCCTGGCCCTGTCCGGGCAGCCGGGGCCGGTGCATGTGGATGTGCCGATCGGCGCCGCAGAGGGGGCGCAGCCGCTGCGGAGCTTCCGCGACCGGCCGCTGCCGGCGCCCGTCCGACCCACCGCCGGCCCCGATCTGGACGCGGCGCGGTCCTGTCTGGCCGGCGCGGTGCGGCCGGTGATGATCGCCGGCGTCGATGCGGTCAACCAGGGGGCGGCCGCGACGGTCACCGAAGTCTGCCGCCGGTTCCGCATCCCCCTGATCACCACCTACAAGGCAAAGGGCGTCCTGCCGGAAGACGATCCGCTGGCGCTGGGTGCGGCCGGCCTGTCGCCGAAGGCGGACCGCATCCTGCTGCCGTTCCTGGCGGACAGCGACTGCATCCTGCTGGCCGGCTACGACCCGGTCGAGATGCGGACGTCCTGGTGCCAGCCCTGGCCGGCCGACGCGCCGGTGATCGAGCTGTCGGCCGTGCCGCCGAGCCATGGCAGCCACGCCGCGCGCTGGCTGTTCACCGGCAATGTCGGCGCCGGCCTGGAGGCCCTGACCGACGGTCTGGCGCCGCGGGCCACCTGGGCCGACGGACAGGCGGCGGACACGCGGGCGACGCTGCGCCGGGCCTTTGCGCCCCCGGAGGGCTGGGGGCCGGGGGCGGTCATCCAGACCCTGCGCGCCGGACTGCCGCGCGATGCCATCGTCACCGTCGATACCGGTGCCCACCGCATCCTGTTCTGCCAGATGTGGGAAAGCTACGCCCCGCGCACGGTGATGCAGTCGGCATCCCTGTCCACCATGGGCTGCGCCCTGGGCCAGGCGATCGGCGCCAAGCTGGCCGCGCCGGAACGGACGGTCGCCTCGGTCATCGGCGATGCCAGCCTGGAGATGGTGATCGGCGAACTGGCCACCGCACGAGACCTGCGCCTGCCGCTGGTCCTGGTGGTGCTGGCCGACGAGTCCCTGGCGCTGATCGAGTTGAAGCAGCGGGCGTCAAATCGCCCCAATGTCGGGGTCGACTTCCCCGGAACCGACTTCGCCGCCATCGGCCGCGCCTTCGGCGGCCATGGGGTGGCGGTGGACGATGCCGACGCTCTGGCCCGGGAACTGGCCATGGCCCGCGACCGCGACACCTTCACGCTGATCTCCTGCCGCATCAGCCGGCAGGCCTATGACGGGGCCTTTTGATGGCGCCGCCGTCGCCCGTCCCCGGTTCGTCCCGCGACCCCAGGGTCGATTTCTTCCGCGGGCTGGCGTTCATCATCATTCTGATCGCCCATGTGCCGGCGAACTGGATGGCGCGATGGATCCCGGCCCGGTTCGGCTGGTCCGACGCGACCGAGATGTTTGTTTTCATGTCCGGGTATGCCGCCGGCATCGCCTTCGGCAGCACCTTCGTCAAGGCCGGCTGGTGGGTCGGCACGGCGCGCATCGGCTACCGGGTCTGGCAGGTCTATGTCGCGCATCTGACGCTGTTCTTCTTCGTCGCCATGTTCATGGTGCTGGCGACCGACCTGTTCGACACCCGCGACTACGTCCGCCAGCTCAACCTCACCTATTTCTTCGAGCACACGCCAAGAGCCATGGTGGGCCTGTTCACCATGACCTATGTGCCGAACTATTTCGACATCCTGCCCATGTACATCGTCGTCCTGGCGATGATGCCTTTCCTGGTGGCCCTGGCGCGGTACATCCATCCGTGGGCCGCCTGCGCCGCCGTCGTGGTGATCTATTTGGCCAACTGGCAGTTCGGCTTCGGCCTGCCGGCCGAGGTGCGCGAGGGCAGCGACCGGGTGTGGTTCTTCAACCCCTTCGGCTGGCAACTGATCTTCTTCACCGGTTTCGGACTGGCCGTCGGGTGGATCAAGCCGCCGCCGGTGTCCCGCTGGTTGTTCGCCGCGGCGGTGGCGCTGATCGTGGTCGGCGTAATCCTGGGGTACCACCCGCTGTGGCGCAGCTACGAGGTGCTGACCACGGCGCGCGAGGCGATCCGGCCGTGGCTGAACAAGACCGATTTCGGCATTCTGCGCTACATTCACTTCCTGGCCCTGGCGTATGTCACCGTCGTTCTGCTGCGCGGGCACGAGCATCTGCTGCGCAGCCGCTGGGGCGCGCCGATCATGCAGTGCGGCCAGCAGTCGCTGCCGGTGTTCCTGTTCTCCATGGCCTTCTCCCGCTTTGCCGGGATCGCCCTGGACCACACCGGCCGCGACCGGGTCTGGGTCGTGATCCTGGTCAACGCCGCCTTCATCGGCCTGCTGATCTGCCTCGCCTATCTCCTGAAATGGCTGAAGAGCGAACCGTGGCGCAAGCGGCGCACCGAGGCGCAATCGGCCCCGCCGTCGCAGCCGGCCCCGGCACCGGCACCGGCGACCCGCGCCGCCGAGTAGCGGAGGCTCCCCATGCGGCGGCTCTTGGCGACGTTCCTGATCCTGCTGGCCATGCCGGTCCGGGCGGAGCTGTTGCCGGAGCAGCGTTTCGACAGCGCCGCCTTGGGCGCCCCGATGGCTTACGCGATCTATCTGCCGACCGGGTACCATCAGGACCCCGAACGGATCTATCCGGTGGTCTACCTGCTGCACGGCGTCGGCGACAACCAGCGGGCCTGGGCCGGCCGCGGGCAGGTGGAACAGACCGCCGACCGCATGATCGCCACCGGCACCCTGCCACCGATGATCGTGGTGATTCCGGACGTGGCGAGAAGCTGGCTGGTCGACAGCGCCGACCGCGGCGGTCCCGGCGACTACGCGACCGCGGTGCGCGACGACCTGCGTGCTCATATCGAGGCGACCTATCGCGCCCGCACTGACCGGGGCGGCCGGGCGATAACCGGCCATTCCATGGGCGGCTTCGGCGCCCTGCGGCTGGCGTTCACCCATCCCGATCTGTATGTGGCCACCGCCGGGATGAGCAGCGCGCTGTGGTCGCGGCTGGAACCGGACAGCGTGGTGCCGGAGGACCGCGCCCGGGCCATCTTCGACGGTTCGTTCGGCACACCGTTCCGGGCGGCAACGATGATCGACCTGGGCCCTGCGGCCCGCATCGCCGACATCGCCACCCACCCCGATCCGCCGGCGATCCTGCTGACCGCCGGTGATGACGACCAGTTCCGCGCCTATCGCAGCACCTTCGAACTGTTCCTGCAGATCCGTGACGCCGGCCTGGCCGTCGATCTGCGCATCACCGATGGCGGACATACCTGGGACGTCTGGCGCGATACCCTGCCCGATGTGCTGATGTTCTTCGCCGGACACTTCACGGATCCGGACAGCTAGCGCCGTTGAAGCACCGGGATCGGCCGACGTCATCGACGAAGGGGAACGGGGCGTAGAGGGACTGCCTCAGGGCCGACCTACTCGGTCGCTGTCGCGGTAAGCGGTCTGTGCCAATCAGCATCCAGGTGAAAACGCTGAAGGCCAAATGGCGCTAGGCCGCATGGCTTCCAAAATGGTAGCGTTGACAGCATTAACGCTCTCCACTGGAGGCCCCGATGCGAACAACCATGTTCGAACGTTATGGCGGCTTCTCAAAAGTCCGCGGCATCGTCTCAGATTTCTACGACAAGGTTCTCGATTCTCCTTCGCTTGCTAAGTATTTTACCGGTATCGACATGCGGCGGATGATCGATCACCAAACCAAGTTCGTGTCCCAGATGATGGGCGGGCCGGCCAGCTACACCAATGAGCAGTTGGCCCGGGTCCACGCCAATCTGAGCATCGATGCCCGGTCCTACGGCGAAGTCGTCGATCTGCTGACGGAGTCTCTCGAAGACCACGGGGTGGAAGCGGCCGACGTTGCGGTGATCCGCGATGACGTGATGAGCCGCAAGGTTCACATCGTCACCATTCGCTAGGCCCGCCGATGGAAACCGATACCGGGTTCCTGAAGGCGCTTCTGCAGTCGCTCAGCACCGCCGCCGCCGTCATACGGACCGACGACTGGTCGGTGGCGTTCGAGAACGCCACCTTCTTCAAATGGTTCGCCACGAGCGGCCTGGACGAGGCGGTTTCCGAACGGGTCGCAGGCTTCGACACGACCGCCGCATCGGCCAGGCTCGAGAAGGGCCGGGCCTACAGCATCGACGTCGAGGTCACCGTCGGCCCCCGCACTTTGCCGATCGCCGTCACCGTCCGGTCCCTGGGCGACGCCGCACCCGGTCTGGCGATGCTCGAGGGCATCAATATCGGCAAACAGCGTGAAGCCGAGTACATGCTGGACAGCTACTCCAAGCTGGCCGAACGCAACGCCCGCGACCTGCAGCGCGAAAAAGAGCGGGTGGAGAAGCTGCTGCTGAACGTGATGCCCCGGTCGGTCTACGAGGAGATGAAGAACTTCGGCACCGCCACGCCGCAGCGCTTCGACCAGGCGTCGGTGTTGATGCTGGATTTCGTCGACTTCACCGAAATGGCGCTGGCCCGCGATCCCGGCGGGCTGATCGCCGAGCTGAACGACATCTTCACCGCGCTGGATCGGATCGTCGAACTGTTCGGGTGCGAGCGGATCAAGACCATCGGCGATGCATATCTGGCCGTCTCCGGACTGCCGGAGGCCAATCCCGACCATATCCAGAACATCGCCCGGGTCGCCCTGCGGGTCCGGCGCTATGTCGAGCGGCGCAACGCCTCGCATACCGAGACCTGGCACTGCCGGATCGGCATCAACACCGGGCCGGTGATCGGCTCCATCGTCGGCGTCCAGAAATACGTCTACGACATCTTCGGGCCGGGGGTGAACCTGGCGGCCCGCATGGAAGCCCTCGCCGAACCCGGCACCATCCTGATGAACGAGGACACCTACGCCCTGTTGAAGGACGATTTCCTGTGCACCGAACTGGATGAGGTCGACGTCAAGGGGTTCGGCCGGCAGCAACTGTTCCGCCTGGACGGCGAAATGGCCCACGCCCGGGGGCACTGAAGGCTGCTGCTATCGGGTGAGCGGCCCGAGACATAGGTGACAGATCGTACCGGAGACATGGGTAACACTTTTGGCCTTTTGGCCGGAGGTGTTGATGCCGTGGAAAGCGAGTTCG
>JANQIU010000031.1 GCA_028281985.1 Alphaproteobacteria bacterium | reverse complement strand
CCTGTCCAAGGGCATGATGGGCGCCAACGGCATCGTCGGCGGCGGCCCGCCGCTGATCTGCGGTGCGGCCCTGACCGCCAAATACACCAAGACCGGCGGCGTCGCCGTGGCCTTCGTCGGCGACGGCGGCTCCAACCAGGGCACGACTCTGGAGTCGTACAATCTGGCCAAGGTGTGGAACCTACCGGCGATCTTCGTGGTCGAGGACAACGGCTATGCCGAATCCACCGCCAGCGCCTGGGCCGTCGGCGGCAGCCAGACCGGCCGGGCCGACGGGTTCGGCATCCCGTCGGCCCAGGTCGACGGGTCCGACTTCTTCGCCGTCTTCGAAGCCGCGTCGGAAGCGGTCGCGCGTGCCCGCACCGGCGGCGGCCCGACCATCCTGCACGTCAAGCTGAGCCGCTATTTCGGCCACTACGAAGGCGACGCCATGACCTATCGCGGCGACGGCGAGGTGGAGGCGGCACGACGGAACGCCGATGCCCTGGGGGCCTTCCGCCGCCAGGTGACGGAGGCGGCCCTGCTGGACACGGCCGAGCTGGACGGCGTGGACCGCGAGGTGGCGGACCTGATCGCGCAGAGCGTGGTCGACGCCAAGGCAGCGCCGATGCCTACGGCCGCCGACCTGACCACCGACGTCTACGTCTCGTATTGAGGGGAGGCCGCAGCATGCCCCGCAAATCCGTCCGCCAGGCGATCAACGAGGCGCTCCGCCAGGAGATGGAGCGCGACGACCGGGTGATCCTGATCGGCGAGGACATCGCCGGCGGCATGGGCGCCCCCGGCGACAAGGACGCCTGGGGCGGCCCGATGGCCGTGACCAAGGGGATCAAGCCGGCGTTCGGTGAGGACCGGGTGCTGGATACGCCGATTTCGGAAAGCGCCTTCATCGGCGCGGCGATCGGCGCGGCGGCGACCGGCCTCAGACCCGTGGCCGAGCTGATGTTCATCGACTTCATCGGCGTCTGCTTCGACCAGATCTACAACCAGGCCGCCAAGTTCCGGTACATGTTCGGCGGCAAGGCAGTGACCCCGGTGGTGATCCGCACCCAGTACGGGGCCGGCCTGCGCGCCGCCTCGCACCACAGCCAGAGCCTGTATCCGGTGCTGACCCACATTCCGGGCCTGAAGGTGGTGGTTCCGTCCAACGCATATGAGGCCAAGGGCCTGCTGATCCAGGCGATCCGCGACGACGACCCGGTGATCTTCTGCGAACACAAGCTGATGTACGACGACGAGATGGAGGTCCCGGACGAGACCTATGCCATCCCGTTCGGCGAGGCCAACGTCACCCGCGAGGGCGACGACGTCACCATCGTCGCCATCGGCCGCATGGTGAACCTGGCCAACCAGGCCGCCGACAATCTGGCCAAACAGGGCCTGACCTGCACCGTGGTTGACCCCCGAACCACGTCGCCGCTAGACACCGAGACCATCGTGGAGACGGTGGAGGAAACCGGCCGCGTGGTGGTGGTCGACGAGGCCTATCCCCGCTGCGGCATGGCCGCCGACATCGCCGGGCTGATCGCCGACCAGGCCTTCGGCGCCCTGAAGGCCCCGGTGAAGCAGGTGACCGCGCCGCACGCGCCGGTGCCCTTCTCGCCGGCGCTGGAGGACCTGTACATCCCCAGCGTCGAGCGGATCGAGGCGGCAGTCCGCGCCGTCGCCGACTACGGCCAATCCGCAGCGGCCGAGTAGCCGGCCCCCACCCCCGCACTTCGAGGACGATCACCGATGACCGCGATCGACGCGATCACCATGCCGAAATGGGGACTGGCGATGCAGGAAGGCATCGTCCCCGCCTGGACGGTGGACGAAGGCCAGGAGGTTTCGGCCGGCCAGGAGATCCTGGATATCGAGACCGCCAAGGTCGCCAACGCCTATGAAAGCCCGGTGGCCGGCCGACTGCGCCGCAAGGTGGCGGCCGAGGGCGAGACGCTGCCGGTCGGCGCCCTGCTGGGCGTCGTCGCTGCGGGGGACGTACCGGACGCGGATATCGAGGCGTTCATCACCGACTTCCAGGCCAACTACGTCCCGCCGGAAGACGACGCGGCCGGCGGCGCGGAACCCGAGTTCGTCGAGGCGATAGGCCTGCGCCTGCGCTACCTGAAAGCGGCCCCGGAGGACGGGGACGGCGCGGCAACGCCGGTCCTGTTCATCCACGGCTTCGGTGCCGACCACGCCGGCTGGATGTTCAACCATGCCGAAATCGGCGCCGACCGGCCGGCCTATGCGCTGGACCTGCCCGGCCATGGCGGTTCGGCCAAGACAATCGGTGACGGCTCGGTGGGGGGCCTTGCCCAGGCGGTGCTGGGCTTCCTAGACGCGCTGGACCTGCCCCGCGCGCACCTGATCGGCCATTCCCTGGGCGGCGCAGTCGCCGCCACCCTGGCCCTTGATCAGCCGGACAGGGTCGCCAGCGCCACCCTGATCGCCCCGGCCGGCTTCGGCGATACCATCAACGGCGATTTCATCGAGGGTTTCATCAAGGAAACCCGTGCCAAGAAGTTGCGCCCGGTGCTGGAGATGCTGGCCGCCGACCCGGCCCTGATCACCCTGCAGATGGTCGACGAGGTGCTGAAGTTCAAACGTCTGGACGGCGCCACCGCCGCCCTGCGCAGCGTCGCCGACGCAAACTTTGCCGGCGGCCTTCAGGCGGCCGGGCTCAAGGACCGACTGGGCGACGCCGGCGTGCCGATCCAGGTGATCTGGGGGGCGGAAGACCGCGTGCTGCCCGCTGCCCATGCCGAGGGACTGCCGGCCGGTGTGAAGCTGACGGTGATCCCGGGCGCGGGCCACATCGCCCATATGGAGAGCAGCAGCGAGGTCAACGACCTGGTTCGGGCCTTCCTGCCCGACTGACGGCGGTGACCCCGTCAGGCGCCACGGTTTGGTCAGACCCATCGGCAACCCTGGTCCGGCAATGAGCCACCCTCGACCTGCCTTGGTTGGTGCGTGTTCCGGGCTGGGCCGGATCGCGCGCAACACGCTGACCGCCCTGGCAGTCCTCATCACCGCCGCAGTCAGCGCCGCCGCCGAGCCGCCGCCGGCCGTCGACCTGACGGATTTCGTGACCGGGCGTGGCGTCGACCCGGTGCATTCAGCGCTGCTGATCGTGCGACTGGAAGGCGGGGCGGCGTGGTCCTCCGGCGGCGAGCGTATCGACCGGCGGTTCGAGCCGGCCTCCACATCGAAGATCCCGCACACGCTGATTGCCTTGGAAACCGGCGCGGTCGACGGCCCGGACACCGGCTTCGCCTGGGACGGCACCGACCGCGGCATCCGGTCGTGGAACCGCGACCAGACCCTGGCCAGCGCCTACACCAACTCGGTCGTCTGGGTGTACCAACGGATCGTAGGCGATCTGGGCCGCCCCACAATGGCCGACTGGCTGGACCGCCTGGACTACGGCAATGCCGATATCGGCGACCCGGACGACCTGACCACCTACTGGCTGGGCGGCCCGCTGGCCATCTCCGCCCGCGAGCAGACGGCCTTCATGGCGAGGCTGGCGCAGCGCGACCTGCCGTTGACCGACGATACGTTGGATGTCGCGCTGGGCATCATGCGCGCAGATGCCGGCGACGGCTGCACGCTGTACGGTAAGTCAGGTTGGCGCAGCGGCGGCAACCGCGTGGATCTCGGCTGGTATGTCGGCTGGCTGGAAACGGCGTCCGCCGAGGTTCCGGCGCAGATGAACGGCACATACGTCTTCGCCTTCAACCTGGACATGCCGGACCCCGAACATGACCGCGCCCTGCGTATCGCCACGGTTCGCGCCGCGCTGCGGGAGATCGGCGCCCTGCCCCGGCCGGCACCACCCGACTAACGATGCGACATCTCGGGCGGAGCCAAACGACCGGGGCGCCCGATCTCCTCCCATCAGTCAAACCGGCATTCCGGCCAGCAGTCGCCAAAACCAAGCACGCGCCACTTCTGTCATTTGTCGCCAGGTGAATGCGCCAACGCATTTGGCAATAGTGCTGTGTTTGCGTGCATCTGGCGGCCCATACCAAGGCCTCATCTGTCGTCCGCCAAAACTACCGGAGGACCACAGAAAGGCGACACCATATCGCCATGGGGCGTCGGATCAGGGAACCCGTTAGCGATCGGCCATTCGACACCCAAGGCCGCGACCAGAAATCGGTCAGGCTGGCACCACGGCGCAACATAGACGGTCTGATGAAGCAGCCACTCGGCATGCTCGGCGGCCGCTTGCACAGCAGCAACGGCAATTCGTGGAGCACCTTCGGCCGCAGCCGTCCAGGCATTCAGCTCTTCAATGACCCCGGCTCGGATCTCGCGCCAGAACGGCATGATCGATGGATCGACGCTAGCTTGGACGCTTCCGTGTTCAACACCGAATGGGAAGTGGCAGATGCCGAGCGAACGTTCCCCGGAAGACGTCTCCGGCGGAAACGCGGGCACCTCCGTGCAGCTCGCGACGACGAAAGGAGGATCCGCGGCAATCGCGTCGGCAGCACCGGGCACCACTTCCGAGGAACCATCATCGACCATCAGCACATGCAAGTGGTCCCGCCTGAAGCTTGTCAGCCGGCGCTGTTCACGCAGTTGGAGCGTTAGCAGATCGACCGCGGACGCGGGCGTCTCCAGGTACTCGGCGGCGGCGGCAGCCGTAAGGAAGCACTGCCTTAGACCGTGGACACGCTCGTGGGCGCAGAGGACGGAAAGGCCGCGGATCGGGGACGGCTCGGCGCGGATAACGACCTCAGCGTTCTGTGTCCTGTCCGGGAGGTGCGCCGTATCGCGCGCAACGGCTTGA
Source organism: Alphaproteobacteria bacterium (assembly GCA_028281985.1). GTDB lineage: Bacteria > Pseudomonadota > Alphaproteobacteria > DSM-16000 > Inquilinaceae > JANQIU01. Next base: position 3,396 of record JANQIU010000031.1, on the reverse strand, counting down.
TAGCCGTCAATCCACTTTGAGAACGGGACATGGGCCGACAGGCCCAGGTGTTCTTCGGCAGCCGCGTCCCATCCATAAGTGCCTCCGGAGTATTCGGCCGGAACGAGGTAAGGCCGACCGGCGATGCTGACACTGCCGAGACCCTGAGGGGCATTGAGCACAAGGCGGCGCGTGTCCTCCTGATTGTGCCGCACTTCGTGCTCGCGGATTAAAAGCGGCCAGAACACACCCTCCCATCCGTGTACCGACACGAACCGAAAGACGGCGACGCCGTAGACCACAACCGCGGTGGCAATGGCGAAACGGAGAGCTCGGCTCTTTCCGGTGGGACGTGTCTCCGGCCCTCTTACTCTCAGCGCAGACTGCCAGACAAAGAAGAGATGCGGGAAGGGAGCGAGGATCAGAAGCAAGAGCGTCATCGTTTGAAACACGAGCGCAAGCGACACCAGGCCGCTCATCACCAATCCAAGCAGATGGTGCTTGCCGACCGTCCACCCGATCAGGATACGTTCGATGACGCACAAGAAAATCATCGTCGACGCCAAGAAAATAGAGAATCGTACCAAGCCGTCCAGGTATTGACCTTGAACTCGAACATTAAGATAGTAATCCAAGATGCGCTGGGGTATTCTCCAAATGGAATAGAAGCTTGTCTCGTAAATGAAGGAAATACCATGTGAAAGTAGGTAGACAACGGGAATCCAGACGAATATCAACAGCATGATTACTGTGATCGCCTGCGAGAGGGGCTCCTTCAGATTCAGGACGATCATCCGGACGAGGTAGAGGCCAACGTAGACGGGCGACAGATAGACTATTGCCTCCAGTGTCGGGGAGCTGAAGTCATGAGCTGCCGCGGCAAGAACGCAAATGGCGCACCAACCCATCAAGATCGGACCAGAGAAACTAAGAAAAGATGTCGCTCTCAATTCAGGATTCTTGCTGAAGACTTGCTGATCGGTCTGTGACATGATCCACCTTGCTTGACGAGGCGACCACGAAGGTCCCTGGTGGCTGCCATACTGTCCGCAAGTGACAACCGCCGAGATCGGGAGGCAGGATGTCGATGTCTATACGGAAGAATCCTTATCGTAGAGTTGATGACTGAACCTCAATTATCCCCTCTTAGTGGTGCCTGCCTTTCGCACCAGGATACCTGGCTCCCCTGCCCCGGCATCGGGACGCTGGAGTGGCATCGGGTCGGAGAGGAAAGCATTTCGGGATGCACCCGGTCCTAAGGAGCGTCGCCCGCCGTATGATCACCATCGTTGCCGTCGCCGGTTTGGCCTACGCCCTGACGGTGGCGGGCCTCTACGTCATCCAGCGGTCGATGCTCTACTTTCCCAATCGGTCGGCGCCCGATCCGGCCCGCTACGGCCTGGCGGGGGAGATCACGCCGGTCGACTATCCCACAGAGGACGGGCTGGTGCTGTCCGCCTGGTACCGGCCGGCCGCGCGGGCGGATCGGCCGACCATCGTCTATTTCCACGGCAATGCCGGTCACCTGGGCGACCGCGGCCCGGTCGTCCGCTATCTCTGGGAGGCCGGCTACGGCGTGCTGCTAGCCGGATACCGCGGCTATGGCGGCAATCCCGGTTCGCCCAGCGAAGCCGGGCTGGCGGTCGACAGCCGCGCGGCGATCGCCTGGCTGGCCGAACAGGGCGTGGCCCCGGCCTGCGTGGTTCTGTACGGCGAGTCGCTGGGCTCCGGCGTTGCCGTTCGCCTGGCCTCGGAGACGCGGGTGGCCGCCGTCATGCTGGAATCGCCGTTCAGCTCGGTCGCCGAGGTCGGTCAGGCACAATACCCGATCTTTCCGGTCAAGCTCCTGCTGCGCGACCGGTTCGACAGCCTGTCGCGCATCGCCGGCATCGGCGCACCGCTCCTGGTCATGCATGGCGACGCCGACCGGACCGTGCCCATCCGCTTCGGCCGGCGGCTGTTCGACGCCGCGGTGGAGCCGAAGCAGGCCTGGTGGGTGCCCGGCGCCGGGCATGTCGACCTGCACCGGCATGGCGCATCGGACGTCGTGATGGCCTTTCTGGCCGAGCATGTGGCTCGCTGCGGCGACGAGGCCGGCTGAGGGCGCGTTCGCGCCCCTATCCTTATACAAGCAGCACGGCCGAGATGCCTTGGCGTTCAGTCGGTTCTCTGACCGACGGACCTGCCCATCGACGAACCGCTACCAACCGGCGAGCAGTTGCCAACGGTATCGCTGGGCGTTACCACGGTAGCACGCTGACGGTTCCGCTTTCGCGCGGAGTAATAGGGAATACGGTACCGGCCGCATTGCCCCCTTGGCGTGGTGCGTCACAAGCCGTAGCTGCCCTCGCAACTGTAAGCGGCGAGCATTCTGCCTGATGTCACTGGTCCCCCGGGGCTGGGAAGGCGGCAGACTGCGCCCGAGCCGCGAGCCAGGAGACCTGCCGCCAGCACGAACCAGGCAGCCGGACGAGGGGTTCCGGCGGGGGGTGGCTATGGTGACGGGCACAAGGCCTGCCGTTTCGGGACCGAATCCGCTTTCTCCGTGTCGGAGAAGAACGGATGAGGGCTGACCCCCAGCGTAAACCGACCGCCCAACCTCTCCGTCTTGATCTCGCCGGGTTTGCCCGGGACGTCGGCATAGATGGCCACGATGCGCTCATGGCGCTGGTCGAACGGGCCGATGCGCTTGGGTTCGGTGGTATCTGGTTCAACGAGTTCCACTTTCGGCGCGATACCCTTCCCTATCCCTCGACGCTTCTGCTGGGCGCGGAAGTCCTGGCGCGCACGCGCCGGCTCCGGTTCGGCACGTCGGTGCTGGTCTTGCCGCTTCACCATCCGCTGCTTCTCGCCGAAGCAATCGCCCAGTTGGATCGGCAAAGTGGGGGACGTATCGATGTGGGGATCGGCCGGAGCACCGAGCCCGAGACACTCCAGGCCCTGGACATCGATCCCGCCAACGCGCGAACCCGGTTCGAGGAATCCCTCGCCGTCCTGCTGGACGCCTGGACCCAGTCGCCAATCTCCTCACCCGGGCCGACCTGGCCCTTCGCGGATGTGGCCGTCGGCCCGCCACCCATCCAGAAACCGCATCCGCCGATCCACGTGGCCGGCGTTTCCCGGGAGACGATTGCCATCGCCGCGCGGCACGGCTTTCCCCTGCTTCTCAGCCTCGAGCCTAACGAGGCCAGGCAGATCCCTGTGTTCCGGCAAGAGCTGGCCCGGACCGCATGGGGAACCGGTCCGCTCGCGGCGTCATCGCTTTCCCGCTACGTCGTCGTTGCCCAGGATCGGGATAGCGCCGAGCGCGACCTATCCGACCTGCTCGATCGTTTGAACCAAGCCCGGGCCGCAAGGTCGGCCAAGCAGGGCCGCCCGCCCCCGGAACCACGCAGCCGGGCGACCATGCTGTCCGAC
>JANQIU010000026.1 GCA_028281985.1 Alphaproteobacteria bacterium | reverse complement strand
TTCGGCCAGGGGCCGGCCGAACTGGTGCCGGTCCGACAAGTATTCCTTCGCCCGCTCCAGTGCACCGGCGGCGATGCCCATGGCAACCGTACCGGCGCCGACCCGCTGGCTGTTGTAGGCGTTCATCAGGTCAGCGAACCCGTGCCGGAAGCCGGAGGGCGGCACCAGCACCATATCCTCCGGGATCTCCACATCCGTGAAGCGCAGCTCCGCCTCCGGCATGCCGCACAGGCCCATGGTGCGTTCCAGCCGGACGACCTCGAACCCCGCGGGCGCGATACCCTTTCCAGGTTCGTGATGCATCAGGAAGCCGCCGATGCCCTGTTCCCGCCCGGCCTCGTCGAAGACGCGGGCAAAGACCAGGTACAGCCGCGAAACGCCGCCGCCGGTGATCCAGTGCTTGCGGCCGTTCAGGATGTAGCGGTCGCCTCGCTTGCGGGCCGATGTCGTCATCTCCGTTGCCGCGCTGCCGGCATCGGGCTCGCTGATGGCGATGGCCGGCTTGTCGCCGGAGAGCACGAAGGGGGCGGCGAAGCGTTTCTGCGCTTCGGTGCCATAGGCCATGATGGCACTGATGGCGCCCATATTCGCTTCGACCATGACCCGGGCGGTCAGCGTGCAGGCCTTCGCCAGTTCCTCGATGACCAGCACGGCATCGTGGAACGAGGCGCCGCGCCCGCCATACGCCTGCGGAAGGGTCATCCCCATGAAGCCGGCATCGACCAGATGGGGGATGTTCTCCCAGCAATAGGACCGGGTCCTGTCCCAATGCGCCGCCCGGGGCGCAAACACATCATGGGCCAGTGCCCTGGCCTTCGCCTGATCGGCCGAATACAGCGTGGAGTCGAGCATGGTCATGGCGGACACCCGGGGTTGTGGCAGACCCCAGCATCACGTCCTTGTGATTACAGCGCAATCGAATAAGATTGGGGCTTAAATTCAAGGATTCTGAAGTTCATGCAGATCCGTGCTTTGCAGACCCTGACCGCGATCCGCGACATCGGTTCGTTCCGCGAAGTGGCGGAACGGCTCCACATGACCCTGTCCGCCGTCAGCATGCAGATGAAGACGTTGGAGGCGGAGCTTGGCGTTCCGCTGTTCGATCGCACCTTCCGGCCGCCCAAGCTGACGCCGCAGGGCGTTCTGGTGGCCGATCACGCCGCCGACATGGTGCGCCACCATGCCGAGGTCCTGGCGCTTTGCAGCGGCGAAGCACCGCTGACCGGCATCTATCGGATCGGCTTTGTCGGCACGGCGAGCGTACGCCTGCTGCCCGCGTTTCTGGCGCGTGCCGGGCGACAGGCGCCGGAAGCCCAGTTCAGGATTGAGACCGGGTTGTCGGAAACCCTGGCCCGCCGGGTCCGGCAAGGCGACCTGGACGCCGCCGTCGTCACCCAGGTGGATGCGGATGCCGATATGCGGTTCGCCCCGCTGCGCACGGAAGAGCTGGTGTTCGCGCTGCCGATTTCCTTCGCCGATTGGACGATCGAGGCGTGTGCGCAGGCGCTGGCGTTCATTCAGTTCACGCCGAATACGGGGATCGGCCGGCTCGTTGCGCGTTTTCTGCGGGACGCCGGCGTTCAGCCCAGGGATTTGCTGGTGCTCGACGGCGTGGAACCGGTGATGGAGTGCGTGGTTTCCGGTCTCGGCTTCACTGCGCTGCCCAAGCCGGACGTCTTGCGATACGGCCGGTCCACCGTTGCGGTGCGTCCCATGGCCGACCCGGCGCCGACCCGGACGCTTGGCTTGATCTCCCGTCCCGACTCGCTGGGCCAGCCTGCCTTCGCCGATCTGGCGAGGCTGTTGTACTAGGACGGTGGTCGTTCCGCGCGGTCCGAAACAGGTCGGCCCCCGCCGATTAGTTCAGCGCCCTACACAGGAAATAAGGTCGGTATTTTAGTCATCTACCGAATATTGACCCTTTGTTTACCCTGTCCATAAATTGCACACGATTGGGTACTACAAACCAAGGGGGCCTGGGATTGGGATGACATTGCCGTCTCGAGAATTCCCCGAAGCGTCGCGCGATGCGCCGTCGATGGGGCGCATGGGCGACACCGGCACCGGGCATGCCCCGGCACCGCCGTCCTTTTCCGTCATCATCGAATGGGACAATGCCCGCCTGTCCGAACTAGATCGGGCCGAGCAGATGCTCCGACAGCTCTATCGCCAGATCGGCCAGCTATCGCCGACGCCCAACCGTCCCCCCGAAGTCCTGATCATCTACGACCGCGGGGACGTCGACCGGGCCATCATCGATACCGCGGTGAACCGGGCCGGGCTCGAGGACGACGATCTTGCCCAGCTCCAGGTGATCGCTGCCGAGGGGCTGGCCTACTATCAGCAGAAGAATTTCGGTTTCGGCCTGTCGGACCGGGAGATCGTCATCTTCCTGGACAGCGACGTGATCCCCGAAGCCGGATGGCTGGAGGGGGTTCTGGAAGCGTTGGGCAGGCCCGATATCGACGTCGTTTCGGGCAATACCTACCTGTCTCTGGAGAGCTTCTATCAGAAGGCGTTTGCCCTGTTCTGGTTCTTCCCGCTGCGCAGCGACAAGCCGGAACTGAAGCGGGTGGGCGGGTTCTTTGCCAACAATGTCGCGTTCCGCCGCAGCGTCTTTTCCGAGAACCCGTTTCCCGATCTGCCGGCCTTCCGCGGACAGTGCGTGGTGCTGGCACGGCATCTCGAGAACACCGGGCGCAGCATCTACCGGCAGGAGCGATCGCGGGTCGAACACCCGTCACCGAACGGGGCGACCCATTTCATGTGGCGGGCCCTGTGTGACGGGCATGACGAGGTCGTGCTGGCCCGGCATCTCGGCCGGTCCTGGTTGGACCGCACGGTGGTCGGGTCGATGAAGCGGTTTGCTTGGCATCTTCTGAACTCGGCGCGGCGCGTGGTGCGGTCGCGCAAGGATGTCGGCCTGTCGATGGTCCAGGCGGTATCTGCCTACGGCCTCGCGCTGTCCTATTACGGCCTCAAGCTGGGCGGCGAACTGGTCAGCCATGTGAGCCCAGGCATCATTCGCCGGCACGCGAAGCTGTAGACCGGCCCGCTGCCCGGATGCGCTAGCTCAGGGCGCCGACCAGGCCGCGGAAGAAGGGCGCCCCATCGGTGCCGCCATGCGCCGGATCGACCGCGCGTTCCGGATGCGGCATCAGGCCGAGGATGCGGCCGGTGGGATCGGCGATCCCGGCGATGTCGGCACAGGAGCCGTTGGGATTGTAGGACGTGTCCGCATCGCCGTTGGCTGCGACGTAGCGGAAGGCCACGCGTCCTTCCGACTCCAGCGCTGCGAGGGTTCCCGGGTCGGCAAAGTAGTTCCCGTCATGATGGGCGACCGGGATGCGGATCGTCTGGCCCTTGGCGTATCCGGCGGTGTAGGGGGTCGCGTCGGACTCGACGCGCAGAGCCACCGTCCGACAGACGAATCGCAGATCGCGGTTGCGCATCAACGCGCCCGGCAGCAGACCCGCCTCGCACAGGATCTGGAAGCCGTTGCAGATCCCCAGGACGGGCACGCCCGCCCGTGCCCGCGTCTTCACGGCGCGCAGGATCGGCGAATGCGCCGCCATGGCGCCGACCCGCAGGTAGTCGCCGTAGGAAAAGCCGCCCGGCAGCACGATCAGGTCGGTCGGCGGCAGGTCGGCATCGCCGTGCCACACCAGGGTCGGGGGCCTGCCGGTCGCCCGCTCCAGCGCCGTGGCGACGTCGCGGTCGCAATTGGATCCAGGGAACACGACAACGGCAGCATGCATGGCGGCATCCGTAGCGGCGGTATCGATGCGGACCCGGTTCGAACCCGGGTCACGGTTCTCTCACAACTGCGTGGCGCCGGGTTCAAGCCCCAACCGTGCGCCCCACATGCGGACCAAGCACAGAGCGCAACCGCATGGAGAACGTCATGATCACGCGTCGAAACCTGTTCGGCCTTGGGGCCGCGACGATTGCTGGCGCAGCGCTGGCCAGCGTAGCGGCCAAAGAGGCGGAAGCACAGGTCGTCTTTCCGGCCGAAGAGTCGATCAGCCGGGATCGCCAGGGCGGCGACCTGCATCTAACCAGCCACGGACACCGGCACCGGTTCCGGGGACGCGGTCACCATCGCTTTGGCCACCATCGCTTTGGCCACCATCGCCTGGGCCGACGGCGCTTCGGCTTCCGGCGCGGCCGGTTTGGCGGCCTTCGGCACCGGTTCCCCCGGCGATTCGGCCGGCACTAGGGCTCCCCATCCGGTATCGCGGCAGGGGGCATAGGGCGGCGGGGCAAGCTTACTTGCCCCGCCGTTCGCCGTAGCGGGCATCTGACGACACCTGCGGGCGCGTAGGGATGGTTTGGTGGGTAAGTAAGCCTACTTCACCAACCGGACATTGTGTTTCACCCGCAAATCGATCAGCCACCGTCAACAAAGGGAAATGCGATGAGCGTATCCACCCCGCTGTCCCGCCGCGGGTTTCTGGCGTCCGGGACCGCTGCGCTTGCCGGTCTTGCCGCACCGGCCTTGTGGTCGCGACCGGCCCGTGCCGAATCGTTCGTCCAGCCGCCGCTGCCCTATCCCGATACCGCCCTGGAGCCGGCGATCAGCGCGCGAACGGTCGGACTGCACTACGGCGCCCATCATGCGGGCTACTTCCGCAATCTGAACCGGCTGACGGTGGACACGCCGCTGGAAGCCCTGACGCTGGAAGAGGTGGTCGTCCGCTCCTCCGGCGTGCCGTCCTTGCAGGGCGTCTTCGACAATGCCGGCCAGGCCTGGAACCACGTGATCTACTGGGACCAGTTCCGCCCCGGCGGCCCGTCGGCGCCGGAAGGAAGGCTGGCCACCGCGATCGAAGAGTCTTTCGGCGGCTTCGAGCCGTTCAAGGCGGCGCTGGCGGGCACCGCTGCCACCGTCTTCGGCAGCGGCTGGGCCTGGCTGGAATGGCACGCCGGCAGCCTGCATCTGACCGGCACCCGCAATGCGGACAACCCGCTGGCCCGGGGGCGCACGGCGCTACTCGGCATCGATGTCTGGGAGCATGCGTACTACCTGGACTACGAAAACCGGCGCGGCGAGCATGTCAGCGCGGTGCTGGAATCGCTGGTCAACTGGTCCGTCGTGGCGGATCGGTTGCCCGCTTGAGTTTGGCGCTCGGCGCCCGTTCCGCCCGCCGGCGGGCCGTGTCGGACAGGTAGAACCGCCAGATCAGCAGCGCGGCGGCGCTGCGGTGGGGCGCCCAGGCGGCCGCCGCTTTGCGCAGGCTGTCGGCATCGGGGCGATCCGACAGATCGCCCAGCCACTGCCAGCCGACCTG
>JANQIU010000343.1 GCA_028281985.1 Alphaproteobacteria bacterium | reverse complement strand
CGGTCAGGCGGCAGGGCAGTCGCGTGGCCTGGCTGAGCAGGCCCAGAAGGCGGACCGCGAAGCCCGGCAGGCGGAACAGGCGGCCGGCCGGATGGTCGCCCAGGCCCGCGATCGTTTGGCGGAAAGCGAGCGCCGTCTGCTGGCCCAACAGGGCGATCTTGCCGCGGTCGCGAGACAGTTGGATCAGGTCGCTGCCGACGCCGCGGCGGCGGCCGGGACCCTGGCCGAGTCCGAGGCGGCGATTGCCGATCTGCCCGATGGCGAATCGTTGCGCACCGCCCTGGCCGAATCCCGGGTGCTGGCGAGCGACAAGCGGGCTGGCCTGACCGAGCAGCGGGGCGCCCGTGAACGGCTGCGCCAGGAGATGCAAAGCCGAACCGCCCGAATGTCGGCGATCGACCGGGAGACGGCGATGTGGCAGGCGCGGGCCGGCGGCACCACCGCCCGGCTGGCCGAGCTGCACCAGCGCCGTGAGGCGACCGCGGCCGAACTGGACTCCCTGGCCCATCGACCCGGGGAGATCGCGGTGGAGCGGGACCGCCTGGGCGACGAAATCGCGGTCGCCGAGCGCCAGCGCGCCGCGACTTCCGACGACCTGGCGGTTGCGACCACGCGGCAGGCGGACGCGGCCAAACAATTGAAGGCGGCGGAAAGCGACCTGACCGGTGTTCGGGAGACCCGGGTTCGCGCGGAAGCCGAGGTGACAGCGGCCCAGACCCAGGTCGAGGGCGTGGCGGAACGGATTGCCGAGCGCCTGGAGTGCCCGCCGGACCGTGCGGCCCAGATCGCCGGCCTGGCCCCCGGCGACGATCCGCCGTCCCGCGACCACGCCGAAGCCGGGCTTCAACGCCTGTTCCGCGAACGGGAGTCGCTGGGCACGGTCAACCTGCGCGCCGAAGCCGAAGCCGAGGAGCTGGATCAGCGCATCGCCGCCCTGATGGGCGAGCGCGAGGACCTGATCGGTGCCATAAACCGGTTGCGGCACGGTATCGCCAGCCTGAACCGGGAGGCGCGGGACCGGCTCCTGGCCTCATTCGAGGTCGTCGACCGGCATTTCCAGGAGCTGTTCGTCCGCCTGTTCGGTGGCGGCAAGGCCAGCCTGCGGCTGACGGAAGCGGAGGACCCCCTGGCGGCCGGCCTGGAGATCTTCGCAAGCCCGCCGGGCAAGCGGCTGCAACACCTGTCGTTGCTGTCCGGTGGTGAACAGGCGCTGACGGCGATTGCGCTGCTGTTTGCCGTGTTCATGACCAATCCCGCGCCGATCTGCGTCCTCGACGAGGTCGACGCGCCGCTGGATGACGCGAATGTCGACCGGTTCTGCACCCTGTTGGAGGAACTGGCAGGGCGCGGCGACACGCGGTTTCTGGTGATCACCCATCACCGGATGACCATGGCCCGGGTTGATCGGCTGTTCGGTGTCACCATGCCCGAACGCGGTGTCAGCCGCCTGGTTTCCGTTGACCTTCAGCAGGCGGAGGTTCTGCGCGACGTCGGCTGAACCGGCGCCTGTCGGGATGGGGGCCTGTTCGCGCCGATGGCGGTTTCGCCCGAAGCACGCAAGGCGCTTTTCCCCGGGGCGTATCGGCCCCGGATGCGCCGGATACCGCTTGCCGGCTGGCCTTGACAGTGTCGGAAGCGGCCACCTATGGTCCCGCCGCCGTTGGCCAGAGCCGACGGCTCGGGCTGACCTGAACCCTCCCGCTGGAGCGGATCGCGCGTGCGCCCTGAAGATCAAGATCGGACCGATGAGGGGCGTTCGCGCCTGACGGATCTCGATCGTCGTCTTCGCGATGCGCAGGCACGCCGCCAGGCAGCCCTCAAACCGCGTGGCGGCGCCTTGGGGGGCGACAACCGCGGAGTGGGGCTGGGGCTTCGGGTCGCCATCGACATCGTCGCGGCGGTGGCGGTGGGGGTGGTCATCGGTATCGCACTGGACCGGTGGCTGGGTACGGCACCGTGGTTCTTGTTGGTGTTCTTCATGCTTGGGTGCGGCGCGGCCTTCATGAGCGTGTACCGCACGGCGATGGCGCTGGAAGCGGCGCGACGCCAACCCGAGAGCAGCGACGGCAGTGCCGGAAACGGCGACGGAACGAAGGAGCAGGGGCGTGGCGGGGCCGCTTGAGCAGTTCGAGGTCAAGCCGATCGTGGACATCAACGTGGGCGGCCTTGACCTGTCGTTCACCAACTCGTCGGCGTGGATGGTGCTGGCGGCCACGGTGGTCACCTTCTTTCTGATCGGCAGCATGCGCGGCCGCGCGCTGGTGCCGACCCGCGTGCAATCCATGGCCGAGCTGACCTACGAGTTGGTCGCCAACATGGTGCGGGACAATGTGGGCAGCGGCGGGCGGCCCTACTTCCCCTTCATCTTCACGCTGTTCACCTTCATCCTGTTCGGCAATCTGCTGGGTCTGATCCCCGGCAGCTTCACCTTCACCAGCCACATCATCGTGACGTTCGCCATGGCGGCGGTGGTGTTCGTCGGCATCACCATCATCGGCATCGTCAAGCACAAGGCGCGGTTCCTGCGGCTGTTCCTGCCGGCTGGCGCGCCGTGGTGGACGGCGATCATCCTGATACCCGTCGAACTGATGTCCTACCTGTCGCGTCCCTTCAGCCTGGCGGTCCGGCTGTTCGCCAACATGACCGTGGGCCACTTGATGCTGAAGGTGATCGCGGGGTTCATCGTTCCGCTGGGCGTGTTCGGCCTGCTGCCGCTGACCGGTCTGGTCGCCGTGTACGCGCTGGAGGTGCTGATCGCCATCATCCAAGCTTACGTCTTCACCATCCTGTCGTGCATCTACCTCCACGAAGCCCTGCACCTCCACTGACACCCGTCGCCCGCCGCAAATGTGGCAATCACCATTGCGCCGGTGCCGATCCGGCGATATCACCCCGCTGACCTTGCGAGAGGAAAACCATCATGGACGCTGAAGCCGCACGTTTTATTGGCGCCGGACTGACCGCCATCGGCATGATCGGTGCCGGTCTTGGTGTGGGTAACGTCTGGGCGAGCTACTTCCAGGCCCTGGCCCGGAACCCCGCGGCGAAGGACGACATCGGCGCCAGCGTCTATATCGGCTTTGCCGTGACCGAGGCGATCGCCCTGTTCGCCCTGATCATCGGCCTCATGATCCTGTTCGGCTAAGCCCGCCGGCGCCCGGGGCCGCTGGCCGTTCCGGGCGCGCATCTTGCCGGCCTGGGAGTGCGCATATGCCCCAGTTCGACCCGTCCAGCTTCGCCAGCCAGATATTCTGGCTGGTGGTGGTGTTCGGCGCCCTCTACCTGCTGATGTCCCGGATCGCCCTGCCCCGGATCACCGAGGTTCTGGATCTGCGGTCCGAACGGATTGCCGATGATCTGGACAAAGCGGAATCGCTGAAGCGCGAGACCGAACAGGTGATCGCGGCCTATGAAGGGGCGCTGGAAAAGGCGCGGGGCGAAGCCTCGGCGATCATGGCCAAGGTCGCCCAGAACCTTGCCGAACAGAGCACGGCGCGCGAACAGGCGTTCAACAGCGAGCTGGCCGACCGGATCGCCGCAGCGGAGTCCCGCATCGCCCGGGCCCGCGATCAGGCGGCCGCCCAGGTCCGCGATATTGCCGGTGAACTGGCCACCGAAGTGACGGCCAAGCTTGCCGGTGCGGCTCCTGCGGAAGCTGCGGTGGAAGCCAGCGTCGACCGGGCGATGACGGGGGATCGCTGAGATGGCCAACGAGAACCCCTGGCTGCTCCTCGCCCAGGCCGAGGCCGAACCCGCCGAGGGTGAAGGCGCGGAGGCGGCCGAAACGGCCGAAGAACAGGCCATCGTCGAAACCGGCGACACGCCCCGGGCGGATGCGGCGGCCGACGCCGAAGCGGGGTTCCTGTCCACCGAAGTGCTGATGCTGATCGCGCTGGTGATCCTGATCGCACTGGTGTTCAAGCCGTTTCGCAGCGCCCTGATCAGCACGCTCGATACCCGTGCGGCCCGCATCCGTCACGACCTGGACGAAGCCCAGAGGCTGCGGGAAGAGGCCCAGGCGCAGCATGCGGCTTTCCAGCGGCGGCAGCGCGAGGCGCTGAAGGAAGCGGAAGAGATCATCACCCATGCCCATCAGGAGGCCGAGCGGCTGCGCGAGCGGACCCTGGCTGAGATGGAGCAGGCGCTGACACGGCGCGAGAAGGCGGCCATGGACCGCATCGCCCAGGCCGAGCAGGCCGCCGCGGCGGAAGTCCGCGGGCTGGCCGTCGACGTTGCCGTGGCGGCGGCGCGGCAACTGATTGCCGACCGACTGGAAAGCGACCCGGATACGGGGTCTGCGCTGGTCAAAGGCGCAATCGAGGACCTGCCGGCCCGGCTCAATTGACCCGAAGCCGGACGGTGCCGCTGTTCCGTCCGGTCAATCGAGGTAATCCCAGCTTTCCGCCCCGTCGAAGCGGCGGATCGGGATGTCCTTCAGACGATCCGGATCGACCATCGCGCAATTGACGGCGAGACGGGAATCCGGTGCGGCATCCAGGCTGACCCAGTGGGTCGTGCAGCCGCAGGACCGGCACGATACGAAGGCCAGCGTCCTGTCGCCCCAGACATAGCGGATCGTTGCATCGGGATCGTGGATCAGCGTCACCCGGTCAGTGGTGGTATGCGCCCAAAGGGCGCGCGCCCGCCGGCAGTACGAGCAGTTGAACTGGGTCAACCAGGCCGGCCGGTATGCCATCACTCCGCCGCTTCGGCTGAGGCGACCGGCGGTCGCCAGCGCAACACCGGCTGACGCGCTGCCCGCGTTTCGTCCAGCCGCCGCCTGGGCGTGAACTGCGGCGCTGCCTGGAACCCGGAAACGCTGCCGTTCCTGGCCCTGGCTGCCAGGCTTGCGACGGCGTCGATGAAGCGGTCCAGGGTCTCCCGGCTCTCGCTTTCGGTCGGTTCCACCAGCAGCGCGCCGTGCACGACCAACGGGAAGTACATGGTCATCGGATGGAACCCTTCATCGATCATCGCCTTGGCGAAATCGAGGGCGGTAACCCCGGTATCCTTCAGGAAGCGGTCGTCGAACAGGGCTTCGTGCATGCAAGGACCTTCGAACGACGCGCTCAATACGTCCTTCAGCCGGGCCAGCACGTAGTTGGCGTTCAGCACCGCGTCGTCGGCCGCCTGGCGCAAACCGTCGGCGCCATGGCTCAGCATGAAGGCCAGGGCCCGGACGAACATCCCCATCTGGCCATGAAATGCCTTCATCCGGCCGATGCCGGCCGGTGCGCCATCCTGCGGCTCGCCTTCCACCAGGGCGAAGCTGCCGTCCGCTTGCCGGACCACGCGGGGCACGGGGGCAAAGGGGGCCAGGGCCTCCGACAGCACCACCGGCCCGGCGCCGGGGCCGCCGCCGCCATGCGGGGTGGAGAAAGTCTTGTGCAGGTTGATGTGCATCGCGTCGATGCCCAGGTCCCCAGGCCGGACCCGGCCGACGATGGCGTTGAAGTTGGCGCCATCGCAGTAGAAGTAGCCGCCCGCCTCATGCACGGCATCGGCGATCGTGACGATGTCGCGTTCGAACAACCCGCAGGTGTTCGGATTGGTCAGCATGATGCCGGCGACATCGGGTCCCAGCTTGGCCCGGAATGCTGCCATGTCGACCCGGCCGTCTTCCGCCGCCGGCAGGCTGTCGACCATAAAGCCCAGGGAAGCGGCCGTGGCCGGATTGGTGCCATGGGCCGATTCCGGCACCAGCACCCGGCGGCGGGTTTCGCCGCGGTGCTCCAGCGCCGCGCGGATGGCCATCATCCCGCATTGCTCGCCCTGGGCGCCGGCCCCGGGGGTCATGGCGACGCCGGGCATGCCGGTCAGCGTCGACAGCCAGTGGGCCAGCACGTGGATCAGTTCCAGGGCGCCCTGAACCGTGGCGACCGGTTGTAGCGGGTGCAGGTCGGCGAACCCGGGCAGGCGGGCCATCTTCTCGTTCAGCCGCGGGTTGTGCTTCATCGTGCACGAGCCCAGCGGATACATGGTGGTGTCGATGCCCATGTTCTTTTGGCTCAGGCGCGTGTAGTGGCGCACCACCTCGGGTTCCGACAGACCCGGCAGCCCGATGGTCCCGCGGGGTGCCACGCCGCCGATCCGAAGCGGCGTGTCCGCCGGTGGACCCAGGTCGACGCCGCATTTGCCGGGCGTGTCCTGCTCGAAAATCAGCGGTTCCTCGACCACGAGCGCCCGGTCGCCGGTGGCGGTTTCCGTCAGCGGCGCTGGCGTCATGCCGCCTTCGACCGGTCGTGTGGGGCGGGCGCGGATCTCGCTCATCGCAACACCTCCGTCAGGGCGCCCGTCAGCGCCGAAATGTCCCCGTCGGTCGTCGTCTCGGTGACGGCCACCAGC